>CALKNV010000011.1 GCA_938091935.1 uncultured Pseudomonadales bacterium
GCCATTTGCGTCAACAGCATCAATGATTGCCATCGCAATGGATTCATCTGACTCAGACATCGGAGTCAGATTTAACTGCCACATCAAATGATCCTGCAGGGTTTCTTCTGCCGAATTACGGGACTCAAAATCGAATTGTTCCGAATCGTAATTCTGATTGCCGGCAGGTGAGCTTGGATATATCTCGTCCCAGTTACTGTCTACTGCAAGGTCCTGCGGGATCTCTTCTTGCCAATTGCTGTCTTCGCCCTTTGCAAGATCGTTGTTTTGATTGTCGGCGGAGTCTTTAGGCGGGTTTTCATTAGTGGAAATTTCGCTATCACTGCTTGTGTTGGATGAAGTGTTTTCTTCCTCATCAGAGTTCTCAATCAACTCCAGCATTGGGTTGGATTCCAGGGCTTGATGGATTTCCTGTTGCAGGTCTAGCGTGGAGAGCTGAAGCAGCCGTATTGCTTGCTGCAGCTGCGGTGTCATAGTCAACTGCTGACCGAGCTTTAGCTGTAGCGATAGTTTCATGTGTTGGACTGCTGAGTACCGTCGAAACGGCTACTTAAATAGGCTGAGTTGCTGATACTTTGTTAAACGTTCACCAAGGATTCAGTATAGCAAAAACCGTGCCTGTTTTGCATAGAATTTAAGTCGATTCCAGCGCAACTATTTATGCTAGATCAGAGGCTTATTTGGATCGCCGCTGGGGTGTGTTTGGTAAGCAAATATCTTACCTGCGATGGACATTAACTAAATACGAAACTGCTCGCCGAGATAAACTTGCCTGACTTTGTCATTACCAAGAATTGTCTCGGCATCACCTTCCGCGATGAGTTGTCCTTCGCTGACGATATACGCTTTCTCACAAATGTCGAGAGTTTCACGCACGTTGTGATCGGTAAGTAAAATGCCAATCCCGCGGTCCTTAAGCTGCTGGATAATGGCCTTGATATCACTTACCGATATGGGGTCTACGCCGGCAAAGGGTTCGTCCAGCAAAATGAACTTTGGGTCGGTGGCCAGAGTTCTTGCTATTTCGGTTCTGCGACGTTCGCCACCCGACAGGCTCATACCTTTATTTTTTCTGATGTGAGCGATGTTGAATTCATCCAATAGCTTCTCGAGCTTGGAGTCTTGTTCTGCTGAACTCAATTCGGCGCGCGTTTGTAAAATCGACAAGATATTTTCTTCGACAGTCAGGGTGCGAAAGATAGAAGAATCCTGTGGCAGGTAGGACAAACCGTGACGTGCTCGCTCATGGATAGCTAGCTCCGTCACGTCACTGCCTTCCAACGTCACTCTGCCGCTGTCAGCCCGAATCAAGCCCACAATCATATAGAAACAAGTCGTCTTCCCGGCGCCATTAGGGCCTAACAATCCAACAATTTCCCCTTGATCGATAGTCAGCGAGACGTCGCGAACAACTTCCCTTCCTTTAAAATTCTTGCCGAGATTGCTGGCGCTTAACATAGCTTACTGACCTGGCGCTGAACTCAGAGCACCCTCGCAGGGGCCTTCTGCCGCCCTGATAAGATCTCTTTCGGTGACGTAAGTAATAGTGGCGCATTTCATAGTTGATGTAGGGGATTGAATGAAAGCATTGCCAATCATTTCGATGATTGAGTCATCTGTTACTGCATCTGAATAGAGGATCAGGGTGTCGCTGTTCCCCATAACGGTGCCTTCATCGCCATCCAGTTGCTGTTGATATTCAACCGGTGTTCCATGTATGGTAATTAGAATCAACTCTTCAGTATCGATTGTGTATTCGAAGACGGCGGTGTCGCCAGTAATAAACAGACTGCCCTGGGTTACCCTGACATTGTCTGCCATGTTTACGATGCGACGATCACCCTCGATTGTGACGCTCAACTCGCCATCAAGATTCCAGTCTACCGGCAGGTTTTCTGCGCCGTGGCTACTCATAAAAAAGCTGACTACGCCAAGTTTTATGAGAGCAAGTGCAAGCTTAGTTTTGACTTGATTGAATTGGCTCATAGCGACCTGTGTTGTTACTGAAAAATTGAATCTCATCGCGCTGTAAATCGGCAAACATGCCTATGCCGGATTGTTTGATAGTGGTAGTCACCATGTCGACAGGCAAGTCGGTTTCCATAGTCTCTGATTCGGGGTTTATAGTGAGGAATTGAGTTGAGAGCACAGTCCGATTGCCGTATTCATCAAGGGAGTAGACTTCGACGTCACCAGATAGATCAATAGAGTTAATGTTGCTTGTGACCGAGTCTGTGCTTTCACCAGCAATATGGCCCGAGTTGGCGACTATGTTCCAGTGTGACGAACCATCTTTGAACAGTCGAATATAAGGTTCGTCGAGTCTGGAACTCTGATCCTTGTAGTGATACTGCCTGGAAGCGCGCAAGGTGTAGTTGATATTGCCGTTACTATCATACAGGACAGTGTTGATACCTTCGCTGTAGCCATCATAGTCTACTTCAAGAGGCGCGCCAGATTCTGGCGAGTTGTCGTCCATTGTTACCCAGCCCGAAAGAGTCGAGTAGAGCGCAGCGGCTGCGGCGGCGGCAACCAGGAAGATTGAAAACTTTTGCATGATCGGCCAGATCAACATTTGATGGGCTAGTTTACCATGAAGCTAGCGTAGGTGCTTCGGCGCTGGTTTGCCAGGACCAAGGACACAATTTTGTAGTTAGTCCAATCCTTCAAATGCCATGCGTGCCCGTAATATGCAGAGTTGGGGGGGTCAGGCGAGGTAGTCAGGGCCTGTTTTCTGTGCGCTTAGAAGGAAGTCGCAAATTTCTCGCACAGCCCCCTGACCTGCAGGCCATTCCGCTATAGCGGTAACTTCATTCAGTACTGTGGGGTGCGCGGTGGGAACAGAAAAGCCTAAGCCAACCCCGCGGATTACAGGTAAATCTGGCAGATCATCGCCCGCGTAGGCAACTTGCTCGGGCTGTAGATTACGTTGCTCAAGAATTTCCCTCAGCGCATCAAGTTTGTCCTGTTGGCCTTGGTACAGGATAGTAATGCCGAGCTCCTTGCAGCGGTTCTCGACAGCCTGCGATTTTCGGCCGGTGATGATGCCAACGGTTATGCCCGACCGCATTAGCATCTTGAGACCATGCCCATCCAGAGTGCTAAATGCCTTTATTTCTTCGCCGGAGCTGGAGTAATAAAGTTTGCCATCGGTAAGCACACCATCGACATCTAACAACAGCAGCGAAATGTTGGCAGCCAAATTGGTTGCTTTATCTTGAGCTTGATTGAAAAGCATTAGTAGGGAAGATCCACCGGTTGTTAGCTAGAGAACGTTAGCTTGCAGTAAATCATGCATCTTGAGAATTCCGCAGAGTTTACCATCTTCACTAATTACAATCAGAACATAAACGTTGGAATCCTGCATCACTTTGGCAGCTTCAGCAGCAAGGGCGCCAGGCCGCACTTGTTTGAAAGTAGGCGACATGACTTCGGATATCCGGGTTGCTTGAATATTTTCACCAGCATCAAGGCTGCGTCGTAGATCGCCATCTGTGAATACGCCAGCAATTTCCCCTGCGTCAATTACAGTTGTAAGACCGAATCCTTTTTGACTCATCTCAATCAATGCGTCTGATAGTGACGTATCCGACGAGACGACTGGAATAGCGTCGCCCGTATGCATTACATCTTCTACTTTAATCAGCAGTCTTCTGCCAAGGTTGCCGCCCGGATGGGAGATGGCGAAATCGTCTTTGGTAAACCCTCTGGCTTCCAGCAGTGCCATCGCCAATGCGTCTCCCATCACCAATGCCGCTGTAGTGCTTGATGTGGGCGCAAGACCCAGTGGGCAGGCTTCCTCACTGACGCTGGCATTAAGTACATGTGCGCAAGCTGATGCTAATGGAGAATCAACCACTCCGGTTAAACCGATCAAGGGAATCCCTTTGCGTTTGAGCACTGGCAATAGACGCATGATTTCCTCTGTGGTGCCAGAGTTGGAAATCGCCAGCACGACATCTTGATCTGTAATCATGCCGATATCACCGTGGCTGGCTTCGGCGGGATGCACGAATAATGCCGGTGTGCCGGTACTGGCCAAGGTAGCTGCAATCTTGTTGCCTATATGACCAGACTTGCCTATCCCGAGAACAACGACGCGACCGCTGCTGCCAAGAATAAGTTTGCACGCCGCCTCGAATTCCTCATCGATGCGATTAGCCAAGTCTGCAATCGCGCGAAGCTCTATATTTATTGTGCGTAGCGCACTTGAACGGGGTGCTGTGGTAGATGTCATTTGCGTTAGAGAAGATCAGAAGCCAGCGGTGCGCTGAACGTGTATCAGCATAAACGTAAACCAGCCACCATAAATTAACAAGAATATGACCCCATTTATCCTGCCAATCATTAAGTTGCGCTTGATGCCACGATAACAGAAGTAGGCCAGCAGCATGGTAAGCAGCAGGACGCCAGCATAGTCCCGATAGAATAATTCTTTTTCTATGGAACCCGCGCTCAGCAAGCCGGGGAAAGGCAGAACCACCAAGAGGTTTAATATATTGGAGCCAACAATATTGCCGATAGCCAGGTCATGGTGGCCCTTGAGCACACAGGTTACCGACGCAGCGAGTTCCGGCAGACTTGTGCCAAGCGCCACAATAGTAAGTCCGATTATCGCTGTCGACACCCCAAGGGAGCCGGCTATGGTTGAGGCAGCTTGCACCAGAGCTTCGGCGCTAAGCACGAGCAGTGCCAGGCCGAGAGCGAGATAGGCCAGCGCCTGCATGCTGTTAATCTCGCTTATATCAGATTTTTCAATCTCAACCATCGTGCCGGTTTTGACTCTTTTGCGAAACAGGCTGTAGCCGAAGTATGCGGTAATGCCCACCAAGACCATAGCATCGAAGAATCCCAGATAGAGATCCATAAGAAGAGCGCCAGTCGCGAGAGTGACCAGCAGAAGTGCCGGAATTTCTTTGCTGATTAGCGACTCAGGAGGTTTCAGCGGGCTGATTATTGCAGCTACGCCGAGAGCGACGCCGACGTTAAATAAATTTGAGCCTAGCGCATTGCCAATAGCCAACTCAGGCTGTCCCTCCATGGCAGACACTGCTGACGAAAAAATCTCCGGCGCCGAGGTTCCGAATGCCACAATAGTCAGGCCAATCATGAGAGGGGAGACGCCCAGGTTTCTGGCGAGGCCTGATGCGCCGAAAACGAACTTATCTGCCCCCCAGATTAAACCTATGAATCCGAGGACGATAATGGCCGAGTCGAGGAGCATATGGCAGGAATATTCGGGCTTTCGAAGGAGCGCTCAATTAGATTGCGCTTTGCGCTGGTTTGCAAGTAATAATTTATTGAAACCCCCAAATCATGTAAACTCACCGGCCTTAGTCTGGATTAAGTCCAGATTAAGGTCTCGAACGTTAATCTTGTCGTCGTCTTAAACTCTGCTAGAGCCACATTTTATTTCCCTGCATATGTCTGAACGCCATCACTGTGGGTTGAATCGGAATATAAGTTAATGAAATTATTAGAGAAATATGCCTGCATCTTGCTTATTGCGGGTCTAATACCTGCCCTGGTGCATGGCCAGGAAATGTCTGCGGTCGAGACTGCGGAATTGGGCGTCGAGACGCTATTACAGACCGTTACAGAATCTAAGGATTTCTTTCTCAGTGACCGTGAGCGCTACTTCAGCGAAATCGAGTCGGTGCTCACTTCGTTCGTTGATTTCGAGGCGGTTGCGACCGTGGTGATGTCCCGCTATGCAGATTCCGCAACAGATGCGCAGCGCCAGCGCTTCGCAGACATACTCAAAACAACGCTGACCCGATTCTACGGTGCTTCCCTGGTTTCTTATAACGGCGAAGAACTGGTATTCCTGCCGCCAAGCAATCCGAATGCTGACCCCAGAGCAGATACAGTTGTGGGCATGGAGCTCCAGGGTGACACGGCTTTGCGCTTACAGTATCAGATGTTCTTGAATGAAAACGAAGAGTGGAAACTTAAGAACCTGAGTCTGGCTGGCATTAACCTTGGCCGCCAATACTACACGCAGTTTGCGGCGCTGATGTCACAACATGGCAATGATATAGACGTCGTCCTCGATAATTGGAGATAAGCGCATCGAGCAGCTTCTAGCTGATGCTCAAGGAATAGAAATTGGAAACAGGTCAAATTCAAGAGTTACTGCAGAAAGCCTTTCCCGAGTGCGAGATTACTGTCGAAGGCGGTGATGGCAAGTACATGGTCCACGCTATTGGCAGTATGTTCGAAGGCCTTAACGCGGTGAAGCGTCAGCAGGCTGTCTATGGCGTATTAAACGAACACATCAGCAGCGGAGCGATCCACGCGGTTTCTATGCGCTTGTTAACACCCAATGAACAAGACGCTTCTTAAGCTGCGTATTGATCGAATATAGGAACTGGCATGGATAGGTTGATTATTAACGGCGGTGTGAGCCTGAAGGGCGAAATACGCATCGCTGGCGCTAAAAACTCGGCGCTGCCAATCCTTGCGGCGACACTCTTGACGCAGGAAACTGTCAAAGTTTGCAATCTGCCTCATTTGTACGACATTACCACGATGCTTGAGCTGCTTGGATGCATGGGCGTGCAGCCTGTGGTTGATGAGAAGCTCAATGTTGAAGTTGATAGCAGCACTATCGAGCACTTCAATGCGCCCTATGAACTGGTTAAGACCATGCGCGCCTCGATTCTGGTTCTGGGCCCTCTGCTCGCGCATTACGGGCGGGCGGAAGTGGCACTACCCGGTGGCTGTGCTATTGGCAGCCGCCCGGTGAATTTACATATCAGTGCCCTGCAAGCCATGGGCGCAGATATCATTGTTGAAGACGGTTATATCAAGGCAACTGTGGATGGGAGA
This sequence comes from uncultured Pseudomonadales bacterium, assembly GCA_938091935.1. Classification (GTDB taxonomy): domain Bacteria; phylum Pseudomonadota; class Gammaproteobacteria; order Pseudomonadales; family Pseudohongiellaceae; genus UBA9145. The sequence goes on from CALKNV010000011.1 coordinate 6,832, forward strand.
TTGAAAGGCGCCCATGTTTTCATGGATTTGGTAACCGTGACAGGCACCGAAAATGTCATGATGGCAGCCACCTTGGCAGCTGGGAAAACCGTCATTGAGAATGCAGCGCGAGAGCCTGAAGTTGTAGATTTGGCCAACTGTCTGGTGGAAATGGGCGCGAAAATTAGCGGCCAGGGCACCGACACCATAGAAATTGAAGGTGTCGAGACTCTGAAGGGCTGTACCTACTCGGTCATGCCTGACCGCATCGAGACGGGCACGTACCTGATTGCGGCAGCAGCAACCCGCGGCCACATCAAAGTCAAAGATACACGCCCAGATATCCTGGATTCGGTGCTCAGCAAATTAGAGCAGGCTGGTGCTGAGATTAAAGTGGGTGAGGACTGGATTGAACTGGACATGCACGGCCAACGGCCGAAGTCTGTTTCGCTGCGCACTGCACCGTATCCAGCGTTTCCTACCGATATGCAGGCGCAGTTCACGGCGCTGAATTCTATCGCGGACGGCACGGGTTCTATTACCGAAACAGTATTCGAGAATCGATTCATGCACGTTCATGAAATGAACCGCATGGGCGCATCGATTCAGGTTGAAGGCAATACTGTCATCGTTGAAGGCGTGCAGAAACTGAAAGGGGCGCCGGTGATGGCTACTGATTTGAGAGCCTCTGCCAGCTTGATTATTGCTGGCCTGGTATCGGATCACGAAACCAGTGTGGACCGCATCTACCATATAGACCGTGGCTACGAATGTATTGAAGAGAAGCTGCAGCTTCTGGGTGCACGTATTCGACGCGTGCCGGCCTGATAGACACCATGACTGCTACTGAACTCGTTATCGCCCTGACCAAGGGTCGGATTCTGCGGGAGACTCTGCCACTTTTCGAGTCGGCTGGCATTCGCCCGCTAGAAGATCTGGAAAAAAGTAGAAAGCTCCTGTTTGATACCAATGTAGATGGGGTGAAGCTGCTGCTGATGCGCGGTTCCGACGTGCCAACCTATGTCAGGTTTGGAAGCGCGGACATCGGTGTTGCTGGCAAGGATCTCATTCTCGAGAATGGTAGTGACGGCTTCTATGAGCCGCTGGACCTTAAGATCGCCACCTGCAAGATGATGACTGCTGAACCGGTGAATGCACCTGTCGCGGTGGATCGCTTGCGTGTGGCTACCAAATTCACAAACATCGCCAAGCGTTTCTATGCTGAGCGTGGTCAACAAATCGAATTGATCAAGTTAAATGGTGCTCTTGAGTTAGCTCCTTCCCTTGGGTTGGCGGACGCGATTGTAGATATTGTAGATACTGGCAAGACTCTCAAAGCGAACGGTCTTGTGGCTAAAGACACTATTGCCGACATTTCCTCACGTGTGATTGTGAACAAGGCTTCAATGAAAATAAAAAACGCCATGATTCTGGATGTGCTGGCTAAATTACGAGACGCGGTCACTTCGGATAGGTAAGAATCGAAATCATGAGTTTAATCGCAAACAAGATTAATCAGTTATCCACTGCCAGCGCGGCGTTTGAAAGCCAGTTGCTGGGGTTGCTCGAGCGTGAAATGTTGATTGCGGATGACGTCAACAGGACAGTCGCCGATATCATCACGCGGGTTCGCACAGACGGAGATAAGGCGGTTTTGTCGCTCACTAACCAGTTCGATGGATTTGGTGCTGAATCGATGTCGGATCTGGTAATTGGCACGGATCAGCTGCAGGCAGCACTGGATAGTATCAGCGATGAGCAGCGACAGGCGCTTACCCATGCGGCGGAGCGTATTCGCGATTACCACGAAAAGCAAAAACAGACCTCCTGGCAATATCAAGAAGCAGATGGGTCTGTCTATGGCCAGAAGGTCAGTCCCCTGGAGCGAGTGGGCGTCTATGCACCCGGAGGCAAGGCCAATTACCCTTCTTCAGTATTGATGCTTGCCATTCCTGCGCAGGTTGCGGGTGTGAAGGAAATTGTTGCGACTGTTCCGACGCCTTATGGTGAAGATGGCAAACTGGTATTTGCGGCAGCGGCGCTGGCTGGAGTGAGTAAAGTTTTTACGGTGGGAGGCGCCCAGGCAGTAGCGGCCCTTGCCTATGGCACGGAAACGATCCCGCGAGTCGATAAAATTACTGGGCCGGGTAACATCTATGTCACGGTTGCAAAGAAACAGGTATTCGGTGAAGTCGGCATCGATATGATTGCAGGACCGTCAGAGCTCACCATCATCTGTGATGGTCAAACCAACCCGGACTGGATAGCCATGGATTTATTCTCTCAGGCTGAACATGATGAACAAGCCCAATCGATCTTGATAACCACAAGTTCGGATTTTCTAGAAGCAGTAAAAACCAGTATCGATAACTTGCTGGGGGATATGGAGAGGCGTGACATCATCCAGACCTCTTTGCTCAATCGAGGTATCTTCATACTGGCGGAGGACATGGAAAAAGCAGCGGCCGCGAGTAATCTCATTGCGCCTGAGCATTTGGAGATTTCAGTCGAAGATCCAGAAAGTGTGCTGGAATTTATCGACAATGCCGGCGCGATATTTCTCGGTCGCTATGCGGCGGAAGCCCTCGGGGATTATTGCGCAGGTCCCAGCCATGTTTTACCGACTTCTGGCACCGCCCGCTTTTTCTCTGCATTAGGTGTCTACGATTTTCAGAAACGGTCTTCTATCCTGAATTGCTCGGCGCAGGGTGCGCATGCGCTGGCACGCACAGCGAGTGAACTGGCTCGAAGCGAGCACTTGCAGGCTCACGCACTATCCGCAGAATACCGGATGAATCCTGATCTTGACTAATGGATTTTCCGGGAGGATTCAGATGTCCTGGGGTTCGATGACTACGGCCTGACCGAATCCCAATGTAGTGGGCAGATTGAAGTATTGTCCATTGCGGTACACCTGGATTGAAATCGTATCCCCTGGTTTGGCATTACGAATCTCCATCATGATGTTCTGCCCACTGGTTACAGAGGTCGCGCCTACCTGAGTGATGACGTCGCCCGGTGCTATACCCGCCCGTTCCGCCGCTCCACCGGGGTCTACGCTTTCAACCAGCATGCCGCGAATATGATCGACGCCAAAGAAAAGGCGACTAGATTGTCCGTTAAGCGCTTCCCCGGTGATAACACCTAGATAGCCTGAGTTCTTTTCGATTGCTTCAGCTACCATTTCCTCCATTGCTGGAATCGCAGTACTGACCGGCGTTGCAAAGCCAATTCCCTCGAAGTTTCCAGATTCAGAAATGATCGAAGTGTTGATGCCAACGAGCCGACCTTCACGGTCAATGAGGGCACCGCCTGAATTCCCTGGATTAATTGCAGCATCAGTCTGGATATAGTTTGCAGTGCTGTTGGGTCTATTGCCCAGAGCGCTGACGATACCTTGTGAAACTGACTGGCCTACATTGCGCCGCGGATATCCGATGGCGAAGACGATATTGCCGACTTTTAGTTCCTCATCTTTCCCTACTTTAATTGGGGTCAGGTCGTCCATGTTTATGTGCAGAATCGCAAGATCGTTGCTGCTGTCATAGGCAATTACGGTAGCCGGTGTCCTGCGTCCATCGCTTAAGGTGACTTCAGTATCGAATGCATCGAATAGCGTATCCACCACGTGTAGGTTCGTCAGGATAAACCCTCTGTCGCTTATTATGATTCCAGAACCAAGACTATCTCGCTCACCCAGGTATAGATTTAAACTGTCTTCAGACGCACGTTCGACAGATTCAACGTTGACGCTGGTGGCATTGATGCTCACCACAGATGGTGCTGCTCGAGCGATGACATCGGCAAAACTTGGCGGGGGTTGAATGGGTGTAACCGGTATATTTTCAACGCTTTGGCGGGCGAGTTGCTGCAGCTGCTGATATTGCAGAAAGACCAGCGCCACCAACAGGCCGCAGATGACAGGCCAGCCAAGAAATTGAATTGATTTGAGAAGGTGATTCATGGGCTCTTGGCGCATAGCGCGGTTGTGGGTGTGCTATGATGACAAGCGATCAATATACAGCGTTGTAAAGGCGGTTTCCAATGACGATTCAGCGAGTGCAGCTTGAGGCCGAGCTCACAAGGCTTCTGCAGCCACGGCTATTTCGCGACTATTGCCCAAATGGCTTGCAGGTCCAGGGTAAAAACGAGATCAACAAACTCGTTACGGGCGTTACTGCGAGCGCAGCCCTGATTGAAAGTGCACTCGACGTGGGGGCTGATTGTTTGCTGGTCCACCATGGTTATTTTTGGAAAGGCGAAGATCAAACCATAACTGGCTTGAAAAAAGCGCGCGTGGAGAAGCTGTTAGCGAGCCAGCTTAATTTATTCGCTTATCATTTGCCTCTCGATATGCATAAGGAGTTTGGCAACAACGTTGAGCTGGGTAGATTGCTTGGTTTTCAAACCGAGGCGACTACAGGAAGGCCTGGCGATCTCGAGATAGTATTTATTGGTAAGCTGGCACAGCCCACTACGCTTGAAGCGCTGAGCGCGCAGATAGATAGAAGCCTGCAGCGCGCGCCCCTATGTGTGGGCGACCCGGGGCAAGAGCTGCGTCGTGTGGCATGGTGTACGGGTGCCGCTCAATCCTATTTCGACGTGGCAATAGCGGCAGGGGTGGACGCTTTTATAACAGGCGAAATCTCAGAGCCCTCTGCGCATCTGGCAAGGGAGTCAGGTGTAGCTTTCATTTCGGCCGGGCATCATGCAACTGAACGCTATGGCGTTCAGGCGGTCGGTAACTACCTTGCGGAGCAGTTTGATCTGCAGCATCAGTTTATCGATATTGATAATCCTGCCTGAACAAGATTTTCGGGCTACGCCTGATGGTGTTTGATGATCCGTTCGGCTTGTATTGCTTATCTTAAGCGGCGGGGGTTTGGCGAATATAGATGGGGCTGTCGCGATCTTTTTGAGATAGTTATGTTGTCAAATGTCTAATTCAGTCTAGTTGAGTGGCGGGAATGTCTGAATGCATTTAACTGTGGTTACTGTTCCGTTAAATAGATTCAAAGCTCAGCGCTTTGATTCTTGAGATGCCGAATTGGGTTTTTGTCTAGAAATGAACATGCCCATTCTTTAACCTTACGGGATACAAGGGCAGTGACTACTTGGTCTGGGGAAGCGCAATCTCTTCGTCGTTGACCGGTGTGGTCTTGTCGATGCCAAAATCCTCGGATAGCGCCCCTTTTTGATCAGGGCTTTGCTTGGCGGCATAGTCTCTCGGGGGCGCAATGGGATTGGGTTCTTCAGAATAATGGGCTGTGTCGAAGACTGCATCTGAATCGGCCGGTAATAATTTGCTGGCAACTTCACCGGAGCACAAATCTTGTGCGCCGCTAGCTAAATGCTGGTAAACATCGCGATAGCTTTCAGTCATATGCTGAACCAATTCTGCGGTCATGCCAAAATGGTCGCTGACGCTGTCCCGATACTCTGAATGACTGTCTTTAAGTTGCCGGATCTGGCTTTCCAGATCCTTGATCTTGGAAGGGCTCACATTGAGTCGGGTGGCTATGACCAGACCCAGTATTATGCCCACCGCCAATGCGCCGAATGCCGTTAACCAAATCACTTGTTTCTTCCCCGCAATTCTGTTTGCAGCTCTAATTTCAAAGAGTTCCAAGTATAACTGAATTGAACTTGATACGCTGTAATAGTCTGTGTCTGCTAGTTTCTCACGCCAAACGCGCCTAGAATGCAGCAGACGTTTTAGCCCTGATCCAACGACTGTTTTTTTGCTTTCCTATGAACCCGATCGATCGCTACCAGGCCGATATCGCCAGCGGAAAGACCTCGCGAGATTCGGGGCAGCTGCTGGTGCTGGAGAAGCTCAGCGAGCTGCAGCAAGAGATCAACAGTTTACCCTCGAACAGCCCTGCATGGTGGCGGCGCGCGCTGAGTTCGCTATCAGCACGCGACCAGCGCGGGCACAATGTTAAGGGCTTGTATCTGTGGGGCGGTGTGGGGCGCGGGAAAACCTATCTCATGGATCTGTTCTATTCCTGTGTAGCCGATGACCGCAAAATAAGAACTCACTTCCATCGCTTCATGCAGAGCATTCACTCCCAGCTTGCAGTATTACAGGGAGAGGCCAACCCGCTGGAGACTATTGCTGATGATCTTTCCCGGCAAGTTCGCTTACTGTGTTTTGACGAGTTTTTTGTATCGGACATTGCTGATGCCATGTTGCTCGGTGGCCTGCTGACCGCCTTGTTCGAGCGCGGCGTCGTCCTTGTCGCCACCTCCAATGTCCCGCCAGAGAAGCTCTATGAAAACGGTCTCCAGCGAGAGAAATTCCTGCCGGCAATCGCCACGATCCAAAATCATACACGGATCCATGAGATTTCGGCTGGACAGGACTACCGCTTGGAGCGCCTCAGTAACACAGAATTGTATCTTCACCCCATTGACGCAACCACAAACCAGAAGTTAAAGCAGAATTTCGCGGACCTCGCGCCAGATCAACGAGTCATGGAAAAGAATGCTGTGCTGACTATTCTCGACCGTGAGTTAAGGGTCAAGCGCATGGCTGAGGATGTTGTGTGGTTTGAGTTCGAAGAGCTGTGTGGTGGGCCTCGAAGTGCCTTTGACTATGTGGAGATCGCCAAACTCTTCCACGCGATTATACTCAGCAATGTGCCGGCCATGGGTGACACGCATAATGACCAGGCGCGCCGATTTATCAGCCTGATCGATGAACTCTATGATCGGCGCGTCAAATTGATTGTGGCGGCTGCGGTGGAAGTGTCTGCCATCTACGCAGGTCAGCAGCTGGCCTTTGAATTTGAGCGGACCCAGTCCAGGCTCATCGAAATGCAGTCCCACGATTACCTCTGTCGCGAGCATCTGGCCTAATCGATCATGCTGACAAATCGGCTTGCTTGGGACAGATTCCCGAATCGGCTGCAGGCGTTATTTTTCGCGCTCTCGGGCTTACATCCCGGCGCTTACTGCAGACGAATATTTTGAAGGCAAAATCCCTTGAATATTATGCACCCCTCCGGTAGTATTCGCGCTCCTTAAACCAAAGCCCCTGAGTCGTATCATGAAGACTTACAGTGCGAAACCAAACGAAGTGCCAAAGAATTGGCTGCTGATAGATGCGGAAGGCCAAACTCTGGGCCGCATGGCAACTGCCATCGCGACGCGTTTGCGCGGCAAACACAAGGCCGAATATACTCCTCACGTAGATACTGGTGACTACGTGGTCGTGATCAATGCCGATAAAGTCCAGGTCACGGGCAATAAAACCACCGATAAAATGTACCACGCCCACTCTGGATTCCCAGGCGGACTGAAGTCGATCTCCTTCGATAAGTTGCGCGATAAAGCGCCCGAACGTGTGATCAAGCTGGCCGTCAAAGGTATGCTGCCGCGGACTCCCCTGGGCCGGACAATGTTCAAAAAACTCAAGGTTTATGCGGGTTCTGAGCATCCGCATGGCGCTCAACAGCCACAAACCCTGCAACTCTAACAGGTTAAACAAGAACTCATGGCAAGCACTCAATATTACGGGACCGGACGTCGCAAGACCTCTACAGCCCGCGTATTTCTGACTAGCGGTAGTGGCAACATTACTATCAATCGACGCCCCCTGGACGGTTATTTCGGTCGCGAGGTAGCGCGTATGATCGTCCGTCAGCCGCTGGAGTTATTGGAGATGATCGATCGCTTCGACATCAACGTGACTGTGCGAGGTGGCGGCAGTTTTGGCCAGGCCGGCGCCATTCGCCACGGGATTACCCGCGCCCTGATGGAGTACGATAACGATTTGCGTCCAACGCTGCGTAAAGCTGGATTTGTAACCCGTGATGCCCGCGAGGTGGAGCGTAAGAAGGTTGGATTGCGTAAATCTCGCAAGAAACCTCAATTCTCCAAGCGTTAAGCGGAAACATATTGTCAAAAACGCCGAATTCTTGCAGGAATTTGGCGTTTTTTTTGTCGGGCGAAAAGATAAAAATCATAATAAAAACATAGCCTTAAACTGTTTTTAAGCCTTTCCCGCTACTTGAATAAATAGCCAATATTGACTACTATTCACGCGGTTTAAGATCTGCAAAGGAAATACTTTCCTCCTCAGCGCCTGAGCGCGCCACATTCCCTTGCCATATGATCGGATCAATTGAAATTAGCATGCTCTCAAGGAGATTTTTACGGTGACTGACGACAGTACAAAAGCTGGCCGCAGACGTTTCTTGGTGGGCTCAACTTCGGTGGTAGGTGCCGCTGGAGTAGTTGGAGCTGCCGTCCCATTCCTCGGATCCTGGAATCCAAGTGCCAAGGCTCGCGCCGCTGGTGCTCCGGTGCGTATTGATATCAGCCGCCTTGCTGATGGTGAGATGCTGGGGCCGATTCCAGCCTGGCGCGGTCGCCCCATATTCGTCGTTAAGCGCAGCGAGGATGCTCTCGCAACATTGAATGAAGACCCGGACCGGCTCGCCGATCCAGAATCACAGGATCCCGAACAACCAAATTACGCGCAGAACGAATATCGATCCCGCACTCCAGAGGTGCTGGTTTTGGTTGGACTCTGCCCGCATCTGTTTTGCTCGCCAACTCCCCATGTAGAGTTGCGCCCGCAGCCGTTTGATTCCGACTGGCGTGGCGGCTTTTTCTGTCCCTGTCATGGCTCTCGCTTTGATCTGGCCGGACGTGTTTACAGTGGATCCCCTGCGTCTCGAAATATGCAGGTTCCACCTTATTCCTTTGAGGACGACAATGTCCTGGTGATCGGTATCGATGAGGAGACAGCAGCATGAGCGATATTACTGGAGCCGATAACCAAAACGATACCGGTCAGCGCCCTGGCTGGCTAATCGGACTTAGAGATTGGGTAGACGCGCGTCTCCCAATCATGGATGCATGGAAGAAGCATCTCTCAGAATATTACGCCCCAAAGAACTTTAATTTCTGGTACTACTTCGGCGTACTCTCCATGGTAGTGCTGGTGATGCAGTTGCTCACCGGTATCTGGTTAACCATGAATTATACCCCCTCGGCTGAAGAAGCATTTGCATCAGTTGAATACATCATGCGTGATGTGGACTTCGGCTGGCTACTGCGTTATCTGCATTCTACCGGGGCATCGGCATTCTTCTTCGTAGTCTACTTACACATGTTCCGTGGTCTACTTTATGGTTCATACAAGAAGCCAAGGGAACTGATATGGGTCCTAGGCATGGCGATCTATCTTGTGCTGATGGCGGAAGGTTTCATGGGCTACGTATTGCCGTGGGGACAGATGTCATACTGGGGCGCCAACGTGATTGTCTCGCTATTCGGTTCGATTCCCATTATCGGTGAAGATCTGTTGGTTTGGATCCGTGGAGACTACCTGATTTCCGGTGCCACCTTGAATCGATTCTTCGCTCTACACGTGGTCGCTTTGCCAATTGTGTTGCTGGCCCTTGTTGTATTGCACATCCTTGCGCTGCACGAAGTGGGTTCCAATAACCCCGACGGCATCAATATCAAAGACAAAAAAGGCCCGGACGGTGTCCCACTTGATGGTGTCCCATTCCACCCGTATTACACGATCTATCATGATCTGCCGGGTGTGATTCTGTTTCTTTTCGTATTCTGCGCGATCGTGTTCTTCGCGCCGGAAATGGGCGGTTATTTCCTGGAGATCGCAAACTTCCAGGAGGCTGACTCTCTGAAGACGCCTGAGCATGTGCCGCCAGTTTGGTACTACACTCCGTTCTACTCGATGCTGCGCGCCGTTACCGTGCCGCTATTTGGGATTGACTCCAAGTTCTGGGGCATGTTGGTGATGTTTGGTGCTATCGCAATCCTTTTTGTGTTGCCATGGCTGGATAAGAGTCCGGTTCGTTCTATGCGATATAAGGGCTGGTACAGTCGTGGGGCGCTACTGGCATTCGTGGTGAGCTTCCTGATCCTGGGCGTGCTTGGCACCCAGGCGGTTAGCCCGGCGAAAACAGCATTGGCACAGCTTATGACTGTCGTCTATTTCATGTTTTTCTTGCTTATGCCTTGGTACACGCGCAAGGAGCAGACTTCTACGCCTCCAGAGAGGGTGACAGGTCGCTTTATTTCGATCCCGCAACTAATTGGTTCCATCGTTTTGCTAATACTTCTGGTCGGATTGCCGCTGATGCTGGTTTCTGGCAGTGCAGAGGCTGCCTCGGCAGGCAATCTGGATCTGGAGCATGTTGACACGGATTTCGATGACAAAGAGTCGCTTCAGCGCGGATTCCGCACTTACATGAACTACTGTGCAAGCTGTCACGAGCTTGGATACGCGCGCTATGAGAGAACCGCCAATGACCTGGAAATTCCGCACGACCTCGTGCTTGCGAATCTGGTATTTGATGATTCCCTGATTGGAGATCCAATCAGTAACGCCATGTCTGAAGAGGATGCGAAGGTTTGGTTTGGTGCGGCACCTCCAGATTTGACTCTTGCCGGCAGGGTGCACAGTCCGGATTGGCTGTATACCTATCTCAGGTCGTTTTATAACGATCCAAGCCGCCCGCTAGGCGCTAACAACAAGATTTTCGCGAACGTCGGTATGCCTAATGTGTTGCATGAGCTGCAGGGTGATGTCGAATGCGACGATCATGGGGCAAACGATCCAACTCAATGCGAGTTACACCATGTGGAAGGAACCGGAACGCTGAGCGCTGATGAATTTGATAACACGATAGCGGATCTGGTGAACTTCATGTATTACGTAGGCGAGCCAGGCCGTGAGAACAGGCAATCAATCGGAGTTTGGGTCCTCGCCTTTCTGGGCATGTTGTATATTTTAGCGGCACTTATGGGTCGCGAGTTCTCCAAGGACTATCACTGAGTCAGGCCTGCTCCGCAGGAAATTAAAATAACGAATTAGGATTAGAGGATATACCATGGGTGTGGTCGCAAAACGATCGTCAATGACTTTTTATTCAGATGGCACGAGTCACTATAGCCACAGGGTGCGTATCGTACTTGCTGAGAAAGGAGTCACCGTTGAGACAATCGACGTAGACCCGAGTGACAAGCCTGAGGATTTGGCATCTCTCAACCCTTACAACACATTGCCTACGCTGGTTGACAGAGATTTGGTGCTATACGAAGCCGACATCATGATGGAGTACCTTGATGAGCGCTTCCCGCATCCGCCTTTATTTCCTGTTTACCCGGTGGCTAGAGCGCAGAGCCGCCTATGGATTTATCGGATCAGACAAGACTGGTGCGGACTCGTAGATAGCCTCATGGCTCGCGATGGTACACCGGCCCAGTTGGAAAAGAAGCGAAAGGAACTGCGTGAAAGCCTGATCTCTATCGCGCCGATTTTTGGCGAAAAGCCTTTCTTCATGAGCGACGAGTTCACCATCGTTGACTGCGTTGTGACTCCAATTTTGTGGCGTCTGCCAGTTATGGGTATTGAACTACCTAAAAACAAGACTACAAAGCCGTTACTGGAATATCGTGAGCGCCTATTCGAGCGTGAATCGATATTAGCAAGTTTTTCCGAACAAGAAAAAGAAATGGTGTAGACCTGGCACCTTCCGGGCTAAGACCTCGCTTCTTCTTCACCCCAAGGGTGACCATGCCATGACAATGACTTCCAGTCGCCCCTATATCGTTCGGGCGCTATATGAGTGGATCATTGAAAACGACTGTACGCCCTATGTTCTGGTCAACGCTTTCGAAGACGGCGTTGAAGTGCCACAAGAGCATGTTCGAGACGGGCAAATCGTACTAAATATTTCGCCCGTGGCCGTAACCGATTTGCAGCTAGGTAATGAACGACTTGATTTCGAGGGGCGCTTTGCTGGAATCCCAAAGCGAGTCTTTGTGCCCATTACGGCGGTGTGTGGGATCTACGCCAAAGAAAACGGTCAGGGCATGATATTCGATCCAAGCATCTCGCCCCCCGAACCTTCCGGTCCTGATGACGCTGGCCCTAATGCTCCTCAACCCGAACCTCCAGAGCCAAAAAAAGGAGGCATCAAGCCTCCTTTAAGATTAGTAAAATAGCTGATTAGCTCTACTAGTTAATGTATTCGAATACCTTCACCACTTTGGTGACACCGGACACATTGCGAGCCAGGTTGGCCGCGCTGTCACCATCCACCTGACTGATCATGCCCATCAAATAAACAGCGCCGTTCTCAGTAACGACTTTGACCTGATCAGAAGGGACATTGCTATTGGTGAGCATGAGCGTGCGCACCTTGGTGGCGATCCAGGTATCGTTACTGCGAGCCAGTAAGCCGGTCTTGCCCGCCACCTCAAGTTCATTATGAATACGCTTAATCTTGACACTTGCCTGGCTGGCGATCTCAGTTGCGCGGGCTCGTAAAGCGTCTGATTCGACCTGACCGACCAGCAGGATAACGCCGTTGTGGCTTATCACATCAATATTGGATTCCTTGAAAGCAGGCTCCTGCGAACGCAAATTCACCGCGACTTTTGTCTCGATTATTTCATCTTCTATTATGGTGCCAGTGGTTCGCTCAGTGGGATCTTCCTGTATGCCCTGGTCGCCAGTTGTTGCAGTTAAAATCGTTGTGCACGAGGACATCGCTAGTGCCAGTAACAGCAGTATTGCTGAATTCAGATTCATGCGTCATCTCCTCCGAATAGTTTAGTGTCAATGTAATCACAAAGGCAGTGAATCACTACCAGATGAACCTCCTGTATTCGAGCCGTTCTATCCGCAGGCACTCGAATTTCAATATCTTCCGCTGATAAAAGGTCTGCCATGGCGCCGCCATCGCGACCGGTAAGTGCGACTATCTTCATGTCCCTTTCGTGAGCCGCTTTCATGGCTTCCATGACATTCGCTGAATTCCCGCTAGTGGAAATCGCCAGTAGGACGTCATTGCTCTGGCCCAGTGCGCTGACCTGCTTTGAAAATATCTCGTTATAGCTATAGTCATTGGCGATTGCGGTTAAGGTTGAACTGTCAGTAGTAATGGCAATAGCCGGCAGCCCAGGGCGCTCTTTCTCGAATCGATTCAACAGCTCAGCGGAAAAATGCTGTGCATCACCCGCAGACCCACCATTACCGCAGCTAAGAATTTTGCCATCGTTGAGCAAACTACCAACCATGGTCTCTCCAGCCATCTGGATGACAGCAACTAGATCTCCAGCCGCTTTCTGCTTGGTTTCGATGCTCTCCAAAAAATGGCCGAGTATTCGGTCCTGTAAATCCATCTATATGCTCTTCAAATGCTGAAAGTGTAGGGAGCCTCTTGCGTGCGGCTCAGGTGTATCTTATATCGGCAGGTTTTACCCGACTGTTACAGGGTTTTGCTGCAATCGTAGACTGTTAAATGCAGGAATAGTTTCAATAAAACGCATTTCGAATCCAGGTAATGCGCTCCGGATGCTTGCTATCGGTTTGTATTCCTACCACATCGAAGCGACAGTTAAAGTGTTGATACTGCGGGTGCGACTGGAGAAAAAGTTCTGCCGTGCGCCTGACTTTACCTTGCTTGCCAGTAGTTACTGTATCTAGCGCAGAGCCATAAACACGCTCGCGGCGGGACCTGACCTCAACAAACACCAGTGTTTGTGCATGCGCTGTCATGATCAGATCTATTTCCCCAAACTTGCAGGAGAAATTGCTGACAACCATGCGCAGCCCCTGAGATTTCAGATAGCGAGTTGCCTCACGCTCTGCAAGTTTGCCTAATTGGGCCTTTAGCATTTAGAACTTGGGAAGCACTAGTCGAGGTTGGCCGAGATATCCAGCGCCTGCAGTTCTACTTTGCCGTTTCGAAAGCGGGCAACTTCCAACTCTCGATAAATGCGCTGGTTGCCTGCAAGGCTCAGGATGCCGGTGGTTCCGGGTATGCTAAGCACCTCGGAGTTCGCTAACTGTTGCAGGCGTGGATAGAGTCGAAAACTGTCAACTCCGAGTGCTCTCAGCCTCTGCAGTGGGCCAGGTACCGGCCGTAGTTCGGCATCAGCACGCTGCCGCAGTGGGGGTGCGCTGTCGAGTAACCATGGAGCATCCGTAAACCAGATGCCTTCCAGATCCCGATTCTCGGCAGAATCAATTGTGCCATCAAATATAGAAGGTAGGGCATAAACAGGAATGTCACCCGCAAAGTAGAAAGCCAGCGTCGGTTTTATCAACCGGCCCTGACGCGGGTTGGCCACCAGGAAAATGAAGTCGATGTCTTGCCTGCGGCGGGGCGTAAACTCGAGGTCGGCCCTCGGTAAGAGGTCCAACAGGTCAGCGGCTCGCTGTTCACTGGAATCTATTGCCATCAGCCGTTTAACTACATCACTATAGTCGTTGGTGTCACCGTAAGTCGCGTTGGACACCACGCTGCCACCCAGATTTTGCCAGGCATCGGCGAATGCTGTGCGCAGTCGAACGTAATTAAAAGTATCCGGCGCGATGATGGCGGCCTGGCGATGTCCGCTGTTCCAGGCGAGTGCCGCAGCCTGGAAAATTTCGTCCTCCGGTGCCAGTCCGAATTGAAACAGGTTGCCGGTCATGATTTGTGGTGAATCCGAGTAATTCAGTGCCAGGGTAGGAACAGGCAACCGGTCTCCGGAATTGAGTTGATTCACCAGATCTTTATTCAGTGGCCCAATGATCAAGTCAGCGCCGGCTGCTACCGCGTCCTGATAGATAGGCTCTACATCAAGCAGGCCTGAAGTGTCATACACTGAGATGATGGGAACCTCTCGGCTTACTGCCAGCGCTTCGTAGTACGCGCTCAGAAAGCCTTCCTGTATGGCGATGCCAGCAGTCTGCTGTAGCGGCAGCAAGAGGGCGATTCTCCGAGGTCTGGCATCCCATAGGGACTGCAATGAGGCCAGGTCAGCAGGTAGAATTTGCGCGGCAGTGTGATTGGTCCATACCTGTTGCCAGCGCTCGATGGCGTCGAGTTGGCTGCGAATATTGAATTCGTCGGTGCGATAAACCCGCCCCAATTCTATCCAGCCGAGCAGCTGGTAACTGTCCGCGCTGGCGGCTAGTTGTTCCAGTTCTTCTGCTTCGAGACTTTGCAGCTGTGCCCAAAGGCGCTCGACAATTTGCGCTGCGTCCGGATGGTTGATTTGTCTTGCGGCCATTGCATAAGCATTGATAGCGTCGGCTAAATTATTATTGTCTTCATGCAGGGAACCCAGCATTGTGTAAAACTCAGGCGCGTTGGGGCTGTCTTCAGTCATGCTCTGGGTCAGGTTCCCCGTAAGCCAGCGCATAGCCGCAGCAGAATCGCCAGAAACCATATCTAATTCCGCCTGCAATAAGGCATAGTCCAGCTGTGATTCTGTGGCCAGGCTGGCAGGGGTCTGAACCCGATTTGTCAGCTCGCGCGCGTCGGAATAGTTGGCTTCATCGAAATAAATCTGAGCAGCTTCCAGAAGCAGGCGTGCGGCCGTTTCACCTGATGATTCTCCTGCGGCTCGAACCAGTGCCTCAGCCTGCACAACGGCGGTGTTTACTGGTGCAGCTGGCTGAGGCGCCGAAATCTCAGTCGCGCCGCACCCAGTGAGCAGGGCAATCATTAAAACTTTGCATGGAGCTGTGGCAGTGGAGCGCGGTAACATAGTTTGCCGAAGGATGATTTGAATCGAAAAAGACTAATACAAGAAAGCTATTCGGGCAATTTTTTGCAGAAATCAGAATCACAGTCTGGAGAAAAGACAAGGGCAGCACTATACGTTGTTGCCACGCCGATTGGTAATCTCGGAGATATGTCTGCGCGCGCAATTCACATTCTTGAGTCGGTCCAGCTGGTGGCTGCTGAAGATACCAGGCAAACCCACAAGCTGCTCAGTCATTTCGGCATTTCGACCCCTTTGACGGCTTACCATGATTTTAGTGATCGTGGTGCTATTGGCAGGATTGTTGACAGGATTCGGGGGGGAGAAGCGGTCGCCCTCGTGTCTGATGCTGGCACACCCTTATTGTCAGACCCCGGATATGGGCTTGTCGAGTCAGCGCGTCAGGCGGGGATTGAAGTATTGCCGATTCCAGGCGCTTCTGCTTTAACCGCCGCTTTATCTGTCGCTGGTCTGCCAACGGACCGGTTTACGTTCGAGGGTTTTCTGCCTGCTAAGGCAGGGCAGCGGGACAAGCGCCTCCATGAATTAGTCTCTGAGCAACGAACTCTCGTGTTTTATGAGGCCCCACATCGAATCGACGTGATGCTGGACGCGTGTCTTGCGCATTTCGGTGCTTCTCGCAAAGTGTTTATTGGTCGCGAGCTGACCAAGAAATTCGAACAGCACTTCTTTGGTGAGCTTGCTGCTGCGGTGAATTGGCTTGCAGCTGACAGTAATCACTCGCGAGGTGAATTCGTTGTGGTCCTGGCAGGATGTGATGAAGTCGGCAGGCAGGACGCTGAGATGCATAAAGCGGAACTGCAGGTAGCGCTGCTGCGGGAAGAGATGTCGATGAAGAAGGCAGTGTCTTTAACCAGTACGTTTCTGGGTGTGTCAAAAAATGATTTGTACCGGCGAGTGCTGGCATCTGACAAAAAGCTGGATTAATCATCAATCCCCATTGCGCAGATGCTAACTTGCCACTAAGCTGTGCGTGAGTCAGCTGGGCAATTGCTGTTTGTTTTCACTCTTGGAGTGAGAGCAGGCGGAGGAAAGTCCGGGCTCCATAGAGCAGGGTGCCAGGTAACGCCTGGGAGGTGTAAACCTACGGCTAGTGCAACAGAAAGCATACCGCCAGCTCATTTTTGAGCAGGTAAGGGTGAAATGGTGCGGTAAGAGCGCACCGCGCGACTGGTAACAGTTCGTGGCAAGGTAAACCCCACCCGGAGCAAGGCCAAATAGGAATCTTAAAGTGTTGCTCGCATTGGATTCGGGTAGGCCGCTTCAAGTCTGCGGTGACGCAGGCTGTAGATGAATAATTGTCCTCGACAGAACCCGGCTTACAGGCTGGCTCACATTTTTCCCCCGATTCCCAGCTTTTGACGACGTCAATTCAGCTGGATACCTGAGAAATTACTTTAAATAGCCTGGATATCCGGCTGTTATTTCTCGCTTTACCCCCTTCAGTTATCTACAAGATCGCAGCAGATTCACTCCTGATAGCGGCATGTTCACGTAAATTCTTGAAAAAAATACATAAATTGTCTTGCGCAGGTGCCGATGACTGCCTATAGTGTTTCTTTGTGGCGAAAAGTGGAATATTTTGTCCATTTGTGGGGGATAGTGGAAACCCTCGGACAAAAAAAATCACGCATAATAATGGGGACAAACCGTGTTTCGCGGCATCAATACAATCAACCTGGACGCAAAAGGGCGAATGGCCATGCCTGCACGTTATCGTGAGCAGCTGGTCAAGTCTTGTTCTGGGCATCTGGTTGTCACCATTGATACCAATCACCGTTGCTTGCTTCTCTATCCGTTAGCTGAGTGGGAGCAAATTGAACGGCAAATCGAATCCCTTTCCAGTTTTGATCCAATGTCACAGCGCGTTAAGCACCTCCTTATCGGTCATGCCAATGACCTTGAATTAGACAACAGCGGGAGAATTTTGTTGCCTCAGGAATTAAGGCAGTACGCGCAGTTGGAAAAGCACGTTTGCCTGATAGGGCAGGGAAAAAAACTGGAGATCTGGGATCAAGCCAGCTGGACTGCGCAGAGAGACCATTGGTTAACAGAGAATTCAACGGAAGGTGAATTGCCAGAGAAATTAAGAACGCTCGCGCTATAGGTGGCGGAGATGGATGAACGAGATGGGCTTCATAAAACGGTATTAGCAGAGGAAGCAGTCTCAGCCTTGAATATTCAGTCGGAAGGTTTCTACATCGATGCGACTTTTGGGAGAGGGGGACATTCGCGAGCTATTTTGAACGAGTTAGGTGTGGAGGGGCATCTTCTTGCGCTGGATCGCGATCCGGAGGCAATCGAGGTGGCGCAGCAGCTGGCGACACAAGACCTGAGGTTGGTCGTCGGTAAAACGCAGTTTGGGAAAATGGAAAATGTCATCGCGGCGCAGCGAATTCAGGGCAAGGTAAATGGTGTGTTGTTTGATCTAGGGGTTTCTTCGCCCCAATTGGACGACCCGGACCGTGGTTTTAGCTTCATGCGAGACGGGCCATTGGATATGCGAATGGATAGTGATGATGGGCAATCTGCGGCGGAATGGGTAAACACTGCAGCACAAGAAGAAATAGCTGATGTGCTTTACCAGTTCGGTGAAGAGCGTCATTCACGTCGCATAGCGCGTGCAATCGTAAATGCCAGAAAAGCGCAGAAGATTAACAGGACTCTGCAACTCGCGGAGATAGTCAAGGCGGCGCATCCGGCATGGGAAAGAGACAAACACCCTGCAACCCGAGCCTTTCAGGCGATTCGTATTCATGTGAATGATGAATTAGGTGAATTGAAAAAAGCGCTTGTGGTAGCCGTAAACAACCTGGCGATAGGTGGCAGTCTTGTGGTGATTAGCTTTCATTCACTGGAAGACCGCATGGTCAAACAGTTCATAGCCGATTGTTCCCGCGGCGACAAATATCCGCGAGGGCTGCCCGTCACAGCAGCGCAGTTGGCTCCCACGCTCAAGAAAATAGAAAAAGCAATAAAGCCATCCGTAAGAGAAGTAGCTGAAAACCCTCGTGCCCGCAGCGCTGTCATGCGCGTCGCAGAAAAGCTGCAGTCGGAGAAGGTAATGGCGACATGAAAACAGCAGTGAAAGGAAAATCGCGGGGCCCTGTCAAGCCTGCGCAATCAACATCACAACCTACATCGCAGCCAGTATTGTTGTGGTTGGGTGTGGGGTCGACCAGATCTTTGATGCTTTTCCTGTTGCTTGGCACCGTCCTGGTTTCCGGCTTAATGGTTGTTAAAACCACCCATGAAAACAGGTTTGCATTCAACGAACTCCAGATGCTTCGTGAAGAGGCCAACCAATTAGATGTGGAGTGGGGCCAGTTGTTACTTGAACAGAGCACGTTTGGACTTGATGGCCGAATTGAGCAGAAAGCAGCAGAGCAGCTGCGCATGCAGGTGCCTGAAATAGATAGTATTGTGATGGTGGGACGTGATGCTAGAAAGCCTTAGACCTGCAATCCGCCAATGGCGTGTACTCTCGATTATGTTAGCCATGCTGCTTTGCGTGGTGGCCATAGCCTGGAAGCTCAGTGCTCTGCACATCTTGCAGAGAGATTTTCTGCAGGGGCAGGGAGACGCGCGCACTATTCGAACAATTCCTTTGGTAGCAAATCGCGGGCTTATCACTGATCGCAATGGTGAACCACTGGCCGTCAGCACGCCTGTGCAGTCCATATGGGTCAACCCGAGTGAGCTGGTGGAGACGCCTGAAGCGGTCTATTCACTGGCCGCTGCCTTGGAAATGAATCCAGAGGTGCTGGCAAGCACGATTTCAAATAACGCTAATCGGGAATTCCTCTATGTGAAGAGGCGGCTTGCGCCCGCGGATGCAAAGCGAGTGATGGATCTCAAGCTGGGACATGTGTACTCCCAGCAGGAGTATCAGCGCTTCTATCCGCAAGGAGAGGTTGCTGCTCACTTGATCGGTTTCAGTAACGTCGATGACATTGGGCAGGAAGGGTTAGAGCTCACTTACGACGACTGGTTAGGAGGCGTGCCGGGCCGGCGCCAGGTCATCAAGGATCGTCGTGGTCATATTATTGAGGAACTCAATATGATTCAGACCGCGGAGCCAGGGAATAACCTGACGCTAGCTATAGACTTCCAGCTGCAGAATCTTGCGTATCGCTCTTTGAAAGCTGAATTCATAACCCGCAGAGCTAAAGGCGCCTCTGCGTTGATTCTTGATGTGGATACGGGTGAAGTGCTGGCAATGGTCAATCAGCCTTCTTATAACCCTCACAACAAAGCAGACATGACAGACTTCAGTGTATTGCGTAATCGCGCAATTACGGATGTATTTGAGCCCGGCTCTACAGTGAAGGCTTTTACCATTGCTGCGGCGCTCGAATCGGGCCTGTTTGATCCCGACACAATTATCGAAACCAGTCCGGGATGGATGATGGTTGGGCCGAATGAAGTTCGGGATATCTTTAACTATGGCACCCTGACTTTGTCAAAAGTCATAACCAAGTCAAGCAATATTGGCACTAGCAAGATTGCGTTTGAAATTGGCCCGGAACCGATTCGAGACGTATTGCAACGAGTTGGATTCGGCGAAGTCCCAGGCACTGGATTTCCTGGAGAGCGCAGCGGCGTGTTGCCAAACCCTCGGCGTTGGAGCCGGATTGAGACAGCGACTCTATCCTATGGATATGGACTATCAGCATCTGCGCTTCAGCTAGCACGGGCCTATTCAGTTATTGCTGACGAAGGTGTCCTAAAGCCAGTTTCATTATTGAAGCTTAGCGAAGCAGATATCGATGCATTGCCCAGAGAACAAGTAATTAGTCCGGTAATAGCGGGCCAGGTGCTTGATATGCTGGAAACTGTCGTGGATTCAAGTCGCGGCGGCTCTGCTGTGGAAGCAAATATCCCCTTTTATGACGTGGCAGGTAAGACTGGAACAGCGCACGTCGTGGGTGAATATGGTTATGAAGATAATTTGCACAATTCATTCTTCGTTGGGCTGGTGCCGGCTTCCGACCCTGAAATTGTCGTGGTTGTGGTGATCAATGAGCCCAAGGGAGAAGAGCATTATGGTGGCCAGGTGGCGGCCCCGGTGTTCTCAGAGATCGCAACTGGCGCCATGCGAATTCTCAACGTCCCTCCTGACAAAGTGATTGATAAGAATCTTTGGAGTGGTTCCTCCCCATGACTACTAGTACCGCTGAAGACATGAATTCACACGCTGTATTGCTGGAACTGATTACAGGCCTCGTTGCAATCGAGAATGATAGCTTGCCGGAATTGCAGGCCGTCGTTACCGGGATTCAGATCGATAGCCGAAGACTCCGTAAAGGTGATTTATTTATCGCCTATTTCGGTCGTAACCATGATGCAAGAGATTTTATTGCAGACGCAATTCGGCAAGGTGTGGCCGCTGTGCTGGCTGAGTCGGGGGGCGAATGGCAGGGTGTTCGTGTGGTCGATGGCAAGGTAGTTGTGGCGATCGATAATCTAACGGCGAAGATCAGTGAAATCGCGGCGCGCTTTTACGGTAAACCCAGTGAGGAGCTCACTGTTTTTGGAATTACAGGTACTAACGGTAAAACCAGTTGTACACAGTTCCTTGCGCAGCTGCTACAGGCTGGGGGAGAGAACTGCGGGGTTATTGGAACGCTGGGTTATGGCCCCTATGAGGATTTGTTGGAAACGGAACTAACTACGCCGGATGCCGTCTTTACTCAAATGGCCCTGGCAGAGCTATCCCATAGGAATGTAAACCCAGTAGCGATGGAGGTGTCATCTGTAGGCCTGCATCAGAAGCGAGTGGCGGCTGTAAATTTTGACACCGCCGTGTTTACCAATTTGACCAGAGACCATCTGGATTATCACGAATGTATGGAGGCTTACGCGGCGAACAAGCGCATGTTGTTCACCATGCCGGGGTTGCGCAATGCCGTTGTGAATTTGGATGACCCCTATGCGCTTTCTTTTATCAATGCGGTAGCTAATGGAGTTGAGATATCCACTTATAGCCTCAGCAATAAAATCGCATCAGTGTATGCAAGCAGCGCGACGCTCACGCGTAACGGCTTTGAAGCATCAATCGTTACACCTGTTGGCGCAGCTGAACTAGACGCACGATTACTGGGTTACTTTAACTTCAGCAATGTTCTTGCGGTCATCACGATCCTGATTAGTTATCTCAAAATTGAGAATGAAGGCCAGCTGCAATTGCTGTGTGACAGAGTATCAGATCTTAAGCCTGTTTCTGGTCGCATGGAAATTGTGGGTGACTCAGCGGATGTCACTGCGGTAGTCGACTATGCCCATACACCTGATGGGCTTCGCAGTGCCTTAACCGCGCTGCGAGATCACTTTAAAGGGAAGATCTGGTGTGTGTTTGGCTGTGGCGGCAACAGGGATAAAGGTAAGCGCCCATTGATGGGAGAAATAGCTGAGCATTTTGCGGACCGCATAATCCTCACAGATGACAATCCCCGTAACGAAGCAGGGGATGGAATCGTGCAGCATATTCGCAGCGGGATGACAGATCCGAGAAGTGCGCTTGTAATTCGCGACCGCGCCAAAGCCATTGATCACGCGATCAAAGAGGCGGAAGAGGGCGATGTGATTCTGGTAGCCGGCAAGGGTCATGAGAATTACCAGGAGTCTAATGGCGCGCGTTCTATTTTTAGTGACGCCAATCACGTTCGTCTAGGACTTAAGTCTCGGTCCCAGAGAACGGGTAGCTGAGTAAGTTATCAAGCGATAAAAGAGAGATATCTGAACTTTGATCAGCACCATGCAATTTAGTGATTTAGCCCAAAACCTGGATGCGAAGGTTGTTGGCAACGATGTGGAATTTGCTTCTCTGTCAACTGATTCGAGATCAGTTCATCCAGGCGAGGTGTTCCTGGCATTGAGGGGTGAACGATTCGATGGGCACGAACACGTGCAGGCTGCAGCGGATGCAGGCGCCTGCGGCGCGGTAGTGTCAGAGCGGGTTTCCGCTGGTATCCCCCAACTATTGGTGGATGACACTCACATAGCTTTGGGCCAGATTGCACGCATGAACAGGCTTCGCAGTCAGGCAAGGGTAGTCGCACTGACGGGTAGTCAGGGCAAGACTACGGTCAAAGAGATGATTGCGGCGATTCTGAGCTCGCGGGCACCCACCCTGGCAACACATGCAAACCTAAATAATACGATTGGCGTGCCCTTGACGTTGTTGCGCCTGAGTGCCGAGCATGAGTTTGCCGTGATCGAGATGGGTGCAAACCGAGGCGGTGAGATCGATTTCAGTGCAGGTATTGCCGCGCCTGATGTGGCGCTAATCACTACGGCGAGCGCCGCCCATGTTGAAGGCTTTGGTAGTCTCGCCGGCATAGTGAAAGCTAAGGGTGAAATTCTTGACCACATTAAGCCTGGCGGCACCGCGGTTCTTAATTATGATGATTCTCATGTAAGTGATTGGATTGAGCGCGTTACACCAGAAAGATACGTGCAGTTTTCTCTGCAGGAAGGCGCAAGAGCCGAGTATATAGCGCGAGATATCCAGAGCAATCCGAACGGCAGAGTCGGATTTACGCTGCTTACCCCAGTTGGCGAATGTGAAATCGATATGAAGCTTCTAGGGCGACATAACGTCATGAATGCGACCGCAGCTGCTGCAGTTGCCTTGGAAGTGGGTGCTGATCTGGAAAACGTCAAAGCCGGATTAGCCGGTGTTGAGGCTGTACCGGGTCGCTTGAATGCGGTGAAGGGCATTGCAAATTCCTTACTCCTCGATGACTCATATAACGCCAGCCCAATCTCTTTTAGCGCAGGGATTGATGTGTTGGCGACATTTTCCGGTCGTCGGATTCTGATCTCAGGTGATATGAAGGAGCTTGGCGACGAGACTGAATGTGCTCATAAATTGGTTGGTAGCCTCGCGCAGCAAGCCGGAATCGATGCGCTTTGGTCAGTTGGCGAGCATGCGGGACTGGTAGTTTCAAACTTCGGCAATAACGCCAAAGAGTTTGCCGATCAGGAATCACTGATCGCATACGCAAGAAATCAGCTTGATGCGAATACCGTGGTTTTGATTAAGGGATCACGGGGTGCTGGAATGGATCGGGTTGTTAATGAATTGCAGGCCAAAGAGGAACTCTAATGCTGGTTTGGTTATCAGATTATCTCATGCAGTTTGATAGCAACTTTGCTGTGATTCAATACATTACGGTGCGCGGCATATTCAGTATTCTGACTGCACTTGGCGTATCGCTGGTTATCGGGCCGAGCATGATTCGTCGCTTGAATTATCATCAGATCGGTCAAGTCGTCAGAGATGATGGGCCGGAAACCCACTTCAGCAAGGCTGGCACGCCGACCATGGGTGGAGCTTTAATCCTGGTGAGTATCGCCATGAGTACTCTACTGTGGTCTGACCTGAGTAATCATTATGTTTGGATTGTGCTGCTCGTAACTATGGCTATTGGTGCAGTTGGCTGGGTTGATGATTACCGTAAGGTATTCCGAAAGGACACTGCCGGGCTGTCGGCACGTTGGAAACTTTTCTGGCAATTTCTGGTGGGGATCGCTGCCTCCGTTGTACTTTATGAGACGGCTCTCGGTTCCATCGAGACCGACTACATCATTCCTTTCTTCAAGGATGTTGCTATAGATGTCGGATTTTTCTATGTCGCAATCAGCGCGCTGATGATTGTGTTTTTTAGCAACGCAGTGAATCTGACCGATGGCCTGGATGGTCTGGCGATTTTGCCGACGGTGATGGTGGGTGGAGCGCTTGGGGTTATTGCTTATCTTGCGGGACACAGCGAGTTTTCAGCTTATCTGAATATCCCCAATGTCACCGGATCCGGAGAAATTGTTATTTTTGCTGGCGCTCTAGTAGGTGCCGGCATGGGGTTTCTCTGGTTTAACACCTATCCCGCGCAAATCTTTATGGGGGACGTAGGTGCGCTGGCGCTGGGCGCCGCACTGGGAGTAATGGGCATTATTTCTCGTCACGAAATCGTGCTGTTCATTATGGGGGGCGTTTTCGTGATGGAAGCTTTATCGGTCATTATGCAGGTCGCTTCTTTCAAGCTGACAGGAAAACGTATTTTCCGTATGGCCCCATTGCATCATCACTTCGAGTTAAAGGGGTGGCCAGAGCCTAGAGTTATTGTCCGGTTCTGGATTATTACAGTGATGTTGGTGTTGTTCGGTTTGGCCACGTTGAAGCTGCGATAGCAGAGCAAGAGGTTGGTGGATGCATCATTCCGCGAACGCTAAAAAATTGGTGGTTGGCCTGGGAGTTACCGGGCTTTCATGTGCTCGCTACCTCGCTGCGCGAGGTGAGGCATTTATGGTAACCGATAGCAGGCTAGAGCCCCCGGGATTAGCGCAATTTCTGGCGGATTTCCCCTCTGTAGAAATAGAGCTGGGAGGATTTCGGGAGGAAACATTTGTCTCGGCGTCAGAGATCATCGTCAGTCCCGGGGTTAGTCTTAAGACACCTCAACTCGCCTCCGCTATCGCAGCGGGGGTCCCGATTACCGGGGATATAGATATTTTTGCAAAGACTGTTAACGCGCCAATTATCGCGGTAACAGGGTCGAATGGTAAAAGCACGGTGGTGGAAATTCTGGCAGCAATACTTGACCGGGCAGGAAAAAACTATGGACTGGGCGGTAACCTTGATAGCCAGAATGCTAAGCCGGCATTGGATCTGTTGCTGGATTCGCCTCGGGACCTCTATGTGTTGGAAATTTCAAGCTTCCAGCTGGAGACGACTGCATCACTTGGTGCAGAGGTTGCGACATTGCTTAATTTAAGTGCAGATCATATGGATCGTTACGCCACGATGGACGAATACCTCAAAGCGAAGCAAAGGATATTTACTGCTTGCAGCAGAGTGGTGATTAACCGAGATGATGCGAATAGCTATCCGCCTGGAGATGAGGCGCTGCCAAGCATTGATTTCGGCTTTGGTCGCCCGTCAGCGAATGGTTTGGGATTGCTGGAGGAAGAAAATGACCAATACCTGGCATATCAGTTTGAGAAAATTGTGTCAGTGGGTGACCTTAAGATTTTTGGCCAGCACAACATCGCCAACATGCTGGCTGCGGTCGGTCTTGCCCTCTCAGTTGGGGTTGATCTTAATTTCATTCGCAAAGCCATTACTGAATTTCCAGGCCTGCCCCATCGCTGTCAGTGGGTAGGCAGCGTAGCTGGTGTGGATTTCTATAACGATTCCAAAGGTACCAACGTGGGGGCTACTGTGGCTGCGGTTGAAGGGTTAGGTCACCACATAGAAGGTCACGTTATTTTGATTGCAGGTGGCGTCAGCAAAGGGGCTGATTTTAAAACTTTGACGCCAGTGATAAATCGGTGGGGTAAGGAAGTGATATTGATTGGGCAGGATGCAATGGAGTTAGCCGAGCACCTGGATTCGGATACCCAGACTTACTTCGCGCAAGACATGCAAGATGCAGTCAAGGTTGCGCTAGAGCACGCAGTCAATGGCGATGCTGTGCTCTTGTCACCTGCGTGCGCAAGTTTCGATATGTTTGATAATTACCGCCACCGGGGTCAGAGCTTCATCCAATCTGTGGAGCAACTGCAATGAGTATGGCGTCAGTTTCACATCGTATTCCAGCCAGCGCGCGACCCTCGCCCCGCTTCAATGGCCTGCTACTCGTTGTCAGCCTGTTAATAACATTTGGGTTACTGATGATGACATCAGCCTCAGTCGAGATAGCCAGTAGTCAATATGGCGACCCGTTCTTTCACCTCAAACGCCAGACAATTTTCGCCTTGATGGGGCTGGCTGGCATGCTGATCACCTTGCATATACCCATGCATTTCTGGCGCAGGATAAGCTGGTTTCTCCTCATGGCTTCTTTCGCGCTCTTGCTATTAGTTCTTGTACCAGGCATTGGCAAGGTTGTGAATGGCAGTGCGCGTTGGATCGATCTTGGCCTCTTTAACTTGCAGCCCTCTGAGTTAGCGAAGGTATTTATCGTGATGTATATCGCTTCCTTTCTTGAGCGACATGCTGAGGAAGTGCGGGAGCAGTGGTCAGGGTTTCTTAAGCCTATGCTGGTTATAGGTGCTGCCGTCGTGTTACTGCATTTCGAACCTGATCATGGTGCACTCGTCATTCTCATGCTAACTGCCTTTTGTCTGATTTTTTTGGCGGGGGCGAAGTTTTACCGACTCCTGTTGATGCTGGTTCTATGTATTGGTGCTGTGACTTACATTGCCATTATGAAGCCCTATGTCATAGCGCGTTTCTCTTCTTACCTGAATCCCTGGGCTGCAGAGAACGTATATGGTGGGGGTTATCAATTAACCCAGGCATTAATTGCATTCGGTCGTGGTGAGTGGTTCGGAGTAGGTCTCGGGAACAGTATTCAGAAACTCTATTTTTTGCCTGAGGCCCACAATGATTTTGTGCTTGCCATAATTGGCGAGGAGTTAGGGCTGGCTGGTGTGAGTTTCGTGATTATCCTGTTTGTGTTACTTGTTGTTAAGGGTTTCAACATTGGCCGCGTTGCGCAGCGCGAGGGCAGCCTGTTCTCAGCCTATGTTGCCTACGGCATTTCATTGTTATTTGCCGGACAGGCGCTAATTAACATTGGTGTCAACATTGGCCTGTTGCCTACCAAAGGACTGACGCTGCCTTTTCTAAGTCAGGGCGGCGCCAGCTTAATCGTGTGTTGCTACATGGCGGCCATTCTGCTTCGCGTCCAGTACGAACTGGAAAATGATCTCAGCTCGGGCGGAGAAGGCGTCGACATATGGCAGCAGGAGACATGAAGGTGTTAATAATGGCTGCCGGCACTGGTGGGCATGTTTTTCCTGCTATTTCGATAGCACAGGAGTTAATGTCTCGAGGCGTTAGTGTTGAATGGTTGGGCACACCAACAGGGCTTGAAAATGATCTGCTGAAAGGAACGGATATTCCAATACACCAGGTTTCAATCAAGGGGCTACGAGGCAGTGGTTTTATGCGCTTGTTGCTCGCACCAATAATGTTGATCAGTGCATTCTGGCATTCCCTGCGTATCATCAGGCGAGTCGCACCAGATTGTGTGCTGGGCATGGGTGGTTTTGTTTGCGGTCCGGCTGGTCTGGCGGCGAAGTTCAGGGGTAAGCCATTGCTTATTCATGAGCAAAATGCAGTGGCTGGTTTGACTAATCGCCTATTGTTTCGGCTTTCAAACCGTGCAATGGAAGCGTTTCCGGCCACATTTAAGCAGGCCCGTCATGTTGTTTATACCGGTAATCCTGTGCGTCAGGAAATCATTGCGCTGCATGCGCAGCGACGTGAGGACGATCTTCCTGGAAGACCGCTGCGTCTTCTTGTATTGGGTGGGAGTCAGGGGGCAGCTGCGCTAAACCAATTGATACCGAAGCTCATTGCTAAAATGGATTCTGAAGTGCTTGAAACTCTTCATCAAACCGGGAAGAGACAATTTGATTCTGCCCTTGAGCTCTATAGTGCGAGTGGTGTGCTTATAGACGCCTCACACCGGGTTGAACCTTTCATTGACGATATGAGTGCCGCCTACAGCTGGGCTGATCTGGTGCTTTGTCGTTCCGGTGCGAGTACGGTTTGCGAACTGGCAGCGGCGGGGAAACCGGCGATTTTCATTCCCTATCCCTACCATAAGGATAATCAGCAGCTACTAAATGCGCGCTGGTTGCAAGACAGCAATGGGGCTGAAGTGATCGAGCAGAAAGATCTGTCCTTAGCTGGGGTGGTGGAAATTTTGGAACACTATACAAAAGACCCTGGCATGTTGAAAGCCATGAGCAGCAACGCCCGCGCAGTCGCAATTCTCGATGCCAGTTCGCGCATTGCTTCAACCTGTCAGGAGGTGATGCATGATTAAGCCAGTTGCGAGTGATATCCCTGAGATGCGACGAATAAAGACCATTCACTTCGTTGGCATCGGTGGTGCAGGCATGTGTGGCGTGGCTGAAGTCTTGCTAAACCAGGGTTATCGAATTACGGGTTCCGATCTGAAGCGTTCCAACAATACTGACCGCTTAAAAAAAATGGGCGCGAAGATTTTTCTCAAGCATGAGGCCGGAAATGTTAGTAAGGCTGATGTGGTGGTGTATTCGAGCGCTATTAATCGTCGCAATCCGGAAATCAAAGCGGCGATAGCGCAGCACAAACCGTTGATTCCGCGGGCAGAGATGTTGGCGGAACTGATGCGCTATCGTCATGCCATAGCGATCGCAGGCACCCACGGTAAAACCACTACTACCAGTATCGTTGCGTCAATTCTCGCAGAAGGCGATCTGGACCCAACCTATGTTATTGGTGGTTTATTGAACAGTTCAGGGAGTAATGCCCGTCTTGGGGAAAGTCGGTATTTGGTGGCTGAAGCTGATGAAAGCGATGCTTCGTTCATGCACCTTCAGCCCATGGTGGCGGTTGTTACAAATATCGAAGCAGACCACATGGCGACATATGGCGGTGACTTCGAAAATTTAAAAAAATACTTTGTCGATTTCCTTCACAATCTGCCTTTTTATGGCCTGGCCGTCTTGTGTATTGATGACCCTGGTGTGAAAAGCATTCTCGGCAAAGTCTCGAGGCCCATAATTACCTATGGGTTTTCCAAAGAAGCAGACTATAGAGTTTGCGGGTTCAAGCAAATAGCAGGGCAAATCGCATTCGAAGTGCAGCGCCCCGACAAGAAGCAACCTATCAAGATAAAGCTTGATATGCCGGGCAAGCACAATGCGCTGAATGCAGCTGCTGCTGTGGCAATAGCTTCGGATGAAGGCATAAAGGACGCTGCTATTAAACGCGGCATCAAGAAATTTTCGGGTGTAGGGCGCCGTTTTGATGTGCAGGGCAACTTCCCGGTCCCCGGCGGCAGCGTCACCCTAATCGATGACTATGGGCATCATCCATCCGAGGTGGCGGCAACTGTTCAGGCTCTGCGCGCGGGATGGCCAGATCAGCGATTTGTCATGATTTTTCAGCCTCATCGATTCAGCCGCACGGCGGACCTTTATGATGATTTTGTTGAGGTCCTTTCCGAAGTTGATGTCCTGTTGCTACTGGAAGTGTACTCCGCTGGTGAGAAAAAAATCCCGGGCGCTGATTCCAGAAGTTTGTCCAGGAGTATCCGTCTGCGGGGCAAGGTTGATCCCGTTCTGGTCCAAAATGAGTCAGACGTCCCTGAAATTTTGAGGGATATTTTGCGCCCTGGAGACATGGTTTTGACCCAGGGGGCGGGTAGTGTCGGCAGTCTGGCTCGGGATTTGGCTAGTAAAGGCTTCCTGAACCGGTAATTTATTGATTTTAATAGAAGATTTTAGCCTTATCGGGTTAAGAAAAGTACTGATGAGAACGATAAATAAAGAACAAATACTGGCAAAAGCAGGCCACGTAGTTGTGCTGAAGGGAGGAACGTCGCCAGAGCGCGAGATTTCCCTACTTAGTGGTGAGGCTGTTGCCGAAAGTCTATTGCGACTTGGGGTTCAAACCACAGTGATTGATGTAGGCAATGACATCGCCAACGAGCTCCAAGCGGCGGCACCAGATCTAGTGGTCAATATGCTACACGGGCAGGGCGGTGAAGACGGTGTGATCCAGGGAATGATGGATCTGCTAGGCATCAACTACACGGGTTCTGGTGTATTGGCTTCAGCGTTGGCCATGGACAAGGTCAAGAGCAAGTTGATATGGCGTCAGATCGGACTGGCTACAGCTGATTTTGTTGAGCTACACGATGAAAGCGATTGGGATGACATCATTGATAGGTTTGGTAAGGCTGTCGTAAAACCGATTTATGGTGGATCAAGTCTGGGTATCGCCATTGTAGAAACAGCAACGCAATTACAACAAAAATACAAAAGCGCAATGAATTTCGAACAGGGCGTAATGGCCGAAAAATATGTTGATGGTCCGGAGTATTCAGCAGGCATCCTGGGTGATGAGTTGCTGCCAACGATTCTACTGGAGACAGATCGACAGTTTTTCGATTACGAGGCCAAGTACATAGATGAAAACACTCGCATTATCTGCCCAGTGGAATTTACTGAAGAAGAGTCGTCGCACATAGAGGCTCTGGTGCGCAAAGCCTATCAGAGTCTCGGCTGCAGCGGGTTGGCGAGGGTCGATTTTATGCAGGACTCAGCAGGAGATTATTACTTGCTGGAATTGAACACTGTTCCTGGGATGACCTCTCACAGTTTCGTCCCAACATCGGCTGCGCGCATCGGAATTGATTTTGATGAGCTGATGCTGCGTATTCTGGATTTTGAATTAAGCGCCTAATTGATTGAGAAAGCAGACAGAAATGGCAATATCTAGAAGAACCAAGACAACAGAGCCTTCGATTCGAATGGCGCCAGGCCGGGTCCACCGGGGTGGCCAGCCATTAAATCGCGGGGCAGTTGTCAAACGCCGCCTGATTCTGTTGGCGCTATTGGTACTTACGACAGGTGTATTGCTGCAGCAAAACCGGGACATCGTGGCTGAAACATTCAGCCGCCCTGTCACCAAGGTGCGTATGGACAATCAGTGGCAACACGTTTCTGAGCAGGAAATAGGAAATCTGCTTACGGGTTTGTTGGGGGCAGGTTTCTTCAATTTCGATGTGGAGGGCACCAAGCTTCGCTTGGAGCAGCATCCATGGATCCGCCACGCTGCGGCAAAGAAGATTTGGCCTGACACCCTGGCGCTGAGCATTCAGGAAGAGGTTGCAATTGCTCGTTGGAGTGACGGCCAGCTGCTGAATCAATACGGCGAAGTGTTCAGGCCGCCTGGTGCTGACCAGTTCGCCAGCCTGCCGATGCTATCGGGGCCGGAACAGGAGCAGATCAAGGTAATGGAACAGTATCGCGCGCTTAGCCAACAGCTATTTACAGCAGGGCTGCGGGTGACCGCCCTCAGCCTGAGTCAGCGGGGGAATTGGGCGCTTGAACTAAATCGCGAAATTAGAGTGACTGTTGGCAGAGAGCAAGTTTCAGAGCGTATTGGTAGATTTATCGACTTTTATCGAAGTCAGGAAGGCCTGGAGGCGAGAGCAATCGTTTCCGTCGACTTGCGCTATGACAATGGACTGGCAATCAAAAGAGCGGAAGAGGAACTGGCTGGGGTCGCAGTGAGATGAAAGGTCTTGGCTATATAGTTAAGCAATTGAAATTAATGTCCTGTTTATTAACAGGAGAGTGCAGCTGATGAGCGAAGCGGTTGGCGAAAACATGATCGTGGGCCTGGATATTGGAACTTCCAAAGTTGTGGCGATTGTCGGTGATATAAATCCAGATGGTAGCCTGGACATCGTGGGCATTGGCAGTCATCGCTCCCGCGGGCTTAAAAAAGGCACCGTGGTAAATATTGAATCCACAGTGGAGTCGATTCAACGGGCTATAGAGGAAGCAGAGCTAATGGCTGGGTGCCAAATACACTCTGTCTATGCCGGCATTGCGGGCAGCCATATTCGCAGCATGAATTCACATGGCATCGTTGCTATTCGTGATGGCGAGGTCATGAAAGCAGATATTGAGCGTGTAATCGATGCAGCCCAGGCTGTTGCTATCCCAGCAGATCAAAAGGTCCTGCATATCCTTCCGCAGGAATACATCATTGATTCGCAAGAAGGTGTCAAAGAACCATTGGGTATGTCCGGTGTGCGTTTAGAAGCGAAGGTGCATCTTGTGACCTGTGCGATCAATGCGGTCCAGAACATAGAAAAATGCATCCGCCGCTGCGGTCTGGAGACTGATGAAATCATTCTCGAGCAGCTTGCTTCCAGTTATGCCGTGTTGACAGAGGACGAGAAAGAACTCGGTGTTTGTCTGGTAGACATTGGTGGTGGCACTACAGATATAGCTGTTTTTACGGAAGGCGCGATACGGCATACCGGTGTTATACCCATAGCCGGCGACCAGGTAACCAACGATATTGCCATGGCGCTGCGAACGCCTACCGAAAACGCCGATGAGATTAAGATCAAATATGCCTGTGCGCTAACGCAGCTGGCGAATGCTGAGGACACGATCAAAGTTCCCAGTGTGGGTGATCGCCCACCGCGAGAGCTATCACGTCAGTCACTGGCCGAAGTAGTGGAGCCCCGATACGACGAGCTTTTCACGCTGGTGCAGGCAGAGTTGCAGCGCAGCGGCTTTGACAACCTTCTGGCGGCAGGTGTTGTGCTCACGGGCGGCACCAGCAAGATGGAAGGCGTTGTTGAATTAGCAGAAGAGATTTTCCATGCGCCGGTTCGCATAGGTGCGCCGCACAACGTCAATGGTCTGGCCGATATTGTGCGTAACCCGATTTATTCAACCGGTGTTGGTTTGTTGCTCTATGGCTTGAAACAACATAAGGAACAGGATGGTGTTGATCCTAAGCGTGATCCTCAAATTCATTTAGTAGACAGAGTTAAGAGCTGGTTCCAGGGAAATTTTTAATCAGCCATTTCGTTTGATTTGAAAGCAAGAATACAAGAGACCGAGGGGGTTTTATGTTTGAGTTAGTCGATAATATTCCGCAGAGTGCGGTGATAAAAGTAATCGGGGTCGGCGGTGGCGGTGGCAATGCTGTGCATCACATGATCAACAATCAGGTCGATGGGGTTGACTTCATCTGTGCCAACACCGATTCCCAGGCGCTGAGTAATCTCAAGGCCAAGACTGTTTTGCAGATGGGGACCACCATTACTAAAGGGCTTGGTGCGGGTGCTAATCCTGAAATTGGTCGGCAGGCGGCTCTCGAAGACCGCGAGCAGATAGCCGACATCCTGTCTGGAGCCGACA
The DNA here is from genome assembly GCA_938091935.1 of uncultured Pseudomonadales bacterium. Lineage (GTDB taxonomy): Bacteria > Pseudomonadota > Gammaproteobacteria > Pseudomonadales > Pseudohongiellaceae > UBA9145. Next base: position 40,096 of record CALKNV010000011.1, read on the forward strand.
TGGTGTTCATTACCGCCGGCATGGGTGGTGGAACCGGTACTGGTGCCGCGCCTATTGTCGCTGAAGTTGCCAGAGAGATGGGCATACTGACGGTTGCTGTGGTGACGCGACCCTTTCCTTTTGAGGGAAAGAAGCGCTCAACTATTGCGGAACAAGGCATCGAACAGCTTTCCGCCAGCGTTGATTCCCTGATTACCATTCCTAATGAAAAATTGCTGGATGTGCTAGGCAAGGAAGCGTCATTGCTGGAAGCATTCAAAGCCGCTAATGACGTTCTGCTTGGCGCAGTAAAAGGTATTGCTGATCTCATCATGCACCCTGGCATGATCAACGTCGATTTTGCTGATGTGAAGACAGTAATGTCGGAAATGGGTATGGCCATGATGGGAACTGGATTTGCTTGCGGGGAAGACAGAGCTCGTGAGGCAGCAGAGTCTGCTATTCGTTCGCCATTGCTGGAAGATGTTAATCTGCAAGGAGCCCGCGGCATTCTGGTCAATATCACGGCAGGCGAAAACCTGTCGCTCGGCGAATTCTCCGAAGTTGGCGATACGGTTGAAGAGTTTGCGTCGGATGATGCGACAGTCGTTGTCGGCACAGTAATAGATCCGACTCTTGGTGATGAAATGCGAGTGACCGTGGTGGCAACCGGCTTGGGCGGAAACCAGGTTCTTCCCAAGAAAGTCGTGGACAACACGGAGCGCGAGGAAACGGATTACAGGCAGCTCGATAGGCCCGCGGTTATGCGCAATCGCCCTGCAGCAGATAGAGGCGCAGCCATGAAGCAGGCTGCCGGTGCAGAGACCGCTGACATGGATTACCTGGACATTCCCGCCTTCCTGCGTAGGCAGGCGGATTGACCGGTATTTCATGAATGGCAGGCGCACTAATTCCTGGGCTTGAGCTTCGGGCGGGTGAGCAGCTCAGCTACTAACTCGCAGATAAAACAAGAAAGACGGAGTCCCCTCGGCTCCGTCTTTCTTCTTTATATACAATATATTGGGAAATTCGGGCATCTCTGATACTATGCGGCAGTTTCTGACGCTGCCCCTTGCCGTTATTTTTGAGGGATAGTGGCGTCGCGGTCGCGAAATTTATCGCCCACTCCCTGGTCTAATCCAGCTATGGTGAATTGGCGTAAATAAAAGAAGAATTTATTGCCATTGCTTGAGTTTGGGGCCAGCAGGTCGACATATCTGCGTAACGCCTGTTTTCATTCGCATCTGGCTGGGAACTGAATCCAATTACGGGAGTCTCATCACTGATGGCCCGTAAAGAAGACCAATTAAAATCCTTATGCTAAAACAGAGAACACTGAAAAACGTGATCCGCGCTACCGGTGTGGGTCTTCATACAGGGGAGAAAGTCTATCTCACCCTGCGTCCGGCTCCCGCCAATACTGGCATCGTGTTCACCCGCATAGACCTGGACCCTGTGGTTCAAATACCTGCGACGGCTGCCAATGTGGGGGACACCACACTCTCTACTTGTCTTGTAAAGGACGACGTGCGCATCTCCACCATTGAGCATTTGATGTCGGCGCTGTCCGGTCTTGGGATCGATAACGCCTTTATCGACGTGAGCGCGCCTGAAGTGCCTATTATGGACGGTAGTGCAGGCCCATTTGTCTTCCTGATTCAGTCTGCGGGTATTGAGGAGCAAAACGAGCCCAAGAAATTCATCAAAATCAAAAAGCCTATCCATCTGGAGCAGGGTGATAAATCAGTCAGTTTGGAGCCGTTTGACGGGTTCAAAGTGAGCTACACGCTGCTTTATGACCATCCTGTTTACAAGAAGCATACCAAGAGCGCGACAATCGATTTCTCCAGTACTTCCTTCGTAAAAGAAGTTAGCCGTGCGCGAACCTTCGGTTTCATGCACGAATTTGAAGAGCTACGCAATCGCAACCTGGCACTAGGAGCCAGCATGGACAACGCGATCGCAGTGGGTGATTACAAGGTGCTTAATGAAGACGGTTTGCGTTATGAAGATGAGTTTGTAAAGCACAAGATCCTTGATTCTATTGGAGATTTATATCTTCTGGGCAATAGCCTCATTGGCGAGTTCAAGGGATATAAATCTGGACATGCTCTCAATAATGCATTATTAAGAATGCTTGAAGTGAATGAAGACGCTTGGGAAATTGTCAGTTTCGATGAAGAGTCAAACGGGCCTATTTCCTACATGAAACCTGTGCTCGCAGCATAAACTGCTAGATCGCACCTAACTCCTTATGTTTAAAGGATTTTCTGAAAACACTGTACTTTGGCACAGGGTTCGCAGTTCCTGGTAATTCAGGTAAGTTGGGCGTTGAAGTTTCTGGGCTAAACCCCAAGTGTACTATTCGGGTAGCTAAGAATTACGCTAAGCAATGAAACTCATACTCGTTGACCAACGTCACGGCCACACCAAGACTATTGTCCTCAAGGGCTGGGTCAAAGGCTTACTCTCAATTCTCTTACTGGGTGCCCCGGTAGCCCTTGGCTATTTTGGCTACCAGCTCGCCATATCTCAGGATTCCGTCATATTTACGGAAGAAACTGCCCACAACTGGGAGCAACAGCTACGTTTCCAGGCTGAAGAATTGCAGGAAGTTAAGCAAGATTCAGAGCAAGAACTGGAGGCGCTGACTCTCCGTCTCGCCATGCTGCAGGCCAGGCTAGTGCGCCTCGACGCTGTGGGTGAGCGCATCACCACGATGACAAATCTGGATACGGGTGAATTTGACTTCAGCCAGCCGGTTCCGGTTGGCGGGCCAGGGACTGGCAGTTCCGAAGCTTATAGCACCGCCGGATTCGTTAGCGCTGTGGACCGTCTGGAAGCCCATCTCGAGGATCGCCAGAATCAGCTCGAAATTCTTGAGGGGATGCTGACCGATAGGAAAATTCAATCCGATGTATTTATTGCAGGCAGACCGGTCGAAAAAGGCTGGATCGCCTCGCGCTTTGGGCAGCGGCCTGATCCCTTTACTGGGCGACTTACCACTCATACAGGCATCGATTTCACAACGGGCCGGTCCGGGGCTGAAATCAATACAGTTGCTTCGGGTGTAGTAACCTGGTCTGGCCCTCGCTCTGGCTATGGTCTGATGGTTGAGGTGAATCATGGTAGTGGATTTACTACTCGATATGCCCATGCTGAGAAGCTTTTTGTGGACGTTGGCGATGTGGTCAGTAAAGGTCAGAATATCGCGCTTGTAGGATCTACAGGTCGCTCCACTGGTCCACACGTCCATTTCGAAGTTTATAAAAACGGCCGCGTCGTCGATCCGGCTGCCTATATACATCGCACCGCCAGATAATTCCCGCTTCTATGAAATCTCCCGAGCTCCGTGGGTATCTACCCGTGGAATGCTCTGGATATCATTTTTTAAATAAAAGCCCAATACAGGTATCAGAATTCAGGTATGAACATTCTCAATAAAGTCTTTGGCAGCAGCAATTCCAGAAAGCTAAAGAAGATGAACAAGACCGTTGGCGTGATCAATGCAATGGAAGCCGAGCTGGAAGCGTTATCTGATGAGCAGCTGCGCGCAAAAACCGAAGAGTTCAAACAGCGGCTTGAAGGAGAAGCAGCGCTGGAAAGCATTTTACCGGAGGCATTTGCGGTAGTGCGTGAAGCCAGCAAGCGAACCCTTGGCCTCCGGCATTTTGATGTGCAATTGATTGGCGGCATGGTGTTAAACCAGGGCAATATCGCAGAGATGCGAACGGGTGAAGGCAAGACTCTGGTTGCCACTTTGCCAGCTTATCTCAATGCGATTTCAGGTGCCGGCGTACACATAGTCACAGTGAACGAATATCTCGCCGAGCGAGATGCTAACTGGATGCGGCCGATTTACGAGTTTCTCGGGCTTACTGTCGGCGTCGTAAAATCCGGACAGACATCGGAAGAAAAAGGTCAGGCTTACGACTCATCCATCACCTACGGAACCAACAACGAATTCGGGTTTGACTATTTGCGCGACAACATGGCATTTCGCCTCGAAGACAAGATGCAGAAGCAGCTTAATTTCGCAATTGTAGATGAGGTCGACTCCATTCTTATCGATGAGGCAAGAACGCCGCTGATTATCTCCGGCGCGGCCGAAGACAGTTCTCAGCTATATGTGGCAATTGACAAGTTGATTCCGCGCCTTGAGAAGGGTGTTAAACAGGAAAAGTCCAAGATGGAGATGATGGACAAGAATTTCATTCCTGAAGAATCTGGGCATTTTACCGCCGATGAAAAGAGTAGGCAGGTTGAGCTTACGGAATCGGGGCATGAATTCGTGGAAGAATTGCTGATTCAGAAAAAACTGCTTGATAAAGGCGAGTCTCTCTATGCTGCCACGAATCTTTCACTCCTGCATCACGTACATGCCGCGTTGAAAGCGCATCACCTTTTTAATCGTGATATTGAATATATAGTACAGAATAAGCGAATCGTTCTGATTGATGAGCATACGGGGCGCACCATGGAGGGTCGCAGGCTATCTGAGGGGCTGCACCAGGCGCTCGAGGCCAAGGAAGGATTGGAAATTCAGAGTGAGAGCCAAACCCTGGCTTCAACGACATTTCAGAATTTTTTCCGTCTATACAACAAGCTGGCGGGTATGACCGGTACTGCGGACACGGAAGCTTTTGAATTTAGCCAGATCTATGGCCTGGATGTAGTTGTGATTCCTACCAATGTGCCAATGATTCGTGACGACGCCAACGATCTGATCTTTCTCTCCATGGAGGAAAAATTCGAAGCAATTCTCGGTGACATTATTGAGATTCGCGACAAAGGTGCTCCAGTGCTGGTTGGCACGGCGTCAATTGATACGTCTGAAATACTTTCTGATTATCTCAAGAAAAAGAAAATTGATCACGAAGTGCTTAATGCCAAATTTCATGCCAAGGAGGCAGAGATCATTGCCCAGGCCGGCCGCCCAGGTGCGGTTACCATTGCGACGAATATGGCTGGGCGGGGCACGGATATCGTCTTGGGCGGAAAATGGGAAGTAGAAGCCGAAGCGCTTGAAAATCCGACGCAAGAGCAGATAGATCAGCTCAAGGTGGAGTGGGAGAAGCGCCATGAACAGGTTCTTACAGCTGGCGGTTTGCATATCATCGGTACTGAGCGTCATGAGTCGCGCCGCATTGATAACCAGCTGCGCGGCCGTGCTGGTCGTCAGGGTGATCCAGGCTATTCCAGATTCTACCTCTCGATGGAGGATAATCTGCTGCGTATTTTTGCCAGCGAGGGTGTGAAAAATTTCATGCGCAAGCTTGGTATGGAGCATGGTGAGGCCATCGAACATGGCATGGTGACTCGCTCCATCGAGAAGGCGCAACGCAAGGTAGAGGGACGCAATTTCGATATACGTAAGCAACTGCTTGAATATGACAATGTGGCTAACGACCAAAGAACGATTATCTATCGCCAGCGTAATGAGCTGATGGCCAGTGATGATATCTCTGAGCTGCTCAAGGAAATGCGCGAGGAAGTTGTTGCGCAAGTGGTCGACGATTATATTCCACCGCAGAGCGTGCCCGAGCAGTGGGACGTCGCCGGTCTGGAAGAATCCATCAAAACTGAATTCAACACCAGTCAGCCCATACAGCAATGGCTGGACGAGGATGACCAGCTTTATGAGGACCAGCTGAAGGCGAAGCTCACTGACATACTTGAGCAGGAGTATGAGAACAAGGCTCAAGCAGTGGGTGAAAACATGCGCCTGTTTGAAAAGCAGATCACTCTGCAGATCCTTGATGGCCTGTGGAAAGACCATCTGGCTACAATGGACCATTTGCGGCAGGGAATTTTTCTGCGCAGTTATGGTGGCAAGAACCCGCGCCAGGAATACAAGCGTGAAGCCTTTGCTCTGTTCACAGAGCTGCTAGATCATCTGCAGCGAGAGGCAATCAAAGTTCTGAGTCACGTTAAGATCCGGCAGGAGGACCCTGCGGATGCCATTGAGCGCAAGCGCCGGGAAGAGGCTGCGCGTGAAAAAATGAATTTTCAGCATCAGGAAGTTTCAGCGCTATCTGGTGGTGCAGAGACGGGAGCAGAGGGTTCTCAGGGACAAGGTGGCGGGCAGCAGGGTAATCCGCAACAGCAGAATAAACAGTCGCCCTTTGTTAGGGATGTGCCGAAAGTCGGCAGGAATGATCCTTGCCCCTGCGGTTCTGGCAAAAAATACAAACAGTGTCATGGCAAGATAGCCTGACCGGGATTAGATATGGCGGCGCAGCCTGAATCAGATACTGCAAAAGTTGATGGCGTCAGACTGTCCGCCGTTGCCAGTGGCGTTCGTTATGCCGACCGTTTGGATCTGGTGCTAATCGAGATACCGAAGAACGCTAGCGTTGCAGGTGTGTTTACTCAAAACGCATTCTGCGCGGCCCCTGTACAAATTGCCCGCCAGCATTTGCGAGTGAATACGCCACGCTATTTCCTGATCAACACGGGTAATGCGAATGCAGGCACCGGCGAGGCAGGGCTGCTCGATGCGCTGCGATGTTGTCAGTCTATGGCAGATATTGCCTGCGTAAAGCCTGAGCAAATCTTGCCATTCTCTACGGGGGTCATCGGGGAGCCGCTACCTGTTGATCCTATCCTGTTAGGTATACCTTGCGCGTTCTCCGGATTGAAGGAAGGCAGTTGGTTTGATGCAGCCACCGGGATCATGACTACCGATACCCAGCCCAAGCTCGCCAGTAAGACCGTTGAGATTAGCGGGCGAGAGGTGGCGATTAGCGGTATTGCCAAAGGGGCTGGCATGATCAAACCCAATATGGCTACGATGCTGGCTTTTGTCTTCACCGATCTGGGTATCGACCAGTCGGATCTGAATGGGCTTCTTCAGGAGTCAGTATCCCAGAGCTTCAACCGCATTACAGTGGACGGTGATACTTCCACCAATGATGCCTGCATGCTGGTTGCGACTGGCAAGCTAGACAACTACAGCACTTTTGAAGATGCCGAGCGCGCCACGTTTCAGCAGGCACTGACCGATGTTTGCAGGGAGCTGGCCATGGCCATCATCAAGGACGCGGAGGGTGGTACCAAGTTTGTTACGGTGCGAGTTGAAAACGGGCTCGATCAGCAGGAGTGCCTGGCTGTGGCTTATACCATTGCCGAATCGCCGCTGGTAAAGACGGCACTGTATGCGGCAGATCCTAACTGGGGTCGCATCCTGGCCGCAGTTGGGCGGGCTGGCGTAAAAGACTTTGACCTGTCAGCGCTGACTATTTACCTCGGCGACGTCTGTCTTGTGGCCGCTGGAGAGTTGGCGCCAGACTACACAGAAGCGCGAGGCCAGGCACAAATGGACGAGGATGAGATTAACATAAGCATTGATCTGGGACGCGGCTCACATGCGGAAACTGTTTGGACCTCTGACCTCTCTCTCGACTATGTGCGAATCAATGCTGACTATCGCACTTAAGTCCCGTTCATTGAGACTCCTGCTTTGATTCATGTCGCAGTTGCCGTCATCAAGAATCCGCGGCAAGAAGTGCTGGTGGCACTGCGTCACCCCGATAGCCACCAGGGTGGGCTCTGGGAATTCCCCGGAGGAAAGGTTGAAGCAGGCGAATCAGTTTTTGCTGCTTTGCAGCGTGAGATTCAGGAAGAACTAGATCTCAGCATTAGTGTTGCCTTCCCCTTTGTAAAGATTAGACACGACTATGGCGATAAACGCGTGCTGCTTGATGTTTGGCAGGTGACTGCATTTGGCGGCAAGGCTATTGGCAGAGAGGGGCAAGAGATTCAGTGGCTTCCGACTGTGGACATGCAAGTGCAGGACTTTCCGGCCGCGAACCGTCGAATTATTGACTTACTTAAGCTGCCTCTCGAAATAGCAATCACTCCCGTATTGCAGGGATTGCCTGCTTTATCTGAATATCTGGAGAAGGTTGCTGCTGCCGACGTGAAGCTGATCCAGTTGCGGCAAAAGCAGTTGCCCCCAGATACTTTGCTGAAGTGGGCGAGTCACGCTGGGGCATTATGTGAACGGCTGGGATTGCGAATGGTGCTTAACGCTTCTGTTGACATGATCCCTAGGCTGCCCGATGGTATGGGTTTGCATCTTTCCGCAACGGAATTAGCTAAATTGGCCGCACCGCTAGCTAAGCCGGGTACCCTGCTGGGTTGCTCTTGTCACTCACAGGATGAATTGCGTAGGGCGGAAGCCCTGTTTGTAGACTACGCGCTACTGTCGCCAGTTGCTGAAACCGCGAAATATCCTGTTGGCGCCGCGCTTGGCTGGCCTGGCTTCGCCGAGCTTGCCGCCGACGTCAGTGTGCCGGTTTATGCGCTTGGTGGGCTTCGGCGCGAGAATCTGGATATCGCTCAGAGTATGGGGGCGGTCGGTATTGCGGGCATTTCAATGTATCCCTGAGAGCTGGCGTGCTCCTGTTAGCAGAGCTGGTTATTCCTAAAATTCGCTATATCCTATAGTGATACGGCACTTAATTTACATAGAAACTGTAATTACGCCAGCAACTGACTGAATTAAATGAAAATAGTGCAGTGCCAGTAAGCTGATTTTTAGCCATTTTGTGATAAAGTATTCGTCCAACTAGCAGATACAGCAGATTGGAACCGTGTAATTTTCGAATTTTCAGTGAGCCCCTTGGTTCTGTGACCTGGATCACTGTGAAATCTGCTAACTCGTTGAAACTACGGTTGTTATCGAAATTACAGCTGGACGTATTCTGAGAAGTAGTCTGATAAGTAGTCCTGGAAATCGTCTCGGTGATTACCTTGGATACAGTCCAGTGAATAGTCCTGCAAAGAGAGAAGTGGTGAAAGTGGCCTTAACTCCGCGAACAAGACAAGGATATCAGCAGTTAGCGTGGCATTGCGCGTGGATGTTAAGCCTCACCCTGTTTAGCAGCCAAGTGAGTGCGGATGTTGCTGTACTGGTAAATCAGGCCGTAATGGTGGAAACCAATCCTGAGCCTGAGGCAGTGGAAGAAGGAGATACCCCGGTTCAACAGCCCGGCGTAGGCACCAACGACAACGCCGCTTATTTGAGTTCTGGCGGATGGGCGGTGACCGGGGCCGATTTCATTGATGCGGCGGCTTTTCTGTTCGATATGGGTGAAACCAAGGAAGTTTCGGGCGCAACTCTGATCATTCCTGTCCGCGAGTTGTATCCCCAGAATGAAGCAGTACCCGTTGAGGTCTCTTTCTATTCTGACAATGGCGTCATTGAAGTGACGGACTACTCGATAGGTTTTATTTCCCCAATCGCGGAAGTCGATCTGGCCAAGGCTACAGAACTTCGGGTGGACGTAACAGGAGCCGTTAATTCTGCGCTTAATCTTGGTCGCTTTGTCGGTTTTCGCGTTACCAGCAGTATTGATGTAGGTTCTGTAGATTCAACCTTGTTCCCGCGATACACCGGCGCCAGATTCCATGACAATGCTGTGCTGGAGTTTGTCCCTGGAGCTGCTCCCGTACTCGCCAACGATTCGGCTCGATTCGATGGCTTCACAATGGAAGTTCCGAACATTGACGTACCAGGAGTTGGTGAAGTCGCGGCCCAATTTAAACTGGTTGATCCGAATCAGCTCAGATTTGAGCTAACAGAGGTCATTATTTCCGATGGGAATGTGGCACCACCACCTTTCTCAGGCGCTGAATTGTTTAATTGCTCAGCGTTTTCTGCGCCAGAGTCGGCAGGTGTCTCAGAAGGCGTTGCGAGTTATTCAACAAATTCCGGCATTCTGGATGTACCCAGCCTCGATCAGAATGGTCAGCAATTAGGGGTGAGGCTAGAATTAATTGACGGTTCTGAGCCGGCAATATTTGAAACCTTGAGTTTCGGTTCCGTGCAGTCCGGGCCCTCCGAAGCGGTTGAGTCCGCCTTGCAAGGTGGTCTGATCACCGAACCTGCGCAAGACTTTGTGCCCCTATGTCATGGCTGGGTTTTGCTCGGGGATTTTGTCCGTAACCGGGTAGTTGAGCGGAATATTATTAGCGGGCAGACTGGTGCAACGTATCCTTTTAATACGGCGCCAGACCAATTCACCCTGGACCGGGTGAATAATTTGGTTTACATGACGGTGTTCCCTGAATCAGAGCGATTGTATAAGCTCGACTTAACCACCGGAGCGATCACCTATAAGGAAGTAAGCCAAACTCTTGGTCCTGGAGGAGTCTCTGGCGCAGATATTCAACCCGGCGACGTAACATATAACTACCGCTGGGCACTAAGAGACATTACTTTGGGAGAGAACGGCAACGTTTTCGCTATTCTGTTTGATGGTGAACGTTTCGACCCGGAGAATGGTATTCCCTTCTCCGACACCGGTTTGTGGATGGGTTACATGAGTCCCGATGCAAACTTTTTGACTTCGAGCCTGCCATTAGAATCACCAATACGCCTTGAATACGATCCCGTCCAAGACCATGTATTCCTGGCAACAGAATCCAATTTGGCAACATTTAACTTCAACGCCAGTGACAACTCTTTAAATTTCATTATTGGCACAGACGTGCCGGTTGGAACGGGCTGCACGGACTTTGATATTTCCCCCGATGGTAATCGACTCGCCTACACCTGCCCCAACGGCAACTACGATCAAGATTTCAGTATTGCCGATATGGATCCAGAAGACTATTACAATAACGACGGTGCCTGGTTTTTTGGCACTTCGCCTGTTAGTGCAACCTTTAGTGCCGATGGGACTTTGCTGATCGGCAGCGACAATCAGCGCCTCTACGTGTTCGACGTGAAGACTCACTTGATCCTGGAGGATTTTCCGCTGGGTTTACTTCAGGGTGAGACAATCAAGAAAGTGAGGGTCTCTGAAGACGGGAAGCTTATTTATATCTTTCTGAACAACGATAACCGCGCGGAGAGCAGCAAATTTTACTGGATGCCCATGCCTGCGGTTACCGGTACGCCGCTTTAATTCACACCCATAGTTAAGGTTTGTGTAGTTCGAGTTTCCATACTCCCGAGTAGTTCAAACCCCTTTAAATTTCGATTCACTGCAGCTGCTCATTCCCATCATCATCCACCGGATAGACTGGCTGGCCAGGGATACTGTGCTTTTCAGTTGCCCACTCACCGAAATCGATTAGCTTACATCTTTCGCTGCAAAAAGGTCTGTGCTCGTTGGCGTTACTCCAGAGCGTCGGCTTCTGGCAGGTCGGGCAATTTACACTGCGATTACTGGTGTTACTCATCAGTTTGTTTGACTCCTGCGGCTTTCAGATATTTATTGTGTAGTATGAGTACCCGGTGAGCCACTGTGCTTCGCGCTTGTTCGTTGTAAAAGACATCATCCGCATGCTCTAGCCTGTTGGCGCGGGACATTTGCGCTGCGATGATTGCCCGAACCGTGTCCTCGTTCCCGCCGTCTCGAGCCAGAGTGCGTTCAAGCTGCGTGCTTTCCTCTACATCGACTACGAGGACCCGGTCTACAAGCTGAGCCTGGGATGTCTCTAGGAGAAGAGGGGAGACCAGTATGCAATAGGGCGAATGGCTAGCAGCAATTTGTTGTATCAGCCACTGACCTATCAGTGGATGCAGCAATTGTTCTAACCAGGTTTTCTCAGCCCCATCATGAAATACGATTTCCCTGAGGGCGCCGCGGTTCAAGCTGCCGTCGGTCTGTATTACTCTTGGGCCAAAGTGATTGCCGATTGCTTCAAGGGCAGGAGCGCCGATTTTAACGAGCTCTCGAGAGGCAATGTCGGCATCTACCAGGTTCACTCCCAGCTTCGCAAATTCATTGGCTACTGTGGATTTGCCGCTGCCAATGCCCCCCGTTAAACCGACTACATACATTGCTGATTCGCTTGCGTTGATTTGGTCTGCATGGCTTGTTTCTCAGGATACAAAACTGGAGAAATACATGGCGATAATTTGTGGGCCCCAGATTAGCATGATGAATCCGGCTCCAGCTAAAAACGGCCCAAACGGCATGGGCGCGGACCGATCTCTACCCATGATCATAATGCTAACAATGCCGAAGATGGCCCCTACGAAAGAGGACAGAATGATGATTGGCAGCAGGCTTTGCCAGCCCATCCAGGCGCCCAGTGCTGCAAGTAATTTGAAATCACCATAGCCCATGCCTTCCTTGCCGGTCAAAATTTTGAATGCCCAGTAAAAAAACCATAGAGAAAGATAGCCAACAATCGCGCCAAGCACAGCATCATAGATGCTGACACCTATACCCAGGTCAAATGTGTTGATCGCAAGGCCAAGCCATAGGATTGGGTAGGTAATGTCGTCAGGAAGTAGTTGGTGATCAAAATCGATGAGAGTTAGTACAACGAGGCCCCAGGTAAACAGCAGTAGGGCAAGGGTTAGCCAGGTTGGGCCGAAGGTTGCGGCAACAAGCCCTGACAATACGCCGTTAGTAAATTCTACGCTGGGGTAGCGAAGTGATATCTTAGTCTTGCACCCTGAGCACTTGCCGCCGAGTGCAAGATAGCTAATGACCGGAATATTTTCCCATGGCTTTATTTTGTGGCCGCAGTTCGGGCAATGCGAATCAGGCTTGGCGAGGGTAAATATTTCCCAGGAAAGGGGGTCGCTCTCCTCGGCGGGTTTGGGATCCTCAATCTCCAGGTATTCACAGCACTGCTGTTTCCAGTCTCGCTGCAGCATGATGGGGAAGCGATACACCACCACATTCAGGAAACTGCCGACCAGCAGACCCAGCACTGTGCTGGCCGCGATCAGGAAGCCCGGACTTTGTTGAAGGAGTTGGACTATTGCCATTAAAAGCTGTGAAGATTTGCGCCAGGATTCACATTACCGCACCGAGTTGGAAAATCGGCAAATACATTGCGATCATCAAGCCACCCACGAGAATGCCCAACACTGCCATAATCATAGGTTCCATTAGCGCCGTCAGACCATCAACTGCATTGTCGACTTCAGCCTCGTAGTAAATCGCACACTTATCCAGCATGGAATCCAGAGCACCTGATTCCTCACCAATGCCAACCATCTGGGTAATCATCACAGGAAACAGTGTTGTATTCTTGATCGCGAAGTTGAGTTGCTGACCCGTGGTCACATCATCCTTGATTTTCTTGGTCGCGGTTGAGTAGACAATATTGCCGGTCGCTCCAGCCACTGAATCCAGGGCGTCCACCAATGGTACACCCGCAGAGAATGTTGTGGCCAAGGTGCGGGTGAAGCGCGCATAGCAGGAGCTGTTTTGAATAGGGCCAATGATCGGAAGTTTCAGGGTTAAGCGATCAAGTGCATTGCGAAATGCCTCGGACCGAACCTTCGCTTCTTTAAAAACAAAGCCGCCTACGCCAACACCGATAAGAACCTTCCACCAGTGTGCAATGGCCAGATCGGACAGGTTGAGGACCATCTGTGTGAATGCGGGTAGTTCCGCACCAAAACTTGAAAAGGTTTCGGCGAATTGGGGCACAACCTTTACCAGCAGAATGCCGGTGACCACCAGTGCGACCACGACAACGGCGATAGGGTAGTTCATCGCTTTCTTGATCTTTGCTTTCAGGGCTTCAGACTTTTCCTTGTAAGTCGCGAGGCGGTCCAGCATAGTTTCGAGGGCACCAGATTGCTCGCCCGCATCTACCAGGTTGCAGAATAAATCATCGAAGTAGCGAGGATGTTTGCGGATGGTGTCTGCAAAATTGTTACCAGCGGCAACATCATCCCGAATCAACATCACCAGTTCTCGCATGGAGGGATTCTCCAGGCTCTCACCCACAATCTCGAACGACTGCACCAGCGGGATACCAGATTTCATCATGGTGGCGAGTTGACGCGTAAAAACCGCAATGTCACCCGGTGTAATTTTCTGTTTTCGTGTGCCGAATAACTCTTTGTGCTTGCGCTTTACTCGCTGAGGATTTATGCCTTGTTTGCGCAGCTGCGCCTTGACCAGAGCCTGACTGCTACCCTGAATCACACCCTTGGTCTTGTTACCGTTCTTGTCGGTACCCTGCCAAATGTAAGTATTTTGTATAGCTTCAGTTGCCATTTTCTACCTCAGCTTAAGCTAGCCATTTGCCAAGCGGCACGTGGTTAATTCAAAGCCACTATAGCACGCTAGTTTATGCAGAACTAAGTCAGTCGATTCGCCTCTTCCAGGCTGATCAGTCCCTGCGCAACTTTCTGCAGGGCCGATTGTCGCAGGTTGTTATAACCCTCTTTCTGGGCCAGGTCAGCTATCTGTATTGAATTACGATCTTTCATGATAATCCGGGATATCTTGTCAGTAATAGGAACTACTTCATAAATACCGACCCTACCTCTATAGCCTTCCTTGCAATTATCGCAGCCCACGGGCTTGAATAACAGCAGGCCATCCAACTCTTCTTTTTTAAATCCTTGTTCCTTCAGTATTTTTTCGGGTATTTCTGTCTTTTCTTTACAGTGGCTGCAGAGCTTTCGGGCAAGTCGCTGGGCAATGATCAGGCTTACCGAGGTGGCCAGGTTGAATGCCGGGATGCCCATATTTCGCAGCCGCGTGAGTGTCTCAGGGGCGTTGTTGGTGTGCAGTGTCGATAGCACCATATGGCCAGTCTGGGCAGCTTTGATGGCGATCTCCGCCGTTTCCAGATCGCGGATTTCACCCACCATGACGACATCAGGATCCTGGCGCAGAAACGCCCTGAGGGCGGCGGCAAAATCCAGTCCGATCTTGTTATTGACTGGGACCTGGTTTACACCCTCGAGGTTGATTTCAACCGGATCCTCGGCGGTCGAGATGTTACGCTCATCGGTGTTAAGAATGTTGAGTCCAGTATAGAGGGAAACCGTCTTACCACTGCCGGTAGGGCCGGTCACCAGGATTAAACCTTGATGCTGATGTAATGCCTTCATGTAAAGCTCTTTCTGGTCATCTTCGTAACCAAGGGCATCGATGCCCATACGGGTTCTCGAAGGATCCAAAATACGAAGTGCAATTTTTTCGCCCCAGAGTGTTGGCAGGGTATTGACCCGGAAATCGATTGCACGGGTCTTGGAGACTCTCATCTTGATGCGACCATCCTGCGGGACACGGCGCTCCGAGATATCCATACGCGACATGATCTTGATGCGGGATGCGATGCGTCCGGCGATGTTAATGGGCGGGCGAGTGACTTCATGCAGGATCCCGTCAGTTCGAAATCTGACCCGATAAGCCTTTTCGTAGGGTTCTATATGAATGTCGGAAGCACCGCTTCTAATGGCATCCAGCAGGATTTTATTGACGAAACGTACGATAGGCGTTTCGTCGGCCGCCGAGGCTTCCCCGTCCTGTTCCTCTTCTTTTAGATCGATGTTGTCCAGATCATCGAGCGCGATGTCGACCAGTTGCTCTGAATCCCCGAAATTTTCCTCTTCTCGCTTCCGCAGCTGCTGTATGGCGGCAGCGAGTTTCATCTCCTCGACGACAATCGCATCGACATTCAGACCAGTGTGAAACTTGATCTCATTCAGGGCTTCAATGTTGGCGGGGTCTGAAACCGCAAGAAAGAGACGATTGGGACGCAGCAACAGTGGCAATACACCGTGCTTCTTAATGAGTTTGCCATCCACCAGTTTTTCTGGACTATGCTGGAAATCAAAGGCATCGAGATCGAATAGCGGGGCACCGAACTCTTCTGCTGTCACAATAGCCAGTTGGCGCGAGTCCACCAGCTGGCTGCTGACCAGGTGACTCACCAAAGGAATGTTCTCATTCGCCGCTAAATTAATAGCGGCTAGCACCTGCGCTTCTTCGATAAGTTTATCCGAGACCAGGCGTCGAGCCAGGCCTCTCATTGCGCTAGACATAACGAGCGGGGCCACCAGCTTGTGGGTAAATGCACTGCTATTAATTATAGATTATGATTCCGCAGCTGCTCTAAATAACCGGAAATTAGGAAAATTTTGCACATGCTTGTGAAGTTTGGGGACGTGGCATAAAACTGAGAGTCAAACATGAGTAGATGGCAGGCGTTTGGTATTCATTTGGCAATAAGCGTAGTTGTATTGACCGCGCTGATGGCATTGATTTTTTTATTTTGGTACCCAGGCATCCTGTTTAATATGGATGGCGGCTGGACCGGGTTGCGCATCGTGATTGGTGTAGATCTGGTACTTGGACCACTGCTCACGCTGGTGGTTTACAAAGCAGGTAAGCCAGGACTGCGCTTCGATCTTACCTGTATTGTTGTATTTCAGGTCGTGTGTATGGCTGGAGGTATGTTTATCGTGCATGCGGAGCGCCCCTTGGCTCTGGTGTTGGCGTACGACACCATCTTCAGCCTTGGGGCCAAGGAATTTGAAGATTATGGGAAGGATATTAGCGTGCTGGATGGCATACCCGGCAGCTATCCAAAACTTGTCTACACAGCGCTTCCTGAAAATAGTGTGCAGGCGGATATCTTGGCGATTCGCGGCCAGTTCATTGGTGACCCCTTGTTTATGCAAACCGAACGCTATCGTCCGTTGCCTGAAGCCGGCACAGAGTTGGTTTTTATTCAGGAAGACACGGTCCGCGCGAGCGTTTCGGAGGAATTCAACAGCGCGCTGCCTGAAGGCTGCCTGTTGGCAAAATTTGTGTCTTCAGTTAAGGGTGGTTTTGTTTGCTTCAATGCTGAAGCGATGCAGTTGGATAGCTTCTTCGAGTCGGAGGCCCAGTTCGAATAGGGTGGTCGCAAGCGTTTTTAACGAGCCGAGTGCTAAACGAAAATAGAAAGACTGGAACCAGCTGACTGTGGGACTAGCAATAGCCGCCAGTAACACAGGAACCCCCGGGCACCCATTGTATTGGTGGGGTTACGTTTTGCGCGGCCAAGGTGTATGTGGTACCCGCCAGATCCGTGCCATCCGCCATCCAAGTTACAGTGATTACCCCGTCAACCACGTCGATGCCATGTTGAAGCGGTCCCTGTGCCTGGGTAGCAGGTATTCCGTTAGTGCCAGCATCCGCATCGGCAAGAGTGGAAAACCGGTCGGAATGGGCCTGGGTAATGATTGCAGCTCGGTAGTAGCCGATCGACAGGATTGCTTCCGAGAAGCGTGCGCGATTGCGATACAGATCGTAAGCAGGAAGAGCGACTGAGACCAGGATCCCGATGATCGCAGTCACGATCATGAGTTCTATCAGAGTGAAGCCTTGTTGTTTGCTCTTGGTCATGGCTTTCATCTACGGAGTTGGAGCTTGGTCAGTTTTGATTCACAGTTGGCAGGAGTGAGCGATTAGATGTGCTGGGTAACTATTGATCAAAATTAGCTCGCGTTCAAGTGCTAAGAGTAGGGGAACAGCACCCGACTGCTCGGGTGCTGTTCTCACTAGCCGTATTAGCAGAGACCGTTTGCCAGGCAAGTGCCGCCTTCGGTCCACTGTACAGGAGGTGTGATGCCGCCAGCAGTCAGTGTGTAAGTAACACCGGCCATAGGCTCAGCAGTGCCGCCTGAAGTGGTTCTCCAGGTCATTGAGATCACGCCGTCAGCAACCGAAGCACCGTGAACGTCAGCAGCGGCAGCCACGTTAGCAGGGATACCAAGAGCGGCGCCATCCAGTGCGGTAATGGCACTTGGGCTTCGAGTCTGGATTGCCAGCTCAACAGCAGTCTTGCGAGGTGTTACAGCAAGTACCAGCTCAGAGAACGCGGCGCGGTTTGAGTAGTTCTGGTAGGCAGGCAGTGCTACTGCGGCCAGGATGCCGATAATCGCTACAACGATCATCAATTCAATCAGGGTAAAACCTTGTGTTCTCTTCATTTGCTGATCTCCAGTCTCGGTAAAGCAGTTGGTCAATCAAAAATCGAATTTCTAAGTTTGGATTCCGCTTTTTGAAACAACGGATGCGCATATGCATACATAGACCGTGCCAACTTTCAGAAATCTCTTTATCTTATTGATATTATTAAATATTTAATTCCAGGGAGAGAATCTTTTCTGGTGCTTTACGGGTCTTCAGAATCACGTATTAGGGTACAAAGTGACAAAAATTGTCACTAAGAACCCAAAAGCATCAGGTGACTCCCCGATGCGGTAGTTTGCTGCCGCATTTGGATCGAGGTCGCGAACCCGATATATTGCCTTCCTATGAAATTATCTATTGTCATACCGGCCAAGAATGAGGCGCAGAACCTTGCCAGCTTCCTGCCGCGATTGCTGGAAGTAGCCGGAGACGCAGAGTGTATTGTGGTCAACGACGGCTCTACTGATGGAACGGTTACCGTCTGCAGGGACAATGGCGTCAAGGTGGTTTCGCACCCCTACAGCAAGGGCAATGGTGCAGCCATCAAGACCGGGGCACGCGCAGCCAGCGGCGATACGATTGTATTTCTGGATGGCGACGGCCAGCACAAGCCCGAGGATATACCGCGGTTGCTGGCAGACATGGAGAATGGCTATGACATGGTAGTGGGGGCGAGAGACAGAGAATCTCAGGCTGATTCTTTCCGCGCTGTCGCCAATGGCATCTATAACCGGCTTGCCTCAAGCATTTCTGGTCATAAGATCCTTGACCTGACTTCGGGTTTCAGGGCTGTGAATGCAAGAAAATTTCGGGAATTTCTTTATTTGTTGCCCAACGGCTTCTCCTATCCCACTACCTGCACCATGGCATTCTTTCGGGCCGGTTACTCGGTGGGCTATATACCAATCCAAACTGAGCGGCGTCTTGGCAACAGTCATATCAGCCTTGTAAAAGACGGCATTCGGTTCCTCGTGATCATTTTCAAGGTCGGCTCACTATATTCACCGCTTAAGATATTCTTGCCTGCCTCTGCGGGCCTGTTTCTGACCGGAATCGGCTACTATTTTTACACCTATGTAACCCAGGGTAGATTTACCAACATGAGCGCGGTTTTGTTCATCACGGCTATTCTGGTTTTCCTTATTGGGCTGGTATCAGAGCAAGTGACGACCTTGATGTACAAGGACAACCGCGACTAGGCGGTGAAGTTGCTCTCAATCCTGGAACTTCACTCAAAATTTTGTCGCGGCTTTGGCATGCCGCGCCGAATTCAGCTTACATTAATCTCGCTTGGACTAAGCTAGATGCAAATTGTAACCAATTGAAATAAGTACGGAAAAACTTGCCTGAAGTGTGCCCCAGATGGCCTGCAGGCTTGCTATGAGAAAGGATGTGGTTTACTGTTATCAGCGCTTTTTTAGCAACCGAAAACAGTCTCAACTGGAACTGAAACACTGCAGATTTCGAGGGTAAACACCCTCGTGAGTGGAGGAGAAACGATGAAGATATCGGCGAGGAAGATATCGACAAAATTGGCGGCTGGTTTGCTGATACTGATGAGCGCCGCGTTAGTCCAAACTAGCTTGGCTGAGGATCTAACCGTAAAAGATGGCGTGTTCACCGCTGAGCAGGTTTCATCAGGTCAGCAAGTTTATGACTCACAGTGCAAAACCTGTCATAACATGCGTTTCTACCGCGACACTCTGCGTTCCTGGAATAACCAGCCGCTGCTTTATTTGTGGGAGAACATCATGGGCACGATGCCAGCTGATAATCCTGGTTCGCTGATGTTTGAGGAGTACACCGATGTTATCGCGTATATTCTGTCTGAGAATGGGTTTCCAGCGGGTGAATTGAAGTTGGACCCTGATAACGGCATGGATAGCATCAAAATCCTGTCGCCATAACGATTAATCTGGGCCAGCCAAAGCTCTCTGAGTAAAAAAGCCGGACATTGTCCGGCTTTTTTGTGGGCACTGGAAAAACAAGGTGTTCAGGGTGTGCAACTGTGCGATGACCTGGATGGCACTCCCCTTGATGACGAATGGCTTATTACTGCAGCAGGCTTGGGTCCAATTCATCGACAGGGCAGTCTTCCAGTATTCGGCGAATTTCGTTGCGATCGCCAGACTCCAGCTGCAGGTCATACTTATCTGCAATGACCTGCCACAGCTGTGCGTATTCGCATTTGAACTCATCTCTGGGGAGATAGCGGCTTGGTCCCCTCTCGCTTTTTCTGCGGATTTCTCTTTTTTCCACCAGCATCAGGTTTAAAGGGTCGTTGGCGAACTGGATTTTCTTGTTGAGCATCCAGCGATCTCCGCCATGGGTATGGGCATACATGCGCGGGATGACATGATCGAGGTCGATCTGAACTGCTACCGTGAAGGTTTTACCAGTGTACTCGTCCAGCCACTCGCCGGTGCGAACCACACAGTTTCTTGGGTTCGTATACTTGACCTCGGTACGACTGGTTAGAATCAGCATCTCCTGCCGGGTGGACTGACAGTCTTCGTCGAAATCTTCCTCATAGGACCAGTCATCCTCATTAAAGAATTTTTCGCGATTGCGATAGTTGGTCATTACGCCGTCTCGTCGCATGCGACCCGAGCTGAAAGTGTCCGGCATCTCGCATGCTGTCATGTGACAATGGTAAGACGGGCCGAAATAATGCCCGCCATTGAGATCCAGGCTGCCAGGATGAGCTAAAGCTGATCCTGCCGACAGCGTCAATGCAGCGAATGTAGCGAATTGAATAAGCCTTGTGCTCTTCATGATTTCTTCTGCCTTGCGTATTTCATGAATCCTAGGATTTATGGGCGGCCCGCACTGAGTTTCTGACCGGGGGCTTGCAGCTACCCACAGAAGCGGGCTATAGCCTTGCTCTGATCGGCGCAGCCTTCAATAATGCAGCCTTCAGGAACGCAGCTTCTAGTGACGTCTCTTCCAATGGCGCACGCCCCAAACGAGTGTCGATCAATTGCGCGCCTTTCAAATTTAACCTATCGGTCACGCATCTGACTATTACGAATCGATCAATAAGGAAAGATCAATTGCGCGGCAGTGCTTGGTTATAGCGCCAACGGATAGATAGTCTACGCCAGTTTCTGCAATCTTGACTAGTTGGCCAGTCTCGATGCCGCCCGAGGCTTCCAGTTTTGCCCTCCCAGCATTAAGGTTGACGGCGGCGGCTAAATCGGAAAGCGAAAAATTATCCAGCATGATAATGTCTGCTTCAGCCTGCAGTGCAATCTCTAACTCTTCCAGATCGCGAACTTCAATTTCTACGGTTTTTCCGGGTGTCAGCAGGCGCGCGCTGGAAATCGCCTCAGCAATACCTCCGCAACTGGCAATATGGTTCTCTTTGATCAGGTAGGCATCATACAAACCCATGCGGTGATTTTTAGCGCCAGCACAGCGTACTGCATACTTTTGGGCCGCGCGCATGCCGGGTAGGGTCTTCCTGGTATCTAACAGCGTCGCAGCTGTATGGCTAATTTCAGCTAGCAGCCTGGCCGTCTGGGTGGCAGTGGCGGAAAGGGTCTGCAAGAAATTAAGGGCAGTTCTCTCGCCACTCATGATGGCTCTGGCGGGGCCTTCTACTCGGCATAGCAGCTGACCCATTTCGATTGCATCACCATCGGCTACTTGCCAGTTAATCGAGACATTGCGATCCAGCTGACGGAAAGTCTCGTCTGCCCAGGGAATACCGCACAACACCCCGGTGTCTTTACAAATGATTCTGCCCTCAGCTTGCCTATCTGAGGGGATTAATGCCGCGGTGATATCGCCGCTGCCGATATCTTCAGCCAGGGCCGTTTGAACATCTTGTTTCACATCTGATGGTATCTTCATTTCTTTCAATTAGTCCTGGACTTGCCGCAGGGTGAGAGTCGAACCGCGTTGAGTAAACTCAACCTGTCTGAGCGCGCTCATCCCCAGCAGGATTGTGCTTCCTCCCATCGTGGGTGTAATGCTGGCAGCCACATCCCGTAACTGTATGTTGCCAATGCCCAGAGTGTCGATGCGTGTTGCATATACGGTGACCACACCACCGGCAGTGTTTGCTCGGCCTGCGAACTCAGCCTGAAGTCCCGCTTCCCGCGCAATACTTTCCGGGATAGCTACGTCAGTTGCACCTGTGTCGAGCAAAAAGGTGACAGGTAACCCGTTTATAGAACCTCCGGCGACGTAATGCCCCTGCCGATTCCGCTGCAGAATGACCTCACGGGTGCCGTTGCGCATTTCATTAACAGCAGGCTGTTGGTTAGGATTTGCTTGCTTGCTAATCCAGCCGTCGAAAATGAAGGTGAGTGCAGCCAGTCCGAGGGCGAAGGTGGTGATGAGCATGCCCTGGCCGAGGCTCTTTCCCGGCGCATGCTGGTCATGTCTGGTCATATTCAAATTATCCCTGATGCTGGCGGGCTTTGAAAGTTGTGACCTGGTTCAAAAAATTGATATCTGGCCCATTCCTTAAGTCCCTGAAAATAATGAAGATAAACCATCAGTTGCCAAGATTTGAGCAGGCTCAAAAAATGACTACCGGGCAGATGGTATGACGCATGCGTGCACAAATGTTTGTTATTAACCCGAAGTAGAACCTGAGCATGGCTTTCACGTCAGAGTTTAAAAAAGTTTCCTCAGCAGGTAATTCGGACCATATCGCCTTGGGAAAAGTGCGCTGGGCGATCAGGCAACGCATCCGAAAGCAGCTTACCCAACTCAGCGCGGAGCTATTCGATACGGCTGACGACTTCCTGTTCAGCGGGGCCCAGAATGGGCAGCTGGGTGAGAACTGTAACTCACTTAGCGCCATGCGTGAACTGCGCGCAAAGCAGAAAATTTTTGAAGAGCTGCTGTTCGATGCCACTCTGGGTGAGATAAAGGCAGCCTATCGCGAGCAGAGCGCCCTCGACGATGAATTAGACGAAGCACTAGAATCAAGCAGTCCCACCGGTTTTGAGAACATCGAAATTGATATTGCTCTGCAGCGTATGGAAGCAAAAGCGCTTAAAATCTACCAACCGTTCATCAATCAGTTAAAATCACTCCAGCCCAGTACTCAGGAGAGTCCAGCATGCGATATTTTCAATGCTGAGGGTCTATTGAAAGCGTTGCTGGGGGCATTCGGG
>CALKNV010000012.1 GCA_938091935.1 uncultured Pseudomonadales bacterium
AGGGGTGAAGAAAAGGGGTGAAGAAAAGGGGTGAAGAAAAGGGGTGAAGAAAAGGGGTCAGAGTAAAAATACAGTACTGTATTTTTACTCTGACCCCTATTTAACCCCTATTTATCGTTTAATCGAATTCTAGACAGAGAGAGTAAGTAGTTTGAGTAAGCAAGCAGAATTAGACATCGCCTATGTGCGCGAGCAGTTCCCAGGATTGAAAAACGGCTGGGCCTTTATGGACAACGCCGGCGGCACCCAGATCCTGGCCAGGGCAGTGGAGCGCATGAATGACTTCCTGTTCAATAAGAACGTGCAGATCGGCGGGAGTTACGACATCTCGCTGCAGGCAGCGGCGGCGCTGCAGTCTGGCAGGGAAGCCATAGCCACACTGGTGAACGCGAGTCGACCAGAAGAGATTGTGTTTGCGCCAACCTCAACCACCGCGATGCAGAATCTTGCACGCAGCATGCGCGGTCAGCTTAAGGAAGGCGACGAGATCATTGTGACTGTGTCTGATCACGAGTCCAACATTGGGCCCTGGGTGTCGCTGCAAGACATCGGTGTACAGATAAAATTCTGGGAGCTGGATAAAGAGTCTCTTCAGCTTAAACTCCAAGACCTCGACAAACTGATGACCGAGCGTACAAAGCTGGTTGCAGTGACTCATGTTTCAAATATTCTGGGCACCATTAACCCAGTCGGCGAGATTGCTGATTTTGTCCATGCCCGTGGCGCGCTGATTTGCGTTGATTGTGTGGCATACGCTCCGCACCGGGCCATCGATGTACAGGCCTGGGATGTAGATTTTCTAGGCTTCAGTTTATACAAAGTGTACGGGCCTCACGGTGCCGTACTTTATGGCAAATATGAATTACTCGCCGAACTCGACAATCTCTATCATTATTTCTACGGCAAAGAAAAAGTACCGGCGAAACTGGAACCCGGCAACGCCAGTTATGAGTTAGCCTATTCAACCACAGGTATCGTTGAGTATCTTTCAGATCTTGGCGCGCGCAGCGGCAAGGGTCATAGTGATAGCGATTCCGTGCGTGACAATATCGAATTAGCGTTCGACCTCATCACAGATCATGAGAACAAGCTTGCAGAGAGTTTGCTCAGCTATCTGCGTGGCCGCAAGGACTGTCGAATTATCGGCATCGAAGATGGATATGACGCGCGCCGTGTGCCAACCATCAGCTTCAAGGTAGAAGGTAGAGATGCCGGAGAGATATGCCAGGCCATGGACAAATACAATATCGCTATCCGCTTTGGTGATTTCCACGCACGGCGATTGGTTGAGTATCTTGATCTTGCCGACAATAATGGTGTGGTCAGAGTATCCTTCGCTCATTACAACACGCTTGATGAAGTGGATAAGCTGGTGGCCCCGCTTGAAGAAATTCTGGGGTGAGCTTGCACGTTAGGCCAGAATTCCAGGTGCTACAAATACACACTTAAAGAACTGATCATCGGGAGAATCTATGGCTGTCATCAAAGCGAAAGCACTGTGCGGCTTGATTGCGGGCTGCCTCTTCTCCTTAGTTTGCGCCATCTCCTATGCTGCCTGCAGTGCCAATGGTGTCCAGCTCCAGGTATTGGGCTCGGGTGGGCCCGGTGACTCCATGGGCCGCGCCTCTTCCGCCTATCTGTTATGGATAAACGGCGAGAGCAAAGTGCTGGTTGATGCAGGCAGCGGCAGCAAGAATCATTTTTACCAGTCGGGCGCGAGGATGGAGCAGATAGATTTGGTGGCTTTGAGTCACCTGCACCCGGATCATAGCGCAGAGCTGCCCGCTATTCTGTGGCCTGGCGGAGGGTCTTTCGACCTCGCGGGTCCCACAGGCAGCGATGGGTTTCCTTCCATTACACGCTTTACCGATCTGGTGTTTGGTGAAAATGGTGTCTATGAAATATTTCAGGGCCGAGTGGATATCAATGTCATTGAGCTGGACACGTCAGTAGTTAGTCAGGTGTGGCAGCAGGGCGACATTACAGTAACCGGGATGGGAGTACCCCACGGTGGCGTACCGACTCTCGGGTATAGAGTCGAAGTGGGTGACACGAGTATCGGTTTCACCAGTGACCAGACGGGTTCCAATCCTGCCTTTGTCGATTTCATTCGTGGTGTGGATTCCCTGGTGATTCACATGGCAGCCAATGAAAACGCCACCGGCATAGTTGCTGATCTGCATGCTACACCTAGCGTCTGGGGGCAGATGGCAGAGGCAGCCAATGCCGGCCAGGTCGTCGTCAGCCATATCTCTACATCCAATGCAGATCAACTGCAGGAAAATCTTCAAATACTGGCGGATAACTATTCTGGAGAGGTATTGGTGGCGGAAGATTTAATGTGTGTTGATTTGCCTTAGATAGTTGCTAGTTATCCCTATCTAATTTTCCTTCTAAGATCTAAACCTTGGTCTGTCCCCGGTTTTCATGCCACTATTCAAAAAAAATCCTGGCCCAAAGACTAGCCTCTAAAAAAGATGATCGACAACAGTTTCCGTGAACTCTTGCCTCGTTACGTAGACCCCGTCGTCCGTTTGCTCAATAGGATTGGGCTAACGCCGAACCAGGTTACCTGTCTGGGCTTGGCTATTGCGCTTGGGGCGGCGTGGCTGGTGGTGCAGGAGAATTTTCTAGCAGCGTTAGCGGTCTGGTGGATATCGCGCTTGCTGGATGCGCTGGACGGAATTTATGCGCGGCAATTCAATAAGGCTTCTGACTTTGGTGCGTTTCTTGATATTCAGTTCGACATGCTGGCGTACTCGGCGATGGTACTGGCATTCAGTTTGGTTTGGCCTGAGTACAACACGCAGTGGCTACTAATGCTGTTCTGTTATGTCCTGTGTATCAGTGGTGCGCTGGGTCTGGGCGCGTTTGAAAACAAGCGTGGTTTGGAAGATTCAAGCGGCAGAGGTTTGCGCCTCGCGACGGGCCTGGCAGAAGGAGGAGAGACAGGCATCGCCTATAGTGTGTTTCTATTGTTCCCAGCCTGGCTTGCAGTCACTAGCTGGATTTGGCTGGCAGTGCTAGCTGTGACTATTCTGGCGCGCCTGCTGTTGGCTCGGGCTGAATTGTCTCCACGTAAACCGGAGCCTGACGAATGAGTTACCTGCAACCCGTATTAGGTCTGATAGTGTTCCTCGGATTTGTGTTCGCAATTTCCCGCGATCGCAGTGCGGTGTCCGCAAAGCGAATCGCCGTCGGTCTCGCCATGCAGCTTGCTATCGCGTTCTTCTTGTTAAGAGTTCCATTTGTTGCCAATGGTCTGTTGAGTCTCAACGCAGTAGTGAGCGCACTACAAAGTGTTACTGATCGCGCGTCCCGATATATGTTTGGCTATGTGGCTGGCGGTCCGGCGCCATTCGAAGTAGTTGTGCCAGATAACTCCTTTATCATTGCGTTTCAGGTGTTGCCACTGATATTAGTGGTTACGGTCTTGTCCGCCATGCTGTTTCATTTCGGTGTGCTCAGCTTTATTGTGGAATGGTTGGGCAAGGGCCTGCGCCGAACCTTTGGGCTTTCTGGAGCGCTCGGCCTTGGTGCAGCATCGACTATCTTCTTCGGGACTATTGAGGCGCCGTTGATTATCAAGCCCTATTTGAATCGACTTTCACGGGGGGAACTGTTGGCGCTTGTTCTTTGCTCCATGGCTACCATAGCCGGCACCGTCATCATCCTGTATGCCAGTGTCCTGGAGCAAACCTTACCTGGTTCTTTGAGCCACTTGCTGACGGCTTCGATAATCAGTGTGCCTGCCGCGCTGACCCTTGCGCATGTGTTTCAACCGACCCAGCCGTCTGACCTTGAAGTCATGCAAATCCCCCGCAGCGACAAAACCTGGATCGAAGTGCTGTTAGATGCGGTAGATGATGCGGTGAGAATGATCATTTCCATAGCAGCGATCATCGTCGTGTTGTTTGCTTTTATTTATCTGTTGGATGATATGTTGGCGCTCATTCATGCTGACCTCAGTCTGGGGTTGATCTTCAGCCAACTACTGCGTCCGGTCATGTGGCTGGTAGGATTCGACTGGACCAACGCGGCATTGGCTGGTGAGTTGATGGGAACGAAGGTAGTGCTGAATGAGTTTGTGGCTTACCTGGCTCTGGCTGACGTTACCGAATTTTCCGATAAACAAATTGTAGTCATCGCCTATAGCATGTGCGGCTTCGCCAATATAGCGAGCTGCGGAATCATCATCGCAGGGCTGGTTGTTATTATGCCTGAGCGCCGCAAGGAAGTTGTCGATGTCACTTTTACTGCATTGCTGCTTGGTAATGTGGCGACATTGATGACGGGTTGCGTTGTCAGTTTGATTCTTTGAGCGCGCGCAGCTGCATCATGTGAACTTGATGCGTGTTCTCACGAAAAATGCGATTATCAAAACCTGACCCGATTTGAATAACGCAGGGGAGTCCATTGGACGCTTCAAATCTATGTGCCTGGTGCAAACACCCGAAGACAGGTGGCACCATTTGCAGCAATTGCGGTGCTGACTACGCCAAGGCCGCTGCCATCAAACAGCATGGCAAGGTGCAAGCAGTGGCGCCTGATCCAAGTGCGCCCAGCGTCGCCGAAGTCGGATTTACCGTCCAGGTGGATGATAGCTCTGACGGAATTGAAGATCCCAAACTGGAAAAACAACTCAGGCTGTTTGCCTTGCCATCCATGTTGGTGGCGGGCTTCTTGTTTCAGGCCACCGGGTTTGGCGCCGGTATGCAACGTATCGTCTTTGGCATGCCTGTGCATGAGTTAGGCCACGCCACGGTGGCATGGCTGTGTGGCTTCAACGCCATTCCTACTTTCTGGAAAACTGTGAGCTCAGGCCAGCGGGGTATGATAGCCAGCGTACTGGTATTGTTCGGCCTGCTTGCGCTGGCGAACTATGGCCGCAAGAAAATGCAGATCGGCTGGATCGTGCTGGCGGCTTTCCTGTTGGTCATGCAAGGCATCGGCACATTCATGCTGAGTAGTCGCGATGCGGAGATGTATATCGTTTTTGGTGGCGATGCCGGCGGCATGGTGTTGGCTACTGGACTGATGCTGTCCTTTTATTTTGGCAGCGAGACTCAAAACTATAAAGGCGGCCTGAGATGGGGATTCATTGGCATTGGCGCGGCTGCCTTTGCCGATATGTTTATGACCTGGTGGCGCGCAGCGGACGACCGACTTGCAGTTCCCTACGGGCTGAGTGGGGGTGAGCCAACGGATGCCTTTAAACTGATTAATTACCACACCTGGAGCTGGGAACAGCTCATCTCTCGGCATGTGAATGTCGGCATCGCCTGCCTGATTGTTTTACTGGTTTTCTATGTCTGGGGAGTCAAGCAGGCAAACAGGATGGTGGAGGCTAAAGCGCTGGCGGAAAGGGCAGCGGCACTCTCTCAGGGTTCGCCGTCATCGCAAGAAATAGGAGAAAGGGGGTTAGGGTAGAAAGGGGGTTAGGGTAGAAAACCGGCTCTGATCCCAATTTAGTTCCGCTAGCTTTCGGAAGCCTGGCTCGACGGCAGTTGGGTGGCGGGGTTAGGATGATCTTAGTACAGCCTGCTTAACGTAAATTAATGGGGAGAATTGGCAAATGCCGAATCTGGTTAACTACCTTGTTTTCTCCACAAGCTGGGTTGCCATTGTCTTCCTCATCGCCAATCAACTTGGCCGCAGCGAGTCACTTTGGGTAGCACTGTTGGGCACGGTGATTGTAGCTGCGCCAATTCTCACTACCAGGCTTTATAGTCTGACAATTCGCCGCATACATGACCTGAGCGCTTATCACCAGCGGGGTATCTTATTTAGCTTGTTTAGTGGCCGCATCATCATGACGGTCTTCTGGCTGGTCTACAGTCTCGTGTTCGGCTACTTCACATTACTCTGGTTAATTTACCTGTCGTGGCTCGAATGGCTGCTGGCTCTGCTGACAATTCCAGCTCTCTGGTTAGTCTTTCGGCGTTTTCAGCGCCTGGTGCAAGGGGAGTTCAAACCTTATCTGGTTTTCCACCGTGCTCTGGGTATCACGGGTTGGATAGTACCTCTGGCAATGACTGCCTTGTACATCATAGCGATGTTGCTGACGCCGCTACTGGTTAACCTTGTGTCGAATGCGTCGTCTCCTGCCGCTGGCATCGGCGGGCTCAATACAGCGGCTGACAGCAGCCAGTTTATGCAGCTCACATTGCTCTGGAGCCAGACGTTTCATGATCTCAAGCGAGTCGCTTTTGACTATAGTGGTGGGTTTAGTTTCCTGCAGCTCTTTCTGGTGGTGCTGCCTACCTCAGCACTGTTTCTTAATCTGAGCATGGTGTGTTCAGCGTTCCTGATTCCGGGCGCGGAGCTTCGACGTATAGTGAACCCACTTTCTAACACAGCAGGGCCGGGACCTGTTGGCTTCCAGACAGCGCTACAAACTACTGCCTATGCGATTGTGCTGTTGCTGTTTATCCTTCCCGGCGTTGCTGGCCTGCTTGAGCAGCAGGTGCGAAATTCCTCTGAGTCGGTTGAGCTACTGGAAGAACTCAGGCAACAGGTCATCCCCACCGCAGAGCGCATAGGTGAAAGAATTATGCGCCCCGGTACTGTTGCTGAGGTCGATGCCTTGAAGCTCGAAACAGTCAGAGCTATCGATGCTCGCGCCGCGCTTGTGGATGCAGCTTTGGCTGAGGGGTTTGAAAAGCTGCGAGCTAATGTAGATCCGTTTCTGGACAGCTATTACAGTCTTCCACAAGAATACCTGCGCATCGCCAGCCTTGTCTCCGGCAATATCGAGACGCGAATTCGCAATGACCTGACAATAAATCTACTCGCTGGAGAACCCTTCGCTGAATATGAAAGACTGCTAGCAGAACTGCTTGCCGAAAATGAAACCATAAGAATCGACTACCAGAACAACCTTGAGGCATTGCTGGCCGAGATGGAGCTGTCCGATGGTAGCTATCAGATTGTTGAGTCGCGGCCGCTGAATACATTTGAGCTGCCCAGCATGGAAAATATTCCATCTGTAACTACGACCCGCGCCAGAGGAGGCGCTGGTGTCATAAGTGGGGCGATCGTCACCGCAGTTGTAGCCAAGATTACCGCGAAGGGGCTCATCAAGCTTGCGGCAACGGCGGTAACAAAGGCTCTCGGCAGCAAGGCAGTTACGGGTGCAGCAGGCACAGCGACGGGCGCGGTCATTGGTTCCGTTATCCCTGGCCTTGGTACGCTGGCGGGTGCCGCTGTAGGTGCTGTTGTTGGTATCGCGGCAGGAGTATCAGTTGACTATTTTCTGCTTCGACTTGAGGAAGAGTTCAATCGAGATGAATTTCGAGCAGAGCTCATCGAATCTATCAATGCGCAAGAGCAAGAGGTGGTGGGTTTAGGAATGTAGCTTTTAAAGTTTTGATTCTCCCCGGTCAGGCAATAAAATACTTACCTAAACAATAATTGCTGATGAAGCAGTAACAACAAGCGGTAACTATTTCTGTTTTCCACCCAAAAAATATTCATCCTCGCCGCGCGCATTGAAGCGCTTACCTGGGCAGGTCTTCTTATAGGCATGCTGTTTAAATATACCCTGGATATGTCTGATGCTGGTGTGTGGCTGTTCGGCAGGCTGCATGGTGCGGCATTTCTGTTTTACTTCTTTGTTGCTCTTTACAGTGCCAGCCGATTACGCTGGCCATGGTGGTGTGGCGTGCTTGCTGTGTTGGCTGCTATCCCGCCACTGGTGACTTATCCACTGGAGCTATGGTTTAGTCGGCGCGGACTGTTGGACAAATAAAAAGGCCAGCGTGAAAACCGGGTTTCGGTTTTTACGCTGACCTTATTAAAATTTGTATCCCCGACAGCAGGGCATACAGACTTGCTTAGTTGCCACCACTCTCTATTTCAAGTGGTGCATAGTAGGCGCCACCAGCGGCTTCAACTTCTTCGACGCGTTGCTGCCAGGCTGGCCCGGCGGAACCGCCTTCTTCATACTGCAAGTCCTGCCGCAGGTAGTTCCAGCTTGTTGGGTCAAGTTGCTGGGCCAGTGTCCAGTATTGCTCGGCCTTGGCTTCGTTATCACGTTGGAAATAGTAGGAGCCAAGTAAGAAAGCGGGCTGTGCTTTTTCCGCCTCGGGGGTGCGATCGACAATGCTTTCTCGCACTTTCGATGTATCCCAGACGTATTGGCTCTCTGCCCCTTTCTCTACCCAGTCGCGAACAATAGGCACATATTCATTGGTGCCGAAGGCGCCGTTGAAATGCTCCTGGGCATAGGTCCCTTCATTGATGCGCGCAATTCGACCCTCTTCGTCAATCCAGACGCCGGATGGCACATTCACCAGATTGTAAAGTGAGCTGATCAGATGGTTTACATCAATCAGGGAAGTGTAAGTCACATCAGCAGCGTCAAAAATTGGGCCCGCGGCGTCCTCGCCACCGGAGTCTTGCGCTACGGAAATGATTTCAAAGTTTTCGTTTTCTGATTTGAGTTCGTCGTATATCACTTGCCACACGGGCACGTCGAAACGACATCCTCACCAGGAAGCCCAGGTCAGCAGCAGTACTTTCTTGCCTTGAAAGTCTGAAAGCCGAACCGGATTACCCTCACGATCATTCAACTCGAAATCAGGTGCCATGCCGCCTCGAATAAAGGACTGGCGCTTGACCGGCATGGTGCCGAAGCTCCATACGCCATCATCATGGTCTACGACATAGGCCTGCTGCAGTTTGTCGGCGAGACCGGTGACATTAAACCAGCCCTGCCCGCCACGGGTGACATACATATCACTATCGCGGTCCTGCAGCACAGGAACGCACAGTGCTTCATAACACGCGCCCTCCGGCTTTAGTTCAAAATCATTGATGCGCGTTAGATCCTCAGGTTTCACCCAGAGGTCATTGGCGTCGGGCAGAGTCTGCCCAATCTCAACGATGCGCTCGTTGTATAACACGGTTGTGTCCTGCGCCTGCGCTGCGGTTGTCGCCAATAGCGAACTGGCCGCAAGCCCAAAACACAAGGACTTTAACTGGGCATGCATTGCTTTTACTCCTCGGTAAGCGTTCGAGCCGCGCCATAAAATGCGACCCTGACTTCTAGTACTGGTGGCGGGCTAATCTGGATTACCCGGACCGCCAGAGCGCACAGTATTGCACAAAGATGCATAGAAAGAAGCGCAGAGTATGGAACAGCTAAATTAATCAGCTGCTATTGCCCCAAGCAACGGACCCCAAGGCTGCAATTCTCGGTATACTTGCCTCGGCACCTCTTTTTATAGACGACAGCGAGAGAGTACAGAGAACGTGATTGATCTAAGAAGTGACACCGTAACCAGGCCCGGCGTGGCCATGCGCGAAAGGATGGCCGCCGCACCAGTGGGCGATGATGTTTTCGGCGATGATCCAACGGTCAATGCGCTGGAGACCCGTGTCGCCAAACTGGCTGGCAAAGAGGCTGCGCTGTTGCTGCCTTCTGGCACCCAGAGCAACCTGGTTGCTCTGCTTGCACACTGCCAGCGGGGTGAGGAATATATCGTTGGTCAGGATTACCACACCTATTTATATGAGGCCGGAGGCGGCGCGGTGTTCGGCAGCCTGCAGCCGCAGCCGATTCCAGTTGAGCCGGATGGCAGCCTCAGC
Source organism: uncultured Pseudomonadales bacterium (assembly GCA_938091935.1). Classification (GTDB taxonomy): domain Bacteria; phylum Pseudomonadota; class Gammaproteobacteria; order Pseudomonadales; family Pseudohongiellaceae; genus UBA9145. The sequence goes on from CALKNV010000012.1 coordinate 9,592, forward strand.
CTGGATGTCGTTAAGTCACGCATTAAGCCTGATGATTCCCATTTCGCACGCAGCAAGTTGCTGGTGCTGGAAAACACCCATAACGGCAAGGTATTGAGTCTGGACTATATGGCGCAGGCGGCACAATTTGCCCAGGATAATGGCTTGTCTCTGCATCTCGATGGAGCCCGGGTATTCAATGCTGCCGTTGCCCTCGGTGTGGATGTGTCCGAGATCGCCCGCCATGTCGATAGCGTTTCAATCTGTTGCTCGAAGGGCCTGGGTGCGCCGATAGGTTCCCTGCTTTGTGGATCAGAAGAATTGATTGCCTCGGCAAGGCGCTGGCGCAAGATGGCCGGTGGCGGGTTGCGCCAGTCCGGCATCTTGGCAGCTGCTATTGATTTTGCGTTAGACAATAACATGGAACGCTTGCGGGATGATCATGCTAATGCGAAGCGGCTCGCTGAGTCACTTCAGACGATTGCTGAAGTCGATGTGCAAAGCAATCAAACCAACATGGTGTTTATTGGTTTGCCGAGTCGGGAAACAGGCGAGCAACTCGCTGATAGTCTGGTCAAGCAAGGCATAAAGCTTATAGGCGGACAGAGGATGCGCCTGGTGACTCACCTGGATGTCAGTGAGCAAGATGTAGATAGGGTGATTGATTCATTTGAGGGGTTCTTTGCGCATAGGAGATAGCTGTATTTCTGTGTGACCACACTATATGCTGAACCGCAAAGAAGAAGGAAAGCATGGAAAGTTTGAGCGAAGTGGAAGGCCCATTCACCGAGATTGTTCGGCTTGGTTGGACAGTAATCGCAGAAAATATACCCACCGATCTGCGCTGGGATCGTATGCTGATTACATTGATCTTGGCGCTAGCGCTCTACGTGCTATTACGAGGGCGAGGTGCGAAAGGTGCAGATGGTCGCGAGCATCAATCCGATGGCTTGTTGGAATTCCTGCTACCTAGGGATATCTATACCCATATTTCCGCCAGGGTAGACGTTTGGCTATGGGTTCTTGAGCGCAGTTTGCGACCATTCTGGGCCGTGGCCCTGTTCGCGACCGTGGGGCCTGCCACCGAGCAGTTTATGATTGCCAGTATGGAAGGCCTGTTCGGTGCGACACCAGCCCTGCAGTCCAACTTTGGCTGGATGCTGTTATACAGCCTCGTACTACTTCTTTGTTATGACTTCGTATTCTTTTGGATCCACTATGCAATGCATAAAGTGCCTGCGCTGTGGGCCATTCACAAGGTGCATCATTCTGCCGAGGTGCTGACGCCACTAACTCGATACCGCGAGCATGTTATCGCTGGGCCAATCTGGGCGGCAGGCTCAGCGTTCAGTTTCGGCTTTGCGGCGGGCGTTTTCTCCTGGTTGTTTGGTGGCGGTATAACGCAGGCCACTTTGTTTAATGTCGGTTTCTTCTCGTTCCTGTTTGGCGTTACCGGCGCTTTTCGCCATTACCACATTCAATTCCGCTATCCCAGATGGTTGGAATACTGGCTGCAAAGCCCAGCCATGCATCACACTCACCATAGTTATCTGCCTCAACACTGGGATACCAACATGGCGGCAATTACCAGCATTTTTGACCGTATGTTCGGCACGCTATACATTCCTGAGAAAGACGAGTATACCCCCTGGGGAATTGGTCCAGAAAGGCAGGGTGAGTATCGAACTTTCTGGCAGAATGTCGCCGGGCCTTTTAAAGATTGGGGCAAGATGCTGGACAAGAAAATCTCTGGCAAACAATTAAGCAAGAGCGCGAAAGAAAGCAGATAAAAAAGCAACAAGAAATAAAGCGCCCGGGAAAAAAGCGTATTAGGTCTCGTTATAATTGGTCGAGATGAGTTCACATCAATCGCGCTCTTTGCTGGGAAGTCTGATAAATGAAATGTACTGGTTTTGAGTAAACAATAAATGCGCCTTGCAGGCATGCCAACCCCCGGCGAAAGTGGCCGTAAAACAAATCTCGGTCGCCGCTTCCTTAGTTTCGATCGCCAGACCCAATCGCTGGAGGACCTTCGCTCCGGCTATGATCCCCTGGTGCTGGATGCCCACACCCTGAAAGACCTCGAAATTTTCGAGACCGACAGCGACGCTGAGTGCCTGTTCGAGTTCTGCAACTTCACCCGCACTGAAGGCGGCGCCAAGCTACTGCGCAAGCGCATGGAGTTGCCATGGTGTGAGGCGGAGCCAATACGCATTACCCAGCAGTCTATCGCCTTTATCTGTGAAAACAGGGAAGTGTTCAGGAAGCTGCCTGCCTACGTGGTGCAAAACGTGGAGATCTATCAACGGGAGGTCCTGCTTGGGGCCACCAAGAAAAATCCGATAGAGTTTTTCCTGCAGGCGTCCAATGTTTACTTCAATCACGATCGCCACTACCGCAGCATCGTCAGGGGCGTGCAGTATACCTGCAGTGTCATTCGCGGACTGTGTGAATTCATGGCGCAGGAAGAACTGGAACAAGCAAAGGGAGAAATAGTCCCATTGCTGACTGAGCTGCAGGAGTTACTTTCCTTTGCGTGGGTGGATGAGATCCCGCAACAGCAGGTCGCGGGTAGTTCACCCCGCAAAATATTCCGCCTCGACCAGGTGTTCAGACAGCAGGCTAAAGGTGTCATTCTGCGCATTCTGCAGCTGGTTTATGAGTTTGACGCTCTGGTGTCTCTGGCCGATGCGACCCTTGAGCATGGCTTTACCATCCCAGAGGTTCTGGATGGTGATATAAGAATCGAAGCTGAGGGACTGGTTCATCCCTATCTGGATGAAGCGGTACCGAATGCAGTAAATCTGGATCAACAGCAACGCGTGCTGTTTCTTACCGGGCCCAACATGGCCGGCAAGACCACCTATCTGCGCGCCGTAGCCATGGCCCTGTATCTGGCTCATCTCGGTATGGGCGTACCGGCGCATCGCTTTGCTTTTGTGCCGGTGCAGAGGCTGTACAGTTCTATTTCCTTAAACGACGACATCCACGCTGGTATCAGTTATTTTCGGGCGGAAGCGCTACGTATTCGCGCCATCGCTGAATCGATTTCCCTGGGACACAGCGTAGTTGCAGTGATGGATGAGCCCTTCAAGGGGACTAACGTGAAAGACGCCTTTGATGCTTCACTGGCAGTACTCAAGCGCTTCGCTACCAAGGAAGACTGCCTGTTTCTGTTCTCCTCTCATCTGATTGAACTCGATGGGCAGCTTGTAGAATCGAAACAGATCAGCCGTTCACACTTTGTCGCGGAAGTGGACGGCGGCAAATTGAAGTTCGATTACAAGCTGCGCCCCGGCGTGTCGGACCAGCGACTTGGCGTCAGGGTATTGGAGGAAGAAGGGGTGTTTGACTTGCTGGATGGAGCTAAATAGAAAGGGGTCTAAATAAAAAGAAATAAAAAGGGGTATAAAAAGGGGTCAGAGTAAAAATACAGTACTGTATTTTT
>CALKNV010000013.1 GCA_938091935.1 uncultured Pseudomonadales bacterium
TTGTTTTCCATAGCCCCCATATTGAAGTCATCGACGGCAACAATCATAAAAATATCCAGATCATACTCGCGACCATAGACCTCCTCGTCCCAGCGCATTGAGCGCTTAAGTGAATCCATGGCGTGGTCAATCTTGTCCAGATCTTTCTCCTCGACAAATATCTGAAGCTTGATTTCCCTTCCCGTCATGGTGGTAAACGAGTCATTCATTTGCTCGAGGTTCCCAGCCACCAGGGCAAACAGGTAGCTCGGTTTCATGAAGGGGTCTTCCCAACTCACCCAATGACGCGAAGGGTCAGACTCCACTACGCCCTCTGCGATGCGGTTACCGTTTGAAAGCAAGACCGGATAGCGCTCGGCATCAGCGATGATAGTAGTAGTAAACCGGCTCATAACATCAGGCCGATCCAAATAGTAAGTGATGCGCCTGAAGCCTTCGGCCTCACACTGGGTACAGAACATTTTCTTGGACTTATACAATCCCTCCAGCGCAGTGTTGTTCTGCGGCTCAATCCGCGTACGACAGTACAGCGTGAACGCCTCGGGAGACCGTCCGAGAACATCTCCAAGTGCTGGAATACTGAGCTGCTCATCGTCCAGCAGGTACTGCGTTGGCTCAAGAGATATCTCATCAAGCCTCACCTCTTCCAGCTGCATGTTATTTCCGTGCAGCACCAATAGATCCGCTCCGCTGAGGTTCTGCATTTCCAGCGTCGACTCGACAATGGCGTAATCCTCAAACAGGTCGAAGCGGAGTTGTGTTGTCTGGATGGTGAAGGCTGGCGGCTGATAGTCTTTGAGATAAACCGTTCTGGCCTGGGCGTTTTTCATGAAGTTCCTCTATAGCTTGAGCACATTTAAACCTTTGTACCCGTATAACACTGTAGTAATGATCGGTAGATGGGCAATTGCTAAGCGCTTAACTCGACTTCATAGCCTGAGAAACGGCGCAGATTGATTACACCACCATCTAGAATCAAATATTGTCCTTTAATGCCGAGCAATTTGCCCGAAACTTCAGGATCTTTATCAAAATTAAACGAGCTGATTTTCTCCGGGTACTGCGTAACTGGATATTCGATACTCACGGGTTCGATGCCGGAAAGCTTGCTTATTGCGAAGAACCCAAATTGATCTTCAAGCTCACTGATAGCTCCTTTGCATTCAGCCACTAGTCGGTCTCGCTCCGCTGCCATATCTAACTCAACCGCGGCGCCCTTAAGCATATCGCGCCAGTTCGTCTTGTCTGCCACATGCTGTTTGAACATGACCTCAAGTACGCCCGACTGCAGCCTGCTTCGCACCCGCATAACCGCCAAGGCCTGCGTTGCACCCTGGTCAATCCAACGTGTGGGCACCTGTGTTGCGCGCGTGACCCCAACTTTGAGTCCGGATGAATTAGCCAAATAGACAATATGATCCTGCATGCAGTACTTCTCTCCCCAGGCCGGCTCTCTGCAGCTACCCTGCTCGAAATGACATCTTTCTGGGTGAATTATGCAGGAATCACACTGTGCCAGGCTCTGAAAACAGGGATAGCAGTAGCCCTGGTTAAAACTTTTGTTAGACTTACGGCCGCAGTGCACGCAGAAAATCTTACCGCTGTAATGTAGCCTGATTTCTTTCTCTAAAAGTGGGTTAAGTGGCACTTCTTCGTCGCCAAACCTTACGCTATAGCTCACTGGCTGCTGGAGACGAGTGCGCATCTTCCTAATTATGCCTTGGGCAATTGTTTTCATTCTGCGTCCCCAAAGCTAGAGTCGCGCACAGTTACAGCTCTCTCCTCTGCACCACTGCTACCGCATTCAGAACTTAACGGCGCGCCAATCCTGACCTCAGTGTCGACATTGTGTGCTTCATATAGAATGATCAGCTGCATGCACTGCTCAGACTGCTGAGGGCTCAAACGCTGCTCCTCAGACCAGCGCCCTAATGCGACCGCTTCTTTTAGCCGCTCATACACATCCGGCGTGATTCGCGAGACCAGTTCATCGACAGAGCCTGGAGGGTTTTCAAGAAACCCAAATAGTGTCTGCTCAAGTTCTTGCATCGGTTACTCTCTTATTTCAATGAATGCCCCAGCATGTCCTGGCGCAAATAAAGTCGATAGTAGGCGGCCGTTAACCCTCCCAGCAGGACACCCGCGACCAGGCCTCCCGCATGGGCTGCAGTAGCGATCATTGAGGAGGCTAACACTTCCATCAAAAACAAGGCTGCGATAAAGATGATAAACATTTTATTGCTAAGCATGAGACCCGTACGAGGGATGAAGTGATAAATCATCCAGGCATAGCCAACCAGACCGTAAACCACGCCAGACATACCGCCAAAATTGTTATATCCAAGGTACCAGTACTGCGCGGTATTACCGACAAAAGAAGTCACTATCACCAGTAGCAGAAAAACCCACCATGACTGCAGCTTTTCCAGCTGCCTACCGAAATACCACAGCCAGAGCATATTGAAGATCAAATGAAGCTCTCCAAAGTGCAGTAACATCGGAGTCAGTGTACGAATCGCCTCAGCCATGGAGTCAATGGCCAGAAACAGTTGCACCAGACTATCTTCAGGCAACAAGGGGTAGAACAGCACCCTTACGCTGTAAGTGTCACCACCTAATCTACTTAAGACCGCAACGGCTATACAGCCAATTATCAAAGTCCAGGTTATGGGACAGCGCTTGAAACCAAACCATGCGGCGACTAACCAGCGCAGCAGGCCAGTTTGAATTGCGGATGCCTTAAGTGCGCGCCCTGTGAAAGCTGCGGGATTTTCATCCAGAGGCGGAGCAGATTTCAACCAGTCATCCAAGCGCTGCTGCACCAAATAAGCTTCGTGATCTGAACCAACCCAAATTGTTTGCTTGCCTGACTCCTCGACAATGCGGTGCTCAATGCCGGACTGGAAAAGCTGTTGGCTGAATTGGGCAAGATTAATCGCCACATCAACGCTGGCAGCTCTAATCATCCAGATTCACCAACCTGCTGCCCCAGCCTAATTTGCTGCGACAAGCCTGGTAGAAGCTGTGGTTCAGTGGATGTATCAACTGGAGTGGCGAAGCATTCTTGGTGACAAGTATTTCCTCGCCAGGCTGGGTGGTATAACCCGCCTCACCATCGCAGCTAATCTGGGGACTGAGCGAATCCCGGTTTCCGATTACAAGCCTGATCTCGCATTCACCGCCCACAACTATGGGCCGGCTATTGAGCGAGTGGGGATACATGGGAACCAGAACGATGGCATTAAGATCGGGATGCATGATCGGGCCACCTGCAGATAGCGCGTAGGCGGTTGAGCCTGTGGGCGTCGCCACGATGAGACCATCAGAAACCTGGGAATACACGAAACGATCATTAACGAACAGCTCAAACTCTATCATCTGCGCGGCTTTACCGGGATGCAGAACCACATCGTTAAGCGCAGTGCCAATTCGTTCCTGACCACCACTCTGGGCTAATGTCACATCCAGCATAAACCGATTTTCGACGGTATATTCCCCAGCCAGAACGGCGGCAAGCTGCGCCTCCAGTTCTTCCGGTAAAACATCGGTGAGAAAGCCCAATTTTCCGCGGTTGATCCCGATAACCGGCACCTGGTCCGGGACTATAAACTTGGCCATGTTGAGCATGCTGCCATCCCCGCCCACTACGATAACCAGATCGCAGTTGCTGGCCAGCTCTTCTCGAGCAAGCACTTCGCTGCCCGCCGCCTCTGCCAGGGCCGCTGTAGTTTTATCCATTACCACAGAAACCGATTGTTCCGTCAGGAACTCGAGCAAGCGCTGGCAGGTTTCAGCGACGCCACTGTGGCCGGGTCGACCTACAATGCCGATACGATGGAATTGTCTCATGATAATGCTGGAGTAATTGCTAATAGAAACAGGTTAGTTGGCCAGGAAGTATACCATGGCCAGCATGGCTGTAATCTTGTTGCCCGCGGTGGATTGGCAGCTCCTGGCCCGGAGCCAGCAGAGCAAAATTCTGGCGATTGCGACGACTCGGGTAGACTCGACGATTCTGCTAAAGCACGATCCGCAGTGGCATGGGATCCATGGTGTAGATTAGCACCCCAGATTCTGGTATCCGATAGGCAACATAAACCACCAGGTCCAGACCTGCCAGGGAACTACTGAATTGAAAATTCTGCAGCAGGGCCAAATTCTCCTCAGCATTTAAGGCGCGAGGCTGAGCCAAGGGGAATAGATTTTCGAGCTGACCATCCCAACGCTCCAATTCGGCATTGCTGTTTAACTGATACAGTTCGGCTTCCCCTTTCAGGCCCACTAGAACATGTAGAGTCCCGACTTTGCCAATATGTTCCGGATCCAAAAGAATATTTGCCGATATACTCACCCTGTCACTGGGGGTGAAGACCTCGCTAAAACTCAGCCCCTCATCTTTGCTCGCGGCAACTGCAATAGCAGCTGCAGTCTTCTCGCCGCTAATGCTGGCAACCTGGCGTCGAGGAAGATCCGGCACCGTAGATGGCGTGAAATTAGCAATTTGATGACGCACCAGGTTCAACGATTGCACTGCATCTGCCCCAAGCGTCGCCTCGCTTTGTACGCCGCAGGGAGCCCCTGCACAGGAGCGCTCTGGATCGGAAAATCTGGCAATACGATTGTCCGTATGAAACGCCGCAGGAGTCGCCATGACCGTTACAAATTGTGCTTCCACACCATAGCCAGTGGAGAAGTTGTAAGTGCCGCCTGCCCCCTCTTCGAGATGGGAATGGGTCAAACCCATGTTATGGCCAAGCTCATGTGCCACGACCAGCTCAACCGGACAATCCGCGGCTATGACCGAATAGCCAAGGGCGCGTTCAACTGCCGGACTGAAGTAGCCATTGGTTTTGAAACCACCCACAGGGGCAAGACCGCAACGGGAGCCAACCGGCTCCAGGGTATTGAACAAAATAACCAGGTCGGCACCAAACCGCGATCGCAAAGCTTCAACATCAGCATATTCGGGAGCAGCGCCAGCCATGAGCTGAGCTAGCACAGTGTCCATATCGGCAGATTCATTGGTAGCGATCCCAGCAAGGTAAACCGGTCGCAGCCTGATACCAACCTTACTATCCCGGTAGATTTGATTGGCCACCCCGAATAGTTGATTTATACGAGTCTCTATGGCGCCGGGATAAGCCGCAATCGCATTGGGTGTATAGAGCGCAAGCACATCGATTACAGATTCGCTGTAATCAACTGAGCTGCTATCCAGTGGATCCGTAGCCAGTAGGCTCTCATTAAAGTCACTGATGCCGTCCTGATCGCTATCTGTGCGAATATCTTTCACAACATTGATGATAAGATCATGTCGCAAGCCACCAACAACCGCCGAACTCGCCAGATAGCTCACCCCTGCCTCAGCAACGCTGACGCTGAAGCCAAAGTGTCGGGTTTCACCTGGAGCCAGATTCCCGACCGTGCAGTACAGCACCTTCTGCAAGGACAGGCTTAGCTGCTCGTTGCAGCCAGGATTTGCTGCCACCAGCACACTGTCTTCAAGCACAAAGAACACTTCCAGCACCAGATTTTCATGCGCTTCACCGCTGATGTTTTTCAGGGTGATTACTGCATCAGTTGTAGCGCCAGCGATAACAGGATCTGGCTCGAAAGACTGGCTAATCTGCAGGTTGCTGGCTGAGATGTTGGGCAGCGAGGCGTTTTGCGGCTCGTTAGCGGTGAGCGCGGCATCCCCGCCGCCAGCCTGGAGTGCCTGAATCGGCACGACCAGCGAGCGCAGTGGCGGTGGAACCAGCGCTGAGGTGGGGATGAAGAAGTCGTTATTCAATTCTCCAGCTGGCAAGCGGGCAGGAAGATAGGCCCATCCCTGATAACCCGCTGCGTCTCTCTGCGCGTCTACTTGCCAAATCAGGGCGCCGGCAGACAGATAGCCAAACAGCCGCGCTGCGCCTACCGTCAGGGTCATGCTGTAGTTCTTGGCTCCTGCCTGCGCCGCAGCACTAATGTGCTTATCGCCATTCAGATAATGACCAACATCAGTCACAATAAATTCAACAAACCGATCTGCAGATACTTCAACGTCGAATACAGACCGTGGCTCGAGGCCTGCTATCTGCACCGCATCAATCCGAACAGCCTGGCTCTCAATCGCCTCGACAGGCAGTTCAGGCTCATTCGCGGTTGGCGTTAATTCAAGCAAGACCCCGGCATAGCCAGATTGCGCCAAAAGCAGGCTCCAGCCTGACAGGAGGCTGATAGCAAGAAACCTGGCAACCACCAGAGTCGGAGAGAAGAGCAGTGGTTTCAGAGCGGTCATCGAGATCTGTTACCCAGAATCCAGTCTAAATTAGCGGTCGCAATGCCGCTGATGTGCCCTACTTACGACCTGGCACCCCGGCATTGTAGGGTTCTGTGGGAATTTTTACCAATATTGGACCCATGACAGCAGCCTGGGCGGCAAATTCAATCCACTGGCTACCGCTTTAAGCCCCAACAACAGGGATTTGCCCGCCAGTATGGAGGGCAATGACGTCTGTACCCGGCGCTATCTGACCTGACCTGATATCCTGATCCAGGCGCCAGAATAGCTTTCCTGTATACACAGGTTCCAGAGGAATACCGTGCGTGTCGCTGAAAACAGTCATGAATCGCTCCAGAGCAGGGTTTGAACGGGCATAGCCCCCAAAATGACTGTCATCGTCGATGCGCCAGGACGGTTCAGAAGTCAGGTCGCCAGCATCAAGCCAGCGCGAGACATTGCGCGACAAGTAGCCCGGCGCCTTGAGCACTGAGACGCCCAGGATCTCGGGGCGAATCGCGATATTGGCCGCGAACCCCTGAATCACCCCCGCCATCGTTGCGCCAGTGCCGCATGCCAATGCGAGCAAGCGCTGGCGAGCGCCAGGCTCCCAGGAAACCAGGCTGGCGATTTCCCTGCAACCCTTTACGCCGAGGGCATTACTGCCGCCTTCAGGAATCAAATAGCACTCTCCCCACCGCGACCTGAGCGCCTCATGAAACTCAGGATTGTCCTTTTGGCGGTATTGCGAGCGGCTAATCCCCTGCAGATTCATACCCCGCTCAGCCGCGAACTGGAGCACCGGATTGAGTGGCTGAACCAGATCACCACGTACCACACCAATCGTCTCCAGCCCGCAGTGCTGCCCCGCAGCCGCGACGGCCATGAGATGGTTGGAAAAGGCACCGCCAAAGCTCAGGAGTCGGGAAAATCCCTGCTCCTGGCTGGCAAGCAGGTTGTGCTTGAGCTTGAACCATTTGTTGCCAAAAATCAGTGGATGAATCTCATCCAAACGTAACACCGAAAGGCGAATGTCCCGCTGGTCCAGATAGGATGCGGTGAGTCGCTGCAGCCTGGGCGGTTCTATCTGCAGCGGCTTGTACATGTTTCAGAAAGCAGATCTATTGAAGGGGGTTTTTGAGATGTAAGCAGAGACGATCGGAAGCTGAATAGGCAGCAGGGATGAAAATGGCGGACCGGACGGGACTCGAACCCGCGACCTCCGGCGTGACAGGCCGGCATTCTAACCAGCTGAACTACCGGTCCGCGACAAACGCCAAACGTTCTGACGTTAAATGGTGGGTGGTGCAGGGATCGAACCTGCGACCCTCGCCTTGTAAGGGCGATGCTCTCCCAGCTGAGCTAACCACCCGTCACAGGAGACAGCGCATTTTACCGACTTAAGTTCCCATGTCAATAAAACTGCAGACTGCAATTTAACTGAGTTTTACTTGCTGGTGTGGGTATAGGCACCATCCCAGTCGGCAGGCAAATCTGCGGTTCTTAAGGTTTCTATACGCTCCAGATAAACCGTATAAAGTTTGCACTCGGGCTCCCCTTCCAACAGCGTCTCAAACTCGGACTGGGCGTCATCCCACTGCTGCTCTTGATAGGCATCAAGCGCCTTGTGATAAGCCGCTACTCTGGCTTTGAGCTGCTCACCCGCAGTGGCCTCAACACAGAGGGGCTCGTAACATTCCACCGCCTCGTGTTTACCTTTCACCTTTACTTTGTCGATCAGGCGCAGCAGGAACCCATCAAGCTCCTTCGCTGTTTCTCCCCCAATAAGCAGTTTTATCCCATAGAACTTGGTCAGCCCCTCGAGCCTCGAGCCAAGATTAACCGCATCACCCAACACGGTATACGAGCGCCTATAGGTTGAGCCCATGTCACCCACATTCATAAAACCAGTATTTATGCCGCAGCCAACATTAACTTCCGGGTAGCCTCTCTCCTCGAATTCTGGCTTTAGCGCCTCTACTTTTTCCAGCATCTCCAGCGCAGCCTTGATGGCATTGCCCCGATGATTATCATCATCCAAGGGAGCGCCCCAGAAGGCCATCACCATATCACCCACGTACTTATCAATAGTGCCATTGTGTTTGAAAATTATTTCAGTAATGGGTGTGAAGAAATCGTTTAGCAAGGTCTTCAGTTCAGAAGCGCTCAAGGCCTCTGAAATTGTGGTAAAGCTACGGATATCCGAGAACAGCACGGTGAGCTCCTTGCTTTCACCTTCAAACGAATAGTTATCGGGATTTTCAAGCATAGAGTCAATGTGTGCTGGCGGCACGTACTGATCGAACATGCCTTTGATGGTCTTGCGGGTTTGGCTCTCGGCGAGAAAGCCATAGATAAGATTTGTCAGCGTAACGAAAAGAATGACCAGCACAATCAGGACCAACCCGAAGTCCAGCATATAGTTCGCCCAGAGCTGAAAATTAAGCCAGGTAACCGCGACAATCAGCGTCACAGCAGTTGACGCCATGGCCGCTGCCCCCATAAAGGGGAAGGCTAGCGACAAACCAATCCCGAGCACCATGATGATAAAAAACAGTGCCCCTGCTTCCCAATCTGGCTTATACGGGAAATACACATTTTCAGGTCGCGAGAAACTGCTAAACACTGACTGGGTATCAGTTTCACCAGAGCTAACATCGACGATCGTCACCGAGTTCAGCAAGGCGTTGAGCATATTGGCATGAACCTCAACCCCAGGGTAAACCTGCTGAAGGGGCATGGCTCGAATATCCCCGAGTCCCGGCGCGCTGGTACCAACCAGCACCAGGGAGTTTTGTAAGGCTCCGCGCTCTCCTTCGTTCAGATTACCCTGCAATACATCAGTGGCAGAAATATAGAGGAAATGACGATCATCAAGCTGAGAAGAAGAGCCAACGTAGGGAACATTAACTTGAGCCAGACCATCGGTAGGTATTTCGAAGGCACCTGCCCCCGTTCCAATTCGGATTGCTCTAATCACTTCAAGATCAGCATAACTTTGCGTAACGACCTCATAGGTTTCGAGAAAGTTATAAACGCGGATCATTTCCAATGACAAGGTGGGGAACAGTGAGTCACCAAACCTGAATAGTAATGGTACGCGTCTGACGATTCCATCCATGTCCGGCGCGTGATTCATACTGCCATTGCCCAAGGCGGCATCTTGCAGCACCTTGATATTGCCAGTAAATCCGGTCATGTCCTGCACCGTGATTTTGTCAGCTAACTCAGGATCAATATCGACGATGGATTCTGGCAATTCGTTGTATTTTGCATCCGTCTGGGGATTAAAGTTAATCGCCAGCACCACATCGATGCCGCTCTGCATGACCCGGGCGAAATACTGGTCTGAGTCGATCTGTGGCTCAATCTCGGAAAGCGTTGCATTGAAGCCCTCTCCCAGCGCTCGCAAGTCTACGGTAGCCAGCAAATCACGGATACTGCGGTCAGGCTCGGGAAAGGTGATATCAAACCCAACTACCAGTGCGCCATAGTCCCTGAGCTTCTCAGTCAGCTGACCTACCTTGATTCGGTTCCAGGGATATTGTCCTTCTGCCTGCAGGGACCGTTCGTCAAGATCCACAATAACGATCTTGTTCTCCTCGGTTTTTTCAGCCTTTGGCATTACCCGCAGACGCTGGTCGTAAACCAAGTATTCAAGGCGCGTCAAAAAATTGTTGAGCAGCGGCGGTGCACTCAGCTGCAGCCACAACACCAGCATCGTAGCCAATATACCCAGATAGATAGGAAGTCTTTTACCTTCAGAAAGAAAGCGTGAAACTGGTTTAAGGCGCGTCTTTATTGACATAAATGATAGGTGACAGCGGCCCGCCGAGTCGGCAAATTATTGTGCACCGATTATATGCCATTGTCCCTGTACTTAAAATCCACGGGCTTGTAACATTGGTCGCCTTTCACCTACAGGCTTGATAATCAAAAAGATTTATGGAGATATTTAAGGAATTCACCTTTGAGGCGGCCCACAGACTGCCTAACGTGCCTGTTGAGCACAAATGCTCGCGGCTGCATGGGCATTCTTTTGCCGTGCGAATATTCGTCGCGGGTGAAGTGGGCGCGGACACTGGGTGGGTCATGGATTTTTCCGATATCAGTGCCGCATTCAAGCCGATTCGAAAGCAGCTTGATCACTACTATCTGAACGATATCGAAGGCCTCGAGAATCCAACTAGCGAAAATATCGCACACTGGATCTGGCAGCGGCTGCAGCCCAGCTTGCCGCCGCTTTCTGCAGTTGAGATCCGGGAGACCTGCACCTCGGGCTGCATCTACCGGGGGGACTAGCTGCCTAAGGCTTTAACCAACTAGCCGGCTCAATCTGTTCGTCGGCAAGGCTTGCCTTATCTGGCGTTACACCGCGCGCGATTAGTTGCTTGCCCGCCATAAATTCCTTCGGTCGCGCCACACTATCAACGGCTACTAATTCACCTGCTCGCAGATAAAACACACAAAACCCTTCGTTTCCTGAATTCGCAGAGTCGCCGCGAATCACCGTGTCGTCATAATTGCTATTGAGTCCCGCCATTTGCAGTTTGATGTCGTACTGGTCAGACCAAAACCACGGCACCGCATCATAGATACTCGTCTTGCCCACCATATTGGCTGCCACTACCCTTGCCTGATCATTTGCATTTTGAACAGATTCGAGACGAACATTGCCTCCGGCAAACCGGTTAGGGTGTCGGGTGCAGTCTCCGGCCGCAAAAATATGCGGCTCGCTGGTACACCCCTTCTCGTCTACGACGATACCGCCATCCAGCTTGACACCGGCAGTCTCTGCCAGTGCTGTATTGGGATCTACTCCAATCCCTACCAACACGAAGTCGGCCAGATATTCCGTGTTGTCATTGCAAACAACCTGCAGCTTGCCCTCATGATCCTGTATGCCATTGACCTGCGTTGACGTCTTAATGGAAACACCGTGCATCATATGTAGCGAAGTCAGGTAGTCAGACAATACTTCGCTGGTGACTCGGGCCAGCACCCGAGGCGCCATTTCAAGCACGGTCACCTCAAGCGCCATTTTGCGTAACACCGCAGCTGCCTCGAGTCCGATATAGCCCCCACCTATAATCACGGCGTGTTTTCCAGACTGAGCCAACTCCTGCAGTTGCGCCACGTCTGCCGCCGTTCGCAGATACAGGACTCGTTCTGAATCTGAGGCCAGCGGGAGCTGGCGCACTTTAGCGCCTATGCACAAAGCAAGGTTTTCATAATGCAGCACGCGGCCATCGTGTAAATGCACAGAGCGCTGCTCCTTATCAATCTTCAATGCAGTGGTGCCCAGCAGGAGCTCGATATCGTTGTCCGCATAAACTTTCTCCGGTCGCAACCGTATCGCATCTAACTCTTTTTGCCCGCTAAGCAATTCCTTGGATAGAGGCGGCCGGTGGTAGGGCAATTCTTTTTCTGCTCCCACCAGCTGGATTGGCCCTTCCCAACCCTCTCGCCGTAACTGCAGCGCCAATGAGACACCTGCGTGACTCGCCCCAACAATAACTTGTGCACGATCTGTCATAGTAAAAACCTAAGCTGAAACTTGCATGGGCAACTGCCAGTCAATTACCCGTTTACCTTTTGACTCCAGGTATGAATTCGCCCTGGAAAAATGATGATTGCCGAAAAATCCTCTACTGGCAGACAGAGGTGATGGATGAGGCGACTGCAACACCAGATGGCGGTCGCGATCAACAATCGCTCCCTTCTTCTGTGCATAACTGCCCCAGAGCATGAAAGCGAGTCCTTCCCGCTCTTTGTCCAGCAGCCCTACGATAGCGTCAGTAAAACGCTCCCAACCTTTGCCCTGATGAGACGCGGCCTCACCCGCCTGAACGGTCAGCACTGCATTTAACAACAAGACACCCTGCTGCGCCCAATGCTGCAAGTAGCCATGGGAGGGTACTTGAAAATCGACGTCGGCCTGCAATTCCTTATAGATGTTTTTCAGTGACGGCGGCACCTGCACACCCGGTTTGACAGAAAAACAAAGGCCGTGGGCTTGCCCGGGACCATGGTAGGGATCCTGCCCTAATATCACCACCTTGACTGCATCAAAGTCAGTTGCGTTCAGTGCCGAAAAAATCTCGTCCCCGGGTGGAAAGATGCGCTTACCAAGCGCCTTCTCTTCAAGTAGGAACTGCCGCAGTGCCTGCATATAGTCTGCTTGAAACTGATCGTCCAGCTTTTGGCGCCAGGATGCTTCCAGCTTTATTGCCCGATTCCCGGATGCCGCCTCAGTGGTCGTCATGCTGTGGGCGCATATGAGGAAACAGCAGAACATCCTTTATTGAAGGTGAATCGGTAAACAACATGACCAACCTGTCTATCCCGATTCCCTCGCCAGCCGTGGGTGGCATGCCGTATTCAAGGGCAGTGACGTAATCGTCATCAAAGTGCATCGCCTCTTTGTCACCTGCATCCTTCTGAGCCACCTGCGCTTTGAAGCGCTCTGCCTGGTCCTCTGGATCATTCAACTCCGAGAACCCATTGGCTAACTCTCTGCCGCCAATAATCAACTCAAACCTGTCAGTCACATCAGGATTTTTCTCATTGCGTCGCGCCAGTGGCGACACTTCGGTCGGGTATTGGGTGATGAAGGTTGGCTGCGTCAGCGTCTCCTCGACACGCTGCTCAAAGATCTCCATGAGGATCTTGCCCTTCGGCCAGCTCTTATCAAAAACCACACCGAGGCTTTCAGCCGCAGCAGTGACTTGCTCCAGATCATCAAGCCTCACCGCATCATCGAGCTTGCACGTGTCGCGTACCGCCTCTTCCACTGTTAAACGCGCGAAGGGTTGAGCAAAGTTGTATTCCACACCCTGGTAGACCACTGTGGCTGTCCCCAATACTTCCTCTGTGATGCGTCGAAATAAATCTTCGGTAAGATTCATTAAGTCTTCATAGCGCGCATAGGCCCAATAAAATTCCAGCATCGTGAATTCTGGATTGTGCCGGGTTGAGAGCCCCTCATTGCGGAAGTTGCGATTAAGCTCGAACACTTTTTCGAAACCACCAACGGTCAAGCGCTTGAGAAACAGTTCAGGCGCGACCCTAAGATACATATCCTGATCCAGGGCGTTGTGATGGGTGATGAACGGCCGCGCAGTAGCACCGCCAGGAATAACCTGCATCATTGGAGTTTCAACTTCCATGAAACCCTGCTCATGAAAATACTCCCTGATGAATCTGACGATTTGTGATCGCAGCGCAAATACTTTGCGGGAATCATCGTTCGCGATCAAATCCACATAGCGCTGACGGTATCGGGTCTCAGTGTCGCTCAGACCCCTGTATTTGTCTGGCAGCGGTCTTAGCGCCTTTGTCAGCAAGCGAAACTCGGAAACCCGGACGGTGAGCTCACCCTTCTGGGTCTTGAAGACTTCGCCTTCAGCGCCAATGATGTCGCCGAGATCCAGACTCTTTAATTCCGCTGCCTTGGCTTCATCGAAGCTTTTGTTGTTCATATACAGCTGCATCTGACCGTATCCATCCTGAATCACGACAAATGGCCCCCGCATGCGAATGATGCGGCCAGCAACGGTTGCCGGGGAAGCCAGCTGCTTGAGCTCATCAGCGTCCTTATCGTCAAATTCTTCGATCAATTCTGCCGAACGATGCTTGCGCTCAAAATCATTTGGGAACGCTTCCCGCTGCTGACGCAGCTGCTGCAGTTTTTCCCTGCGCTGAGCGATGAGTTTATTCTCATCATCTGCCGTGAGATTTGATTCGTTGTTGTCAGCCATATTAAGGTCCGGTTGGCGTTTACAGTCCCATCTTGAGACTGGCTTCAATAAATTTATCCAGGTCACCATCCAGTACCGCACCGGTGTTAGTGACTTCCACATTAGTGCGCAGATCCTTGATGCGAGAAGCGTCCAGGACATAGGAACGTATCTGGCTACCCCAGCCAATATCCGCTTTTGACTCTTCGATGGATTGCATCTCTTCTTTGCGCTTCAATTCTTCAAGCTCATAAAGTTTTGCCTTCAGTTGCTTGATCGCCATGTCCTTGTTCTTGTGCTGTGATCGCTGACTCTGACACTGCACCACGATACCGCTGGGTTCATGCGTCAGGCGCACGGCCGAGTCAGTCTTGTTGACGTGCTGACCACCCGCCCCGCTAGAGCGGTAGGTGTCAATGCGCACATCACTCATATCAAGATCCACTTCGATGTCATCGGCAATTTCTGGTGAGAGGAAAACTGAGGCAAAGGAAGTGTGGCGGCGATTTCCGGAATCAAATGGCGATTTCCTAACCAGGCGATGTACACCCGTTTCCGTACGTAACCAGCCGAAAGCGAAATCCCCCTGGATGTGCAGTGTGGCACTCTTGATCCCAGCCACATCGCCACCCGAGACTTCAACGAGGTCCGCTTTAAATCCTTTCGCCTCACTCCAGCGCAAATACATGCGTAACAGCATTTCTGCCCAGTCCTGGGCTTCAGTTCCACCAGAACCAGCCTGAATATCCAGGTATGCATTAGCGCTGTCCATGGAGCCTGAGAACATGCGCCTGAATTCCAGGGCCTGCAGACTCTCCTGTAATTTCGCGAGATCAGAGTCGGCTTCCTGCAGCAGTTCCTCATCCGACTCTTCCTGGGCAAGCTTGAACAGTTCTTCTGTGTCGGAGATACCAGTGTGAAGCTTGTCCACCGTGTGCACGACGACCTCTAATTCAGATCGCTCCTTGCCGAGAGCCTGAGCATAATCTGGCCGCTCCCAGACCGATGACTCACCCAACTCTAATTCCACTTCCGCCAGGCGGTCTTTCTTCACCTCGTAGTCAAAGATACCCCCTGAGGCTGTCGGTGCGATCTGAAATGTCCTTTAGAGTGGATAATTGGCTGTTGATCTCCAACCTGATGCTCCCTGTCCCGCCAAGAAAACGCGCATTTTACCTGAATCTGTGGTCGAAACCAGCGACCCAAGCAGTGAGCGGGCTGATGCCTGGCAAAAGCAATCGGAATAAATTCCGCGAGCGGCAAGCGCAAATTCTTGCGACAATTCATCTCCTGCAGTTTTAGCCTCAGGCGCCACAGGAAAATCTACCCCAGCAATGCCTACTTCCCCTAACAAACTGGCTGCCAGTTTCATGCCCGAGCCACCAATGGTGAGCATGATTGAGCCAGGCAAGCCAAGATCAGAGCGCTTTGATGATATCTACAGCAGCAGCGACGATCCCATGGGAGAGAGCGAACATGTATTTATAGCCGGCAATCGTCTGAAACAAAGATGGCAGGTCTCCCCAGACTATCCCCGCCAATTTCTGATCGCAGAGTTGGGCTTTGGCACGGGCCTTAACTTTCTGCTGACTGCCCGCTGTTGGCAGCAACTTAAGCATCGCCACCCCGATTGGAGACACTTGCATTATGTCGGCTATGAGCGCTTCCCCATCGACAAAACAGCACTCGGGGAAATACACGACGCCTGGCGGACAAGTCGCAGCATTATCTGCGCAGACTTTGATTCTATGTCTGGCCAGTTGCTGGCAAATTGGCGCTTCCTGCTGCAGGGCATTCATCGTATTCGACTGACTCAGGACATTACGCTGGATCTGGTCATCGGCGATGCTGAGAATCACCTGGCACAAAGACCGCTTAATTCCCCTGCCATCGACGCCTGGTACCTGGACGGTTTCAGTCCGCGAGTTAATCCTGAGCTCTGGCAAGAATCCTTGCTAAAGCAAATGGCAACACACAGCGACAAGCATACTAGCCTGGCAACCTACAGCAGCGCTGGCCGGGTGCGCAGAGGACTGCAAGCTGTTGGTTTCGAGGTGAGTCGCAGCGATGGATGGCAGCATAAGCGCCATATGATCACTGCTATCTATCCGGAAAGCCCAAATCGCAGGCAGCGGCAGCGAGAGCCACAGTCAGCGCTGATAGTGGGTGCCGGTTTGGCTGGCTGCTTTACCGCAAACGCGCTCAGCGCCAGAGGTATTCGTGTCACCCTGATTGATGGCGGCGTGGATTTCGGCGCAGGCGCCAGCGGCATCCCGCAATTGTCCCTGCGTTTGCGTCTATTCAATGAAGCCAACTCCATGGCGCAGTTTTTCCTGCAATCCTATCTATTCAGCCTGCGCCAGCTGATCCAGCTTCAGCAGGACTCGAATTTCGAATGGCACGCATGCGGCATCAGGCAACTCACCGGCGCGATGAATCGGCGTAAGCCGCTTAACTTCGAAAAGCTGGCGCACATCTACGGCGACGAAGTTTTTTCGCTCGAACAGGAACATAGCCTCTGGTTTCACCACGGTGGCTGGGTAAATCCGATTCAGCTATGCCAGGCCCTCACCGCCAATGCCCTTAACTCGCCAAAATTCAATTCACCCATCCAGCGAATTGAGTACGACGGTGCTAACTGGCGCTGTCTGGACCATGAAGACAAACAGCTGGGCATTGCCGAGAACCTGGTACTGGCCAGCCCACCACTTGTCGACCAACTCTCCCTGGTGAATGCGGCCAAGCTCGAATTCACCGTCGGCACGAGCTCCCGCATCAGCGCGATTCCGGGAGTTAAACTGAACAGACATATAGAGACTGGATTACGTTCAGTTTTTCCTGAACAGAAGCAAACACACCTGGTATCTGCAACTTACGCTCGCTCACGCCTGAATCGAGCCTCAGTGGCTGAAGCCAGTATTGAAAACATCACGGCGCTGCGCACCATGCTGAATCTGTCGGAAAACTCACCGATCGAATGCCTGGAAAACTTTGAACGGGAACGAGCGAACCCACCCGATCGCCTGCCGATGATCGGCCAGCTGAGTGAGGCAGCCCTGCCCGAAGAATATCGACGCGGCTGTGAACACCTGTATGTTAATACGGGCCATGGTTCCAGTGGGCTAGCCACCTGCCCTTTGGCAGGTGAAATCGTTGCCGCTCAGATTACCGGAGAGGATCTGCCTGCAACAAGTGAGCAGCTAGAACTGATATCGCCTGCCAGGTTTTGGCAAAGGCAGCGCAGGGGCCAGAGGAAATAACAGCCAGAAAAATTGAAAAAAGGGTAAGCGCAAACGAACTATCGCGAATAAAAAGCCGTTATCACTTTACTCAACAGATAGGCATCTTTAGCACCCGCTAGCTCGCGAATGGAGTGCATGGCAAAGGTCGCTACACCTATGTCGATCGCGTTGATACCCGTCTCTGTCGCAGTTATCGGTCCGATGGTACTACCACAGGCCATATCGTTACGCATCACAAAAGACTGATAGGAAACCTTTGCTTTTTCACAGATAGACTTGAATAAAGCGACGGATTCACTGTTGCTGGCGTAGCGTTGATTGGCATTCAGCTTTATAACGGGTCCGGCGTTTAATAACGGGCGGTGCGCGTCGTCATGCTTGGCCAAATAGTTGGGATGCACACCGTGGGCATTGTCTATTGAAATCAGGGTTGAATTACTCACAATCCGCTGCAGCAAGTCCTGCTCATCCCCGCAATGTTGACTCATTCGCTGCAACACAGCCTTGAGAAATGGGCCCTGCGCACCTGAACTGGAGCCACTTCCGACCTCTTCATGGTCATTACAGACCAGCAGAGAAGCATGTTTTCCTTTTGCAGCAATCAATGATCTACAAGCCAGAAAGCAGCTCAACAGGTTGTCCAGACGGGCGGATGCAATAAATTCCTCTTCAAGTCCAACCAGCGCCGGGGCCTGCGTATCATAAAGAAAGAGCTCATGTGCCAGTATTTTCTGCGCGTTGCGGTGTGCTGCCTGCTTCTTCACCTGCTTCAGTAACAGGCTGTCAAAACTGAACTTTTCCTTTTCGCCGAGCTGACTCAGAATCGGCATTAATTCCTGTTGGGGATTGATGCTCCGGTTTTCATGCACCCCTCGAAAGAGATGAATCGCCAGGCTAGGAATGATCGCCACCGGATCACGCATATCTATCAAACAGGAGCGTAGTTCACCTTGTTTGGTTTGGTAGTTAACCCGACCGGCCAGGGAAAGGTCTCGATCAAACCAAGGTGCAAACAACGCACCACCATAGACCTCAACACCAAGTTGCAGGTAGCCCTGGCGGCGAATCTCGGGGTGAGGTTTAACTTTTAGACAGGGTGAATCAGTGTGCGCGCCGGTCAGGCGAATACCCTGTTCGAGCATTGATTCGGCGTTATGCCTAAAGGCGATGATTGAAGAATCGTTTCGGGTAACGTAATAACCCTGGTTGGCTTCCAGCTGCCAGCGCTCACCTTCATGAAGCCGAGCAAACCCTGCCGCTTCGAGCATTTGGGAGAGACTCGCCACGGCATGAAATGCCGTGGGCGAGCTGTTCAGGAAATCCAGCAGATCATTGTTAAAACGTTTCTGACTCATAGTGTCAGTCTGGACTCAAGGCTTGCTTAGCGAATTTCCAATAATTCAACATCAAATATCAGAGCAGAATTAGGCGGGATAGCTGGTGTCGGCGACGCTTCGCCATAGGCCAGATTAGGCGGAATGAAAAGGCGCCACTTGTCCCCAACTTTCATCAACTGCAGCGCTTCAGTCCAGCCAGCGATGACCTGGGACACGCCGAATGTCGCAGGCTGACCGCGGTCAACGGAACTGTCGAATACAGAGCCGTCTGTCAAAGTACCATGGTAATGTGCCAGCACAGAATCGGTTGTAGTTGGAGACGCAGCACCGTCATCGCCCGATTCAAGCACCGTATACTGTAAACCAGAAGCCAGCGTTACCACACCGTCCTGCTGCCCATTTTCAGCAAGAAATGCTTCGCTTGCTGCAAGATTGCCAGCAACCGCCGCCTCTGCTGCCGCCTGCTGCTCCGCAACGAAGGATTGGATAGCGGCCATCATTGCGGCTTCATCCATTCTCACTTCGTTAGCCAGGGCGTCGGTGAAACCAGCCATGAAGGCATCCATTTCAACGTCTGCCGTAATGCCTTGCTGCACCAGGTTCATGCCGATGTTTACACCGATGGAGTAGCCCACCTGATTGTCTGTATTCTCCAGATCTATATCTGACTGCGCCGATACGGAGAGCATCGTACCCAGCGTAGTGACCGCGAGTAGAAGCCTTACAAACACAGTATATGTTTTCATACCAATTTCCTTAGATTCATTGGACAATTACTCGCAGCAAGTCAATTTACCCGCCTGAAGTAGTAAGATGCGCATACTAACCGGGACGCAGATGAATTTCCACACAGCCACCCTCCCACACCGCCCGTGGCCTGGGCTCAAGGCAAGATGTGCATACAGAGCCCTTATAATATTGCTGCTGGGCAGCTTTATTGCTGCTTGCTCGCAGCCACTGGCCGTGTCGGTAAATAACCGCGCGGTTTACGATCCGGGTGGGCGTCTATTGGGGAGCGAAGTGCTGGATGCTGACCTACAGGGCTGTATAAACCTGGCTCTCCGGCAGCAGAACCTGGATAACCCTGCCCAGCTCAATGTCTTATCATGCGCCAATTCTGAAATCAGGGAACTTGATAATATCGGGCAGCTTACACAGCTTCGGTTTTTGGATCTGGGGAATAATCTGATTACAAATATTACGCCGCTTGAAAACTTGCGGCAGTTGAGCGGGCTGAATCTTGCCGGGAATCAGGTCAATGACATCAGCCCCTTATTGAATATCCCCAGCCTCACCTCGGTTATCCTCGATGGCAACCCTGCCGTCCCCTGCGATCAACTTGTGAGCCTGCGACAGCGCTTGGGGGACAAATTGTCTGAACCCACGGTCTGCAGTGAATAAGAAACAACTTACCTAAGCGACTAATGGCAAGCCGCTGTGAAATCGGAACTGGGGGTCTGGTCGCAGTACTAACTCACTCTCAACTTCGCCGAAGAAACCGATGCGCTCCATCACTGCCTGGTGCCCAGTAGATTTCGCAAGATCAAGATAGTCCTGAAAATGCCGTGCTTCGGAACGCAGCAGGCTGCGGTAAAACTTGCTCAACTCGGCGTCTAGTGCCGGCACCAGCAAGGCGAAGCGTTCGCAACTCCGCGCTTCAATATAGGCGCCAATAATGAGCGTATCGATCAAAGCCAAATCTTCAGGGTCTGAGATATGCTGACGCAGTCCTGCCGCGTATCTCGAGGGCGCAATTTGACGATATCTGATTTGTCGCGCAGCCATCAGCTCCACGACCTGCTGAAAGTGCAGTAATTCTTCGCGGGCCAGTTGCGACATTTTGCTTAATAAGGATGGATTATCGGTGTAGCGATACATCAAACGCATCGCCGTGGCTGCCGCCTTCTTTTCGCAATTAGCATGATCAATGAGCAAAATCTGTTGCTGTTCAAGTGCTGCTTCTATCCACTCAACTGGAGTCTCACACCTCAAAAATGCCCTGATAGGTTGCAACAGCCCTTCAAGGTCATTCACCAGCTCAGTGGCGGGTTTTTTCGTCGCTAGCATTGCTTTCTTCCGGGTCGGCATCGGCGGCAGGAGAATCGAGTAGCGCATCTGCGCTGGCTGTCTCGACCAATCCTGTTTTCTGCTTCTTGGAGGTTTTCGCCCCTAACTCTTTCAGGTGTTCTGCGCGGCGTATAAGATTGCCACGACCTGAAACCAGCTTGTTCTGCGCCTTGTCGAAACTCTTCTTGGTGGCATCGATGCGGTGACCAATCTCGTCCAGATCATCTACGAAGGCCACGAACTTGTCATACAGGGCACCGGCCCGGTCAGCGATCTCATTGGCGTTTTGATTTTGCTGTGCCAGTCGCCACAGATTCTGAACGGTTTTTAAGGTTGTCAGTAAGGTGGTGGGCACCACGAAAATGATGTTTTTCTCGAATGCGAACTGAAATAAATCTTTATCAGCCTGCATCGCGGCACTGTAGGCTGCCTCAATTGGCATAAAAAGGAAGACGTAATCCAGCGAATTAATGCCGGCAAGTTTTTGATAATCCTTTCCCGACAATGATTTGACGTGTTGACGAATGGAGGCCACGTGCTGTTTTAGCAGCTCTTCGCGCTGACCTGATTCATCACTCGAACAGAGCGCATCCCAGGCTTTAAGCGACACCTTGGAATCGATGATTATATCCCGCGATTCTGGCAAGTGAACCACTACGTCTGGCTGGGATTTACTGCCATCTTCAGCTTTGAGACTGACCTGAACCTCGTATTCCCTCCCCTTTACCAGCCCTGATTTCTCCAATATAGATTCGAGAACAAATTCGCCCCAACTGCCCTGCGCCTTATTATCTGCCTTCAAGGCGTTGGTAAGATTGACCGCCTCTTCGCTGATTCGATTATTCAATTCCTGAAGAGATTTTATTTCCCGAGCCAGAGAAAACCTTTCCTTAGATTCTTTGTCATAGGTTTCTTCGACCCGCTTTTCAAACTGCGCGATTTTGTCCTGCAAAGGATTGAGTAAAGTCGCGATATTCTGCTTGCTGCTCTCGCTAAAGCTCTTGGTTTTGGCTTCGAAGATTTCGTTCGCCATGTTCTTGAATGTCTCACCAAGCTGTTCTTTGGAATGATTCAGTAAATCCAGCTTGTCCTTAAACTGAGATCTCTCCAATTCGATACTGGTAACCAGACGCGTAAGCTCTTCACGCTTGGATTGCAGCTCAGCAGTATTTTGCGCCTGCTCTTGCTTTATTGCTGCGTGCTCTGCAGCCAGGTGCGCCAGTTCACGCTCCTTGGCGCCCAGCCTCTCAGTCAGCCCGGCCACATCGACACGATGGCGATTTAGCCTTTGTTGCAGCAGAAATATTGAAGCAGCCGCGACAATTAAAAGGACAAATAGCGAACCCGCAAGCAGAGTGCTACTCATGAATTAGTGCCAAGGGAAAGTGTATAGACTGACAGATCATGACAAGTTGTCATTGATAACCTGCAGTAATTCCTGATTAAGCTGGCTGGCGTCCGGATTGCTCAGGAGGGCTTCTGTAACGACATTGACCACATTGCCGGTTTCCAGCAAGCGGATGCTGAAATCCTGCTCTTCGTTCTCTTCGACCTCGCCACCACGTCCGAGAATCCTGCCGAACCAACCCGGCTCATCTTCCGCTTCTGCAATTCCGGCAAATCGCACGTTAAAGAATGATTGGTCTCTATTCTCATCTACTATATCGATGTTCGCGCTTTGCAAGGCTTGACGGATCTGAACCCAGGCTCGGTTATAATCCACCTTCAGTTCCAATACCGGATCACCAGAGACGCCGGCAATGATATTTGCCTTGCTCTCGGCCTGAATGGTCCCGGCCAACAGACTCGCCGATGACGCCTGATAGATATCATTGCGATCAGCAAGAAACTGCGAGACCGAACGTAGCATATCCTGCTCCAAGTCTATCGAGGAGGATTCTTCTGGCCAGGTGATGACGGTGGGTATGGGGTCAGTCCGCAGATTCTGCAGATGGAGAACGTAAACTTCGGAGTATCCTGAATGCAAACCCGGTTCAATTTGAATGCGGTACTTGTGGCGATTTTCCTCATCACTCCCAATCTCTACCCAGGCAGTTTCGAGGATTCCCGCACTGGGATTTTCATAGTCGAGTGCAATCTGGAGCTCTGTCCAATAGTCTCTGATAAGCGGCCAAACCTGACCGGGTGTCGCATCGATCAAAATCCAGCGCACCCCGGAGAGACTCTGAATGATGACACCCTCACGGCGGCGCTCTTCAATAGGCTTCGGTAGCGGTATCTCCTCAAACGCTGCGGTGTTTGGTGAAAATGGTTCAGGGATCACATAGAGCTGGTCAATTGTATAGCTATCCAGCTCTGGCGGAATGCGCATGTCCGGGACGATCTCAGCGGCTTGATATCCCCCATCGTCACTGAACAAACTATCCTCGCCACCTATCCCTACTCCGCTTAGCATGCCGTCATCGCCGCCTAAAAAGCGACAAGCGTCCAGGCACAGGACAAATACTGCAAGCAAGCCTGGTCTCATTAGCTTCTGTGCCAATGCGGGCATGCTGTTATTGCTGGTTCTACTACTGAGCATATTTGGTGTCTTTTTCGGTTGGTTGCTGTTTGGAGCCTAATCGCTCCCAACGGCAACCAATAACATTAATCCTTAAGCCGCAGCGGGTATCGGTATTCCCGCAGCTTCCAGGGCCTGTAATACTTGGACGTGAAATTCAGCGCTGAGTTCCACCAGAGGAAGTCGAATCCCGGGACCAATCAGACCCATCTGAGCCAATGCCCATTTGACTGGAACAGGATTGGCTTCGAGGAACAAATTGCGATGCAGCATGGCCAGGACGCTATCCAACCTTTCCGCCTCAGTCTGATCACCTGCTAGCGCTGCTGCGCACATTTTTGCCATCAGTGCCGGCGCCACATTGGCCGTCACTGAAATAGTACCGTCTGCACCAGCCAGTATAAGCTCTTTGGCGATGCCATCCTCACCACTATAAATGGCAAGCTTGTCCCCACAACGCTCGATCAATTCCCGACCTCGCTGGAGATCACCGGTCGCATCCTTGATGCCAACAACGTTCTCCAGCTGGGCCAGTCTTTGAACCGTATCGATGTGCAAATCACAAGCTGTGCGCCCTGGCACGTTATACAGTATTTGCGGGATGTCCACTGATTCTGCCAGGAATTTGAAATGCTGATAGAGGCCTTCCTGAGATGGCCTGGTGTAGTACGGCGTCACCAACAGCGCAGCGTCAGCGCCGTAATCTTTAGCGCTCCGAGTGAACTCCAGAGCTTCCTGGGTGCTATTCGAACCGGTGCCTGCTATTACAGGCACGCGCTTATTCACGACAGCTACACAGTGGGCTACCAGGACACAGTGTTCCGTGGCACTGAGTGTCGCCGACTCGCCTGTGGTTCCAACAACAACGATGGCATCGGTGCCGCTCTCGATGTGCCATTCCACCAGCTGGTCGAAACGGGCAAGATCAATCGCCCCGGATTTTTCCATTGGGGTGGCGATTGCAACTAAACTACCTTGAATTCGCTCGGACAAGGGCTTTCCTATTCGCAAACTGGTGGAGATACTGATTAGGGAGTCAGGCTAGCCACCGAGTGCTTGCTGCTCAACATTAGTTCCTGCTGGCTAAGTTATTAAACCATGCCTAAAAATAAGCGCTGATTTTACCACAGCGCAAGTAAGTGAGTCATGCTGGCGAGCACTAGGCGCCGGCTTTGGCCTGCACCCGACTGGGCCAGGCATTGACGATCGCCTTAACGAAAGTTGCCAGCGGGATCGCGAAAAACACGCCGGCCATACCCCAGATGCCACCGAATACGAGCACAGCCGCAATGATTGCCACCGGGTGGAGATCGTTGGCCTCAGAGAAAATCACCGGAACCAACACATTGCCGTCGACAATCTGGAGTATCAGATAGCCAACAAGAACCGTGTAGAATTCGCCACCGATGCCCCACTGCACATAGGCAACTGCCATCACCGGCAGAGTCACCGCGGTGGCGCCGATGTAGGGCACGATAACTGACATACCCACTAATACGGAGAGTAACAAGGCGTAATTGATCCCGATGATGACAAACATGATGTAGGCCGCCCCACCCACCAAGAAGATTTCAACGACTTTACCGCGAATATAGTTGGAAAGTTGTCCATCCATTTCCTTCCAGATCCGACTCATCAAGGGCCTGTTACGCGGCAGGAAGTTACCTACCCACAGCACCAGGTCATCCTTGTCTTTCATGACGAAAAAAACCAGGATTGGCACCAATACCAGGAAGATCATCCAGCCGAACACGCTTGGCAGACTCGCCAGCGAATACTCGAGAATAGTCTGGCCAAAACTACCTATTTCCCCACCCAGACCATCTATGAACGCCTGGACCTGGGCCTCTGAAAACAGACTCGGGTAATTTTCCGGCAGCGCCATCAAGGCGGTTTGCCAGTCAGTTAGAAGATTGGGGATCTCATTGGCCAGCCGACGCAGTTGATTCCAGGCTCTGGGCATCAGATAAAGCAATAAGACCAGAAACAGACCGATGAATAGGGTATACACCGCGAGAAAGGCTATCCTCTCTGAGACGCCGTAACGCAGCAGCAGATTGACCAACCCCTGCATGAGATAGGCAATGATGACTGCCGCGATTAGCGGCGCTAGAACGCCGCCCAGCATTAACAAAACTGCCAGACCTGCGCTGAGGAGCAACAGCAGTATGATTGATTCTTCGTCGTGGAAATAACGATCAAAGAAATCGTTGAGTAACTTCTTCATGGCTGGCGTGGTCGCTCCCTGGCTGTCTCAGCCTTTGCGGATCCAGTAGAAGTATGCCTGTTCATCTTTTTGGAAATCGAGGATCTGATGATCACTCTGTTCCACAAACAGTTGAAAGTCTTTTTCGGAGCCTGGATCAGTGGCTACCACCTTCAATATCTGCTGAGACTCCATATTATTGAGCGCTAACTTGGCTTTCAGCAGCGGCATGGGGCAAGAAAGCCCGGTGACATCCAGTTCTACATCGACATTTTTCATAGTGATTCCATTTTACCGCGCTACCGCCCCCGGTGACTACGTTGAGCCCCAATTTAATCCCACCAATCTAGCGGCAAGTGACTCATACAAAAGGCCTTATTTGTGGTAGTCTGGTGAGGATTAAGTAACGTATTTATTTATATGCGTATCCCCAATTTTGGTATTCCAACGCTAGCGATAGCGCTGACTCTCTGCGCAGCCCACGCATTTTCTCAGCCGGCGCTACCCAGTCTGGGCGACAGGATTTCAGGCACAGTTTCCCTGGATCAGGAATATGCTATGGGGCAGCAATTCCTGAGCCAGTTGCGCCGCGGCGCTCCGACTATACCGGACCCCCTGCTCAATACCTACCTGGAGAACATATCCTACAAGCTGGCCGCTAGGAGCCAACTCAAAGATCGGCGCCTGTCCTTCGTCATTATCGACAGTGAGGAAATCAACGCCTTCGCAGCACCAGGAGGCATAATCGGCGTAAATACCGGATTGTTCCTCAATGCGCGAACCGAGGCAGAGTTTGCCTCAGTCATGGGGCACGAAATCGCCCACGTCAGCCAGCGCCATTTTGCTCGCGGCATTGACGAAGCCCAGGCAGGCCGGATTGGTCACATGGCCTCCCTGCTCGCCAGCGTATTAATCATGGCAACCTCGGATGGCGGTCACGGCGCTGCAGCACTCGGTGCGGCACAGGGGCTTGCCATGGATAGCCAGTTACGATTCAGCCGCAGTAATGAGCAGGAGGCGGATCGCATTGGTCAGGACACGCTGTTTAACGCCGGCTTTGATCCGGGCGCACAGGCCAGTATGTACGAGCAATTGCTGGCGGCAAATCGCTTTGGTCGTAGACCCCCGGAATTCCTGTTAACTCACCCATTAACTGAATCCCGGATTTCCGACAGCCGAATTCGGGCTCGCCGCTATCCGCCACGGGATTACTTCCCCAGCCTAACCTATCAGATCATGCGTGC
The DNA here is from genome assembly GCA_938091935.1 of uncultured Pseudomonadales bacterium. Classification (GTDB taxonomy): domain Bacteria; phylum Pseudomonadota; class Gammaproteobacteria; order Pseudomonadales; family Pseudohongiellaceae; genus UBA9145. The sequence goes on from CALKNV010000013.1 coordinate 26,619, forward strand.
TCGGGTGCTGGCCCATTATGCTCGTGACAAAGAAGCCCTCGTGGCCGACTGGGAGCAAAATCTGGCGACTAGTACCACCGAATTTTCGAAAGAAACCAATCGCTACGCGCTTGCCGTCGCCTATTGGGAAAATGCTCAGTACGCCGAAGCGACCGACACCTTAGCCCCATTACTGGACAGATATCCCAATCTGATCAGTCTTGTGGTGACCCAGGCGGAAATCTATACCAAGCAGAACGAAGCGGCTCGTGCCATCGACTACCTTGAGCGTCATCTGGAAATCAATCCTGATAATCATGCTCTGACCATGGCTTATGTCGACGCCCTGGTTGCCTCCCGCGCTTACAATGCTGCCGCTGAAGTCATGGAGAATCACACTAAAGTTCGCAGCAGTGACCATCACCTCTGGTATCAACTCGCCGAGACTTGGGGGCAGGCTGGTGACATCAGCAAGGTCCATCAGGCGCGCGCTGAATATTTCGTCCTGATCTCTGATTTTCGCAACGCTCGCCAACAGCTGCAGTTCGCATTACGCATAGAAAATGACAATGATGCCAACCCAGCGGTGGAAGCGCGTTTACGACAGAAAATCAAAGAAGTTGAGGATATGCAGCGCTCGATGAGCGGCTGAACTGTTATCAGGCCTTTCCCTGCACCGCCAGATGCTGCTCACTGGCGAAGTTCAACATCCGAGTAAGAGGCCGCATTGCGGCTTCCGCAAGTTCCCTTTCCACCTGAATTTCATTATTGCCCTGCTCCAGGCTTCGCAACATGGAATCAAGGGAATTCATAGCCATCCAGGGACAGTGGGCACAGCTGCGGCAGGTTGCATCTTCACCAGCTGTTGGTGCCACGATGAACTTTTTATTGGGTGAGAGCTGCTGGAGCTTATGAAAAATCCCTTTATCGGTGGCGACAATGAATTCATCATTGCTCAGATTCTGGGAGGCTTTGATTATTTGGGTAGTCGATCCGATGACATCGGCAACCTCGAGCACTGCTTGCGGAGACTCGGGATGGGCAAGAATTGCAGCATCTGGATACAGTGAGCGCATATCCTGCAAGCCACGAGATTTAAATTCTTCATGCACAATGCACGCTGCATCCCAGAGCAGCATATCGGCCCCAGTGGTGCGCTGAATGTAGTTTCCAAGGTGTTTATCCGGAGCCCAGAGAATTTTCTTTCCCTGACCCATGAGATGATCGACGACCTCGAGGGCGATACTGGAGGTGACCACCCAGTCTGATCGCGCTTTGACGGCGGCGCTTGTATTGGCATAGACCACCACTTCCCGATCAGGGTGAGCATCACAGAATGGCGCGAAGTCTTCTATTGGACAAGCGATATCCAGCGAACAAGTGGCCTCAAGCGTGGGCATGAGAACGGTCTTATCCGGTGACAAGATCTTGGCCGTCTCGCCCATGAAGCGAACGCCCGCAACCACCAAAATTTCCCCATCACAGTCATGGCCAAATCTGGCCATTTCCAGGCTGTCCCCTACAAAACCACCGGTTTCCTCAGCCAAATCCTGAAGCACAGAGTCGGTGTAATAGTGAGCGACCAGCCGCGCGTTTTTCTCCTGCATCAGGCGAGTGATGCGAGCTTTGTAGTCTGCGACCTCAGGCGGTGTTAGCTGTGCAGGCGCGACGGTTCGACCCAGGAATTGGCGTACTGCTGCCTGGTCTGCGGCTAGCTGGTTTGAAGGGGTTGAGGACATCTTTGTTTGAGTTGTGTGGTTAGTAGGCGGGGTATTTTAGCATAGAACGGTTTGTGCTTTGAGCCTGGGTATACGTTGGCGCTGGAGAGTTGGTTTGGGTTCTTGAGCAGGCTGGATCTGGAATTTGGCTGGGCCAATATCCTCACCCCTGCGGGCAGCGCTTTGCGCTGTCTGCGCCGCTGGCGCGGCTTTCGAACCAGCTCTAGTTAGAGAGGCGCTGACTCGGAGAATTAGCGACTTTGATATGCGCAGAAGAGAGGAGCGGTGTTTATTGGGGTATCGCAAGGTTCATGTGTAGGATTGATTCGAATTTTGGCTGAGCCAAAATCCTCACCCCTGCGGGCAGCGCTTTGCGCTGTCTGCGCCGCTGGCGCGGCTTTCGAACCAGCTCTAGTTAGAGAGGCGCTGGAGCAGAGAGTTAGCGACTTTGATCTGCTAAGGAGAGAGGAGCGGTGTTTATTGAGGGCACGACAAGGTTCATGTGTAGGATTCACTCGGGATTTGGCTAAGCCAAACCCCTCGCCCCTTCGGGGCAGCTTGCAGCTGTGCAAATTGCTCACGCAATTTGTGACTCATAATTTTGGCTGAGCCAAAATCCTCACCCCTGCGGGCAGCGCTTTGCGCTGTCTGCGCCGCTGGCGCGGCTTTCGAACCTACAACGGTTCTCATCATTAAACTTTAGATGGCAGAGGGATCTGCAGAGTCGGAGATGTAAAGAGATATGGTGGGTCGTGTAGGATTCGAACCTACGACCTACAGGTTAAAAGCCCGGTGCTCTACCAACTGAGCTAACGACCCATACCTTAAAAGTGTATCGTAACTTGTGCCTGACTTACACAATGTCAAACGCTTATCTCCCGGCAAGCCGCACAGTGACTTTCAATAGTGCGTTTGCATCAGCGATCCGCGCTAACGACCCACGGGAGGGCGGTATAGTACTACCAAATATAAAAAACTCAAGAGGTGGTAGGGCTATATCTGTCGATTGTTTGCTGCGGCTCCGTGGCTTGATTAATCCTGGTATTTGGTTGGGTCTGGGACGCCGGCATCCAGGAATCCCTGTCTCCTGAAACGACAGCTATCGCAGCTGCCGCAGGCTCTACCCCGGTCATCGGCCTGGTAGCAGGATACCGTCAGGCTATAGTCAACGTTCAGTAGGGTACCTGTCTTTATTATCTCGGCTTTTGACAGGCTTATTAGCGGTGTGTTCAAGGAAATGGAGCTCCCCTCCACTGCTTTCTTGGTAGCCAGATCCATCATCGCCTGGAATGCCTCGATGTATTCAGGGCGGCAGTCTGGATAACCCGAATAATCCAGCGAATTGACCCCAATGAAGATGGACGAAGCATCTATCGCTTCAGCCAGAGCCAGGCCATAGGCCAGAAATACCGTGTTTCTCGCAGGCACGTAGGTGATTGGTATGCCCTCTGACTCTTCTTCCGGCACATCCAAAGCCCTGTCCGTCAGCGCGGAGCCGCCAATTGCGTCAAGACCCAGTTTTACCACCCGATGATCTGCAACCTGCATCGCCGCCGTGATCCGGGTCGCCGCTGCCAATTCACTGCTGGAGCGCTGACCATAGTCGAAACTCAGCGCACAGCAGACATAGCCTCTGTCCTTCGCCAACGCCAGGCAGGTAGCGGAATCCAGACCGCCGGAGACTAGCACTATCGCTTTTTCACTCATCTATTAACCAATCTTGAATCTGGACTGTGACGAAACCCATTTGTGCTGCACCATCTAGCGACCCGCTGCCTCGCCCCACAGCAGTTTATGCAACTGCATCTGCATCCTCACCGGCAAGTGATCCTCAAGGATCCATTCTGCCAATTCCGCTGGATTCTGCTCCTCAAACGACGGAGAAAACAATACCTCGCCAGCTCGCTCGGTAAGATTCCACTCCAACAGCTTCGCTTTGGCCCAGACGTAGTCCTGACTGTTGCAAATGACGAACTTGACCTGGTCTTTCAGCGAAATTAGCGAAAGATTGCCCAGATCATTACGATCAGCCTCGCGGGAACCTGGCGTCTTTAGATCCAGCACGATAGAAACGCGGGGGTCAACTTTCTCCACGGACATGGCGCCACTGGTCTCAAGCGAAACCTGATAGCCCTCATCGCAGAGCAGCTGCAGCAGTGGAATGCAATTAGGTTGCGCCAGCGGCTCACCACCGGTAACCGTTATCAGCTGGCAATGAAGATTCTTCACCTCCGCAAGGATGTCCTCAAGGCTGCGGATACTGCCCCCTTCGAAAGCATAGGCAGTATCACAATATTGACAGCGCAGTGGGCATCCGGTCAGGCGAATAAAAATCGTAGGTCTACCGACCGTACTCGCCTCACCCTGCAGGGAATGGAATATCTCGGTAATGCGAAGAGTTGGCGCTGGGTTCACGGGCATTTTTTAGGCAGAGGAATAAGACGAGATACACATATAAACAAAAGATAAAAAAGACCGGTATTCAAGAGCCGCTAGGCGCCGGTTTCAAGCTAAGCGACTAGTCCAGAGTCAACAGGCGCGTATCGGCCAGGTTGGCGACACCGGTATTTGGAAACCGGCGCTTGATCTCGTTAAGCAGCTGGCGTGCCTGAGGAATATTGCCAAGCCCCTGGTAAGCCAGGCCCAGGCCGTACATGGCATCGGGAAGTTTGGCCGAATCCTGAAACTGTTCGAGAATAATCTCGTAGGAGTCGCGAGCCTGGTCATAGCGGTTCAAATACAGGTAAGCCTGACCTTTCCAGTAGTGCGCATTAGTCACGAAGCGACCCTGCGGATAGATACTTAGATACTGGTCAAACTCTGCGATTGAGCGCTCAAAGTTACTGTTGATCACCGAGTCATAGGCCATTTGGTATAGCTGTTGCTCGCTCAATACTGCGGGTTGCAAGGTGCCCCGACTGGTTATACGGCTGCTCCTGCTGCTTGCGGTATCTGCTGGTGTGGGTGCTAATGTGGGTGCAGCTGTCGCACTCTCCGTTGTCGGTGTATTAGCAGCGCCTGGGTCGCGAACTCCACTGATGGTAGGTATGGCATCAACGCTGCTCCCTGGAGCGGCGGGTTGTCCGCTAATACCAGGCGAAGTCGATGTAGCGATAGGCACTGAGGGCTGCGCGGCTGCACTGGTCTCCAGGGTCCGCAATCTGTCGTCCATATCGGTGTAACGACTCAGCGAATCCCGCTGTAATTTTCGAATTTCAAATCCCTGCTCTTCAACCATGCCACGTAACGCTTGAATCTCTGTCTGGAGCTGACGATTTTGATCAAGCAACAAGGAAAGTGCATCGTTGCTGGCGGCAGGCTGGGCGCCTGCTACTGTTTGTGCCGGGATAGACCGGCCAGGGATCGCAGGCTGAGATTCAACTACAGCCCCTACCCCTTGCGCCGCAGCGAAAGGAGCGGCAGCCAAGCACAGGCTGCCGATCAAAATATTACGTGCCGCGACGACAGGAGATTTTTTCATAGACTATTAGCGAGCAACGATCTCGACACGACGATTTCGACTATATGCCGATTCGGCCTGGCCAGATTGGGCCGGACGTTCCTCGCCGTAGCTCACTACCTCAATTTGTGATCGCGAAGCGCCGTTCACGATAAGATAATTCAGAATGCCGTTAGCGCGACGCTCGCCCAGTGCCAGGTTGTATTCGCGCGTACCGCGCTCATCCGCATGACCTTCGAGTCGAACTCGCTTGTTTGGATTGGCGGCAAGATCCCGGGCGTGGAATGTCAGCGTGTCCCGATCTTCAGACTTGAATTCCGCAATATCAAAGTCGAAGTAGAATACTGTCTGGCGCAAGGCGTTTTGCGCTCGAATCTCTTCCTGACTTAGCCGCCCGCTACTGGAACCGGCGCTACTGGTCGCAGAACCGCTCGAACTGCCAGCAGAAGTAGATTGACTGCCGCTGCCGGCATCATCGGTTTCACCAGTAGAACTGCATGCCGCAAATGCAAACAGCGAAATGACCATAAGGCCAACTCTGAAAAGATTATTTCGTTGATATCCCACTCTTTCAGTCCTCCAAAGACTCTATCGTAATGACCAGCGAAAGCGTTTAGTTTCTAGCCTATTCAATCGCCAGTTTCCGGTTTAACTGAAGCCCTAATTAAAGAAGGGAGACCACGCTGGCTCCCGCACGTCTCCCTGCGAGGATGGTAAACGGAATTTTACGCGGCCGTCAATGGATACGGCGTCCAGCACGCCTCGACCTGCGAACTTCGTCGCGTACATTATCATGCTGCCATTGGGCGCCACGCTGGGCGATTCATCAAGAGAAGTATCCGTCAGAGTGATCACCCTCAAGGTCTCTACATTCAAGATTGCGATCTGGTAATTCGGGTCCTGACGGGTTTCCCTGCGTACATGCACCATGTTGACCCCATCGGGCAGAAACTGACCTTTCATACACTGAAAACAGTCATAGGTGAGCCGCTCAACATTGAATGAACTGGCTCCAACTTCCATCTGGTAAATCTGCGGTTGACCGGTGCGATCGGACATGAAGACGATAGCGCTTCCATCACGGGACCAACTCGGCTCAGTATCTATGGCTGGATGATCAGTTACGCGAATCAGTTCATTACTCAGCAGGTCCTGCACGTAGATGTCAGGACTACCGTCTTTAGACAACACCATAGCCAGACGATTGCCATCAGGTGACCAGACCGGCGAACTGTTTATATTTGGATAGTTGGTAATCTGCCGACGCTGACCAGTCGCGATATTTTGGGTATAAATCCGCGGCAGCGATGTTTCGAAGGAAACATAGGCAATATCCTGACCGTTCGGCGACCAGCTTGGAGACATAATAGGCTCATTAGACTCCAGCAGCACCTGCGCCCGCTGACCGTCATAATCCGCCTTCTCCAATCGGAAGACAGTTTGCCCTCCTACCTCTTCAGAAACGATATAGAGAATCTGGGTTGTAAAGGCGCCACGTGTACCAGTCACAAGCTCGAACACGACGTTGCTGATTTCGTGACCGATATCCCGCAACTGGGTAACGCTGCCCGTCAACACTTCGCCAGCCAGCTTCAATTCGCGATTCACATCGAAAAATTCATACTGTACCTGCACCAACTGACTACCAGTCGCACGGGTGATTTTCCCGACAAGCAGATAGTCCTGAGCCAATACACGCCAGTCACGGAAAAAAACTTCATTCTCTTCATTCGGGAGACTCAGCATATTGCCAGGAGACAGGGCCCTGAATTCACCGACTTGCTGCAGATCGTCAATCACAATCTGCGACACATTTTCACTAAGCACACCAGCGCCTTCCCAGGCAAAGGGCACAACTGAGATGGGAATAGGATTATCTACGCCTTGCGTAATCTGAATGCTCAATTCAGCCTTGGCGGAAAACGAAGCACATAACAAGATAAGTACTAGGGCTCGGTTAATCATGATTAATTCAAAAGATCCTCGGGTTCGAATATCAGTGAAAGAGATCTGAAATTCGCGTTAAAAACATTTATGGGTAAATCCTGTAGCTCACTAAACGGCGCAGCGCGAAACACAGCGGTTTCCGCGGAGCGGTCAAATGCCGGGTCACCACTAGACTGGGTGATAGTCGCATCCACCAGCTCGCCTGTTGGTAACATCCTGATCTGCAGTACAGCGCGCATCCCGTTGCGCGCGCTGGGCGGTCTCGACCAATTCTCCTGAACCACTTGTTGAATCAGGGCAGTGGCACTCTGTACCAACTCATATTCCGTTCGCGCAGCCTCAGCGGCCGCTGCTTCAGCCGCCTCTTGCTGGCGCTGCCGTTGCAATTCCTGCTGCCTTTGACGCTCCTGCTGTTCGACCAATTCTCTCTGCCGGCGATCTTCCTCGTCAGCTTCTCGCCGAGCATCTTCTTCTCTTTGCCTGCGTTCCTGCTCGGCACGCTGCCGCTCCAACTCTTCACGTTCACGCAGGGCCGCCTGCTCTCTTTCTCGCTCTTGTTGCTGTTGCTGTTGCTCTGCTGCTTCTTGCTCACGTTGTCGTTGCTGCTCAGCTTCTTGCTGCTGACGCTGTTCTTCACGGCGTCTCTGATCTGCAACCTCTTGCTGGCGACGCTGCTCTCTTAACTGCTGATTACGGACCTGTGGGTTCTCATCAATAAAAAGAGCCTTGATGATAGTTGGTTGCACCAATTCCAGACTTTGGGCTTCAGACGTCGACTGCAAATAAATCAATGTCACGAAGATCAGAATATGAAAAACCAGTGCCAGCACAATAGAAAGCGGGTAACCATTGTAAATGATCAAATTGTTGAACGTGTTGTTCATTCAATTCACTGCCAGGCACAAACGGCTCATTAAATGCTGTCAATCGGTTGAGTAATAAAATTCGGGTTAGTCACGCCCGCCTGATTCAAGGTAGTGATGAGTGTAATCATCGCGCCCCAGTCAGCTTCGGTATCACCTTCCACCAGAACCTGGATTTCCGGATTCGCATTTAGTATGCGAGTAACCTGCTCTCCGACGGTTTCCAGAGAGACTGATTCGCGCTCATCACCAGTGGCGCCAATGCTTAGGAAGTATTCGCCGGCAGCAGTAATTGAGACTATGAGCGTCTCAAGATTTTCATCAATATCCAGCGGCTCATTGCTGGCCTGGGGCAAATCCACATCAATGCCTTGGTTCAGCATTGGCGCAGTCACCATAAATACAATCAACAGCACCAGCATCACATCGATATAAGGCACGACATTGATCTCTGCCATTGGCTTACGTTTCTTGCGAACCATTGTTTCCATCGATGTTTACCAGCGCCCCGCGATAGGCTTTAGTTGCTGTGAATTTGTCTGTGCAAGATGCTCGAGAATTCGTCACTGAACGTGATGTAGCTACTGGTGACATTATCCAAGTTGGATGAATAACGGTTGTAAGCAACCACGGCAGGTATCGCCGCAAACAGCCCGATAGCTGTTGCAAACAAGGCTTCGGCGATTCCCGGCGCGACAACCTGCAGCGTCGCCTGCGCTTGACTGGCCAAACCAAGGAAGGAGTTCATAATCCCGATTACGGTACCAAATAGACCAATATAGGGAGAGACCGACCCCACTGTTGCAAGAAAAGCCAGGTGTCGCTCAAGCTTTTCCTCTTCCCGCGAATAGGCAACCCGCATCGCCCGCTGGGCGCCTTCCATGATTGCTTCGCGGTCGACACTGGCCTGTTGTCGCAAACGCATAAATTCCTTGAAGCCAGCCCTGAAGATATTTTCCATGCCCACAATGTGCAGGTTCTCTTGCTGCATCTGTGAACCTTCTTTATACAACTGACTGAGGTCCATACCAGACCAGAAGCGCTGTTCGAAGCTCAACACACCTTTTCTGGCTGCAGAAAAAACCAGCCAGCGCTGCACGATAATCACCCAAGACACCACTGACAGTACCAGTAGTATCAAAAACACCATCTGCACCGCAGGGCTGGCGTCTAGTATCAGATCGATCGGGCTTAAACCTTCATTCACTTCGATGGCTCCAGGTATTTCTTAAAACAGCGTTAACGACTGAGTATGACACTGATTTTTCGCGGAAAATCCGTGTATCAGGCATTTATTCGGCCAATCAGCGAAATAGTTTCGGGAAAACGCATTTAACAGGGCAAAACTAACGTTGCGGCGCGCAGAAAGAGACAAAAAGCGGAAGAATTGTGACTGAAACGTGGCAATCGGCAGCATGAGCAGCCTCACGCTTCCTTAAAGCGCCCGCTAGAGCAACGGTTATTCTGAGTCGGTGAAGAGATCCTCAACCGCAGCGCTGGGCTTCAAGCCAAAGTGGCGATAGGCAAACTGGGTAATTACACGCCCTCTTGGGGTTCGCATGATGAAGCCCTGCTGGATCAGGTAAGGTTCAATGACATCTTCGAGGGTGTCTCGTTCCTCGCTGAGCGCGGCCGCCAGACTATCTATGCCCACCGGGCCACCCTCGAACTTCTCAATCATGGTAAGTAACAGGCGGCGATCCATTTGGTCGAAGCCGTGTTTATCGATACTGAGCATATCCAGAGCCGCGTGGGCAGAATCTCTATCGACCGTGCCATCATGCTTCACTTCGGCATAGTCCCTCACCCTGCGCAGCAGGCGGTTTGCAATTCGAGGCGTGCCGCGAGATCGCCGCGCAATTTCCTCAGCCCCCTCTTCTGTCATCTCGGTACCAAGAATACCTGCTGAACGGGCCACAATTTTCTGTAACTCTTCGACAGAATAAAACTCAAGGCGCTGAATGATGCCAAACCTGTCGCGCAGTGGTGAGGTCAGCAGTCCGGCGCGCGTGGTGGCTCCAACCAGGGTAAATGGCGGCAAATCCAGCTTGATAGAACGCGCTGCTGGCCCTTCTCCAATCATGATATCCAACTGGTAGTCTTCCATTGCCGGATACAAAATTTCTTCAATTGCCGGACTCAAACGATGTATCTCATCAATGAATAAGACATCTCCCTCTTCCAGGTTCGTCAGCATCGCCGCCAGATCGCCTGCTTTTTCCAGTACAGGGCCTGAGGTCGTCTTGATCGCCACATCCAGTTCATTGGCCACAATATTGGCAAGCGTCGTTTTTCCCAGTCCGGGCGGCCCAAACACCAGAGTATGATCCAGCGGCTCGGCGCGCTTTCTTGCCGCATTGATGAAAATATCCATCTGCTCTTTAACTTCTTGCTGCCCAACGTAGTCTGCCAGGGAGAGCGGCCGAATTGCGCGCTCCTGGGATTCTTCAGCGGGTATGGTATCGGGAGAGATCAGGCGGTCATCTTGCATAGTTTATCTGGGGCTCTAACTTAGGACTCGGTTTCTTACAACATGCCTTTTAAGGCCAGGCGGATCAGGCTCTCACTGTCGGGAACTTCAGGGTCTGATTTCAGCACCATCGCAACCGCCCTGGCGGCTTGCTGAGGCTTGTAGCCCAGCGCAAGCAGCGCTGTCTCTGCCTCTTTACCCATGGCCGAAGTAGATTGAGTCGCACCTGGGAGCGTGGCCGTTGCTTCTGCATCATCCCATTCAGTGAGGCGGTCGCGCATTTCAACAATGAGCCGCTCGGCCGTCTTTTTACCAATGCCAGGCATCCGCGTCATGGCTGACACGTCGTTCTCCCGAACCGTGCGCGCAAACTCATCGGCTGCCATACCAGACAGGATTGCCAGCGCCATCTTCGGCCCCACCCCATTCACTCTAATCAGGGCTCGAAACAGGGTCTTGTCTTTTAGTTCATAGAACCCATACAGCAGTTGGGCGTCTTCACGCACGACGAAATGCGTATGCAGGCGCAGCTCGCTACCGACTTCAGGAAGTTGATAGGCGGTACTCATCGGTATTTGAAGTTCATAGCTTAAACCACCCACATCTACCAGGATTTCTGGGGGCTTCTTCTCTATCAGTATCCCGCGAATCTGCCCAATCATTTATGCCTGGTCTCCTGCTTTCGGCATGTCTGGCTAATGCTCACCTGGTTTGTCATATTCGCGTTCTCGTGACCTCGGTTTGCAGTTGGATTATCTGGACTGACAACTGTGACGGTTTATCTTTTAACGCAGACGTTTACGACTGAATGACTTTGCGCCTGCCAGCTTGATCAGGCTAGCCTGGGTATTGGCATGACAGATAGCCACTGCCAAGGCATCCGCCGCGTCTTCCGCAATAGTATCACTGATATTCAGCAGTGCTTTGACCATGTGCTGAACTTGACCTTTTTCCGCACCGCCGGAGCCGACTACCGCCTGCTTGATTTGTTTGGCCGAGTACTCAGATACAGGGAGGTCATGGTGAAGACACGCCGTCATTGCCGCACCCCGTGCCTGACCTAATTTGAGGGCAGAGGCTGCATTGCGCCCCATGAACACATCCTCAATCGCCACTTGCTCGGGTTTCTGCAGACTCACCAGCTCACTGATACCCTCAAAAATAATCTTGAGGCGATGCGGCAACTCACCGCCCTCGGTGCGAATACATCCGCAGTCTACATAGGTAAGTTTATTGCCACGTACAGAGATTAAGCCGTATCCCGTGATTCGAGATCCTGGGTCAATGCCCAGCACCAGGGCCATATCAGCGCCAACCTCGGCAAAAGCAGCGGTGGAGATTCTGCTGGTGCAAAGTGAATTCGCGCAAAACAGCTATGGATAAATCAGAGCTGTTCGGCGATCTCATCTGATATGTTGGCATTGGAGTACACATTCTGTACATCGTCCAGGTCCTCCAAATGCTCAACTAATTTCAACATTTTTTCCGCACCGTCGAGGTCAAGCTCTACTTCGGTGGAAGCTATCATGGTCATATCTGCCTGCTCTGGCTCAAGCCCGGCTGCTTTCAAGGCATCCTGGGTAGGACCAAAGGTTTCCAGCGTGGTGCGAACTTCAATTGAGCCATCTTCATTACTCACCACGTCGTGTGCTCCGGCATCCAGGGCAGACTCCATGATGGCCTCTTCATCGGCCCCACTGGCGAAATTAATCACACCGGTTCGCTCGAACAGGTAAGCCACCGAACCGCTGGTTCCCATGCTGCCGCCGAACTTGCTGAAACCGTGACGCACTTCAGCAACGGTGCGGTTTTTATTATCCGTCAGCGTCTCACAGAGGATTGCGACGCCACCTGGACCATAGCCTTCATAGACCAACTCTTCCAGGTTCTCACTTTCAGCGGTTCCGGCGCCCCGCGCGATTGCGCGATCAATAGTATCGCGGGTCATATTGGCACCCAGCGCCTTATCCATTACCGCACGCAAGCGCGGATTATCTGCCGGGTTGCCGCCGCCCAACTTAGCAGCCACGGTGATCTCACGAATAATCTTGGTAAATACCTTGCCCCGCTTGGCGTCTTGTCCCGCCTTGCGATGCTTGATATTGGCCCATTTACTATGACCTGCCATGATTTATGTCCTCACTAACACAGCTAGCTTAGCTTAGCTAACCTTCTCTCTCAGCCTGATATTCAACTCGCGCAGCTGGGCCGCAGAGACAGCGCCCGGTGCGTCGGTGAGTGGGCAGGCAGCGGTTTGCGTCTTTGGAAAAGCGATAACATCACGAATGGAAGTTGAACCAGTCATTAACATGATGAGACGGTCGAATCCAAAGGCGATGCCGCCATGAGGGGGACATCCGTAGCTCAGGGCATTGAGCAGAAAACCAAACTTCTCCTGCGCCTCTTCTTCGCCTATGCCCAGCACTTCAAAGACCGCTTGCTGCATCTGTGGTTGATTGATACGGATGGACCCACCGCCCAACTCAGTGCCATTAAGAACCATGTCGTAGGCTCTGGACAAGGCTGTGGCAGGCTCAGCTCGCAGCTCTTCTACCGGCACTGCTGGCGCAGTAAACGGATGATGCAGCGACGTCAGATTGCCCTCTCCATCTTCTTCAAACATGGGAAAGTCGACAACCCAAAGCGGCGCCCACTTGTCGGCCACCAGCCCTAACACCTCGGCAACCCGGATTCGCAAAGCCCCCATGGCCTCATTAACTACCTTGATCTTGTCAGCGCCGAAGAAAACGATATCGCCCGTCTCCACCTCAAGTGTCGACATCAACATCTGGGTCACTTCTTCGCCGATAAATTTGATGATTGGAGACTGCAAGCCTTCGATGCCTGTCGCCGCATCATTGACCTTGATCCAGGCCAGCCCCTTGGCGCCATAGATGCTGACAAACTCAGTCAGGTCATCGATGACCTTCCTGCTCAGGGATGCACCACCGGGTACCCGCAGGGCAACCACCCTGCTGTCAGGATCTGCCGCTGGACCGCTGAATACCTTGAATTCAACACCAGCCATAAGCTCGGCTATATCCACCAGCTGCAGATCAATGCGCAAATCAGGCTTGTCGGATCCATACAGGCGCATAGCCTCGGCATGGCTTAGTCGCGGAAAGTCACCTAAATCCACATCCAGATGAGATTGAAAAATCTGCCTGATCATGTCCTCCATGGTGGCCATGATTTCCTCTTCACCCATAAATGAAGTCTCAATATCGATCTGGGTGAACTCCGGTTGTCTGTCCGCTCGCAGGTCCTCGTCGCGGAAGCACTTTGCAATCTGATCGTAGCGATCCATACCGGACGCCATGAGTATTTGTTTGAACAACTGAGGCGACTGGGGCAAGGCAAAAAATCGACTCGGGTGGGTGCGGCTAGGCACCAGATAGTCTCTCGCCCCCTCTGGAGTTGCCTTGGTCAGGAGCGGCGTTTCAATATCGAGAAAACCATTACCATCAAGGAAATTGCGCACTGTGTTGGCCACCTTGGAGCGAAACCGCAGTTTTTCCATCATTTCGGGGCGGCGCAAATCGATATAGCGGTAATGCAGCCTGACGTCCTCACCCACATCAGCGTACTCGTCCAATTGCATTGGCGGAGTCTTCGCTGCGTTCAGAACGGTGAGCTCTTTTCCGAGCACTTCAATCTTGCCAGTGGGCATGTCTTCGTTAGTAGTCCCTTCCGGTCGCAGCCGGACCTTGCCGCGCACTTCAAGAACGAACTCACTACGTACAGTTTCAGCGGTGGCAAAACTCGCTTCTGTGTCAGGATCGAAGACAACCTGGGCAATACCTTCGCGATCTCGCAGATCCAAAAAAATCACCCCGCCATGATCTCGACGTCGGTGCACCCAACCATATAAAGTGACTTCCTGATCAACGTGGGAATCGTTGAGTTCTCCACAATAAAAACTGCGCATACTTGTTTCCTTAACTTTCGCTTGTACAGCGAACTTATTTCGAGCCGGACTTGGCTGCTTGTTTGGACGTCTTTGAACTATCTGAACCGGAGGTAGATGCTTTTTTATCGCCCTTTGCCTCGGCACTGGATTTTGCTGCGTCGGGTTTCACATCTTTCTTTGGCGAATCATCCGGGCCCTTGGCAGCTTCATTGCCGGAATCTGCCAACTGCTTTTTATCACCGGTTTTGAAATCCGTCTCATACCAACCGCCGCCTTTCAGGCGAAAACTTGCTGCCGATACCAGCTTCTGCAGCCCAGCTTCCCGGCACGCCGGACAATCTAACAGCGGGGAATCGCTGATCTTCTGTAGCGCCTCTAATTGGTGGCCGCATTTTTCACACTGATATTCGTAGATTGGCATGATTGCTGTAACCCGCTGGTCACGATTTCCTTAGCTATTCATTTAGCAATTTATTCAGCTATTTGTTCGATTATGTTACTTACCAGGCGCCCAGCTCGCAGGCTGGAACCCTAAAAAGCCGGCGATTATACCCTATCGCTGTAACAACAGTAATCACCTGTGGCCGCTGAATTACGGGGTAAAACCGTCAATTTTTTGAACTATTCAGCTATGCTGCGCAGCCTGTTAAGTCAGATCAGCCCCTGCACAAAATCTCATCACGCACTGGTACTGCGGCTTCTGCACTTGGATTGAGAACTAACACACTGGTCCAATCCTAAAGAATCGATCATCACTTAGTTTGTTTGGGAGTCATTTTCCTGACGCTATTGATAGCTGCAGTAAAATTTGCGCTCCCACTAGTCGTGGCAAACCTATTCTTTTCACCAGGAAAAACCGCCTGATCGCCGCCACAAGTTTTACCGAAAGGGGTTGACAAAATACGATCCGACGTGAAGTTTAAAAGGAAAGAAAGACGCTATTTTTTACGGTACTTTATTACTTTCTTTTGCAGACCGTTTTCTCAGTAGAAAGTTAAGATAAAGTGACATGAATCACTTGCGAGGCTCTAGTGAATGCTTTATAAATACACCCCCTGATCGTTAGCCCAAAAAGCACTACGGCATTTGGGCTAAGCTGAACAATAAAAACGATTGAAAACGATTGAAAACGATTTGAGTAAACGCCAGGTTGATGTAGTCACAAGTCAACATGGGAAACACAAACCTTATAAATCACTTTAACAAAGAGAACGGGCATGGCTGTAAAGAAATCCTCCGCTGCTAAGAAAAAAACCGCAGCAAAACCTCGCAAGGCACCAGCAATTCAGAAGAAGTTCACCAAGACTGAAATCCTCAATGAAATTGCAACCAACACCAACCTGAGCAAGAAAGAAGTTTCATCTGTACTGGATGAGCTCAGCGTCGTTATCGAACGTCACATCAAGAAGCGAGCCGTTGGTGAGTTCACTCTGCCTGGTCTTCTGAAGATCAAGTCAGTAGTTCGCCCCGCGCGTCCAGCGCGCAAAGGCGTCCCTAATCCTTTCAAGCCAGGCGAGCTGATGGACATTCCACGCAAGCCAGCAACGACCAGGGTCAAGGTTCTGCCTCTGAAGAAACTCAAAGAATTTGCTCTGTAAATTCTATGATGCTGTAGCGACGCTGCGAAAGCAGTGCTTCGCACTTCAGTGATACACTTGGAAAGGCAGCCCTAGGCTGCCTTTCTGCTTTTTCGGCTCTCTCTTTTGGCCCTCTCATTTTTGAACGGAAACAGCATGCGCGCCAGCAAATACCTCCTCGCAACCCTGAAAGAAACGCCAGCAGATGCTGAAGTAATCAGCCATCAACTCATGCTGCGTGCCGGCATGATTCGAAAGCTTGCAAGCGGCTTGTATACCTGGCTGCCGCTGGGCCTTCGCGTCCTCCACAAAGTCTCCCAAATAGTGCGCGAAGAAATGGACCGCTCAGGTGCCATGGAGGTGTCCATGCCGGTAGTCCAGCACGCGGAGCTGTGGCAGGAATCAGGACGCTGGGAGGCCATGGGGCCGGAGCTCCTGCGCTTCAAGGATCGCCATGAACGAGACTTCTGCCTTGGCCCCACCCACGAGGAGGTCATCACTGACCTGGTCCGCAACGAGTACAGCAGCTACAAACAGCTGCCAGCCAATCTTTACCAGATTCAAACCAAATTTCGCGATGAACGTCGGCCCAGGTTCGGCGTCATGCGCTCACGCGAGTTCATCATGAAAGATGCTTATTCCTTTCATGTGAATGAAGCGTCACTGCAGGAAACCTACGAGGTCATGCATGCGACTTACTGTGCTATCTTTGATCGCCTTGGTTTGAACTATCGTCCAGTGATTGCTGACTCTGGAAATATTGGCGGCAGCACTTCCCATGAGTTCCATGTGTTAGCCGACTCCGGCGAGGACGAAATTGTCTTCTGCAATAGCAGTAGCTATGCCGCTAACATCGAAATGGCCACGGGCGAGCTGCCTGATCTGCCCCAGGACGCAGAACGCCGTGACGCCCAAAAAATTGATACCGGCGATGCCCACAGCATCGATGCCGTCGCAGCAAGGCTGGACGTCGCACCCAGCCAAATCGTTAAAATGCTTGTGATCCATGCTGCCGATGAAAATGGGGAAAAGAGCAATGACCTCATTGCCCTGCTCTTGCGCGGCGACCAGGAACTGAGTGAAACCAAGGCGCAGAAGCTTAAGGGTGTTTACTCACCTGTTACCTTTGCTGCAGATGAAGACATTGAAAATGCGCTGGGCTGCAAACCCGGCTCAATCGGCCCAGTTGGCCTGCAGATAAGGACCGTGGCCGATACCAGCGTGGTGGCACTCAAAAATTTCGTGTGCGGCGCCAATCAGCACGACTGTCACCTGCTTGACGCGAATTGGGGCACTGACTGCAAGTACGGTGAAGTTGCGGACCTGCGCAAGGTGCAAGAAGGTGACCTCAGTCCAGATGGTCAAGGTACGCTGTCCATCAAGCGCGGCATAGAGGTAGGTCATATTTTTCAGCTCGGCACGAAGTACAGTGAGTCGCTGGGGGCAAAGGTACTGGACGAACAGGGCAAAGCTGTCGTGATGCCCATGGGATGTTATGGCATTGGTGTAACGCGGGTTGTGGCTGCGTGCATAGAACAAAACCATGATGATCGCGGCATTATCTGGCCAGAAAATATTGCCCCCTTTCACCTTGTCATCGTACAACTGGATGCACACAAATCGGCTCAGGTAGTGGAGATTGCAGAAATGTTATATGACCAGGCTAGTGCCCTAGGCATGGAAGTGTTACTGGATGACCGGGACAAGAAAACCAGCCCTGGGGTGAAATTCGCAGAATCTGAGTTGCTGGGTATTCCTCACCGTCTGGTGGTATCGGCACGCGGGTTGGCTGATCAGTCCGTGGAGTATTTTTCCCGGCGAAGTGGAGAAAAGCAGGCCTTGCCACAGGATTCGGTCATGTCATTTATCGAGACCTTGTGGCAAAAACATCGCGATCAGCCGTAGCTAATAACGAATCTCAAACCCGCTGCAATCAGGCAGCGCGCATTCAGATAGTTCAACACTGTCGACGCGAGCCAGCGGCGGGCCGCTGTCTAACCATTCTTGCATACTGCGCACCGCCGCTTCAGGACCCGCTACCAACACAGCCACATCACCTTCTCCGGTATTTTTAACCCAGCCCTTCAGGCCCAGTTTGCGTGCTCGAGCCTGGGTTTCAGCACGGAAAAACACACCCTGTACCCTGCCTCGGATCAGACCAGTCAGCGCAACAGTGGCGTTAGTCATTTCGGAACTCATACAGTACTCACACAAAACTCGCGTAGGACCCGCACACAAAACCCAAGCCGCCTGGATGCCGAAACAGGCAGTTAGCTGTTAATCCCGTATAATAGACACTCGATCTCACCCTGGGAATCCCATGGCCTTGCAGATGAGCAGCATTCAGTCACGCTTTCACGCGCTGCGCGAGCGTATTCAGAGCATCTTGTGGGTGGAACAACTGCAGTCTCAACCTCTGTGGAAGCGCTTACTGATTCGTACCAGCCAAATCATCGTGGCAGTTGTGCGCGACCTTACCCAGGAACAGTTGTCGCTCAGGGCCATGAGCCTCGTGTTCACTACAGTCATCGGCTTTTTCCCCCTGTTTGCCCTGACTTTTGCCGTCCTGAAAAGTCTCGGCGTGCACAACGCCATGGAACCAACGCTTTTGACCCTGCTGCAGCCGCTAGGCGAGCGCAGCGCCGAGCTCACGACACAGATTTTGTCCTACGTAGACAACTTGCAGGTAGAGCTGATTGGTATCACCAGTGTAGGTATCCTGCTCTACATCGTGCTGGATATGATGCGCAAAATAGAGTCCTCATTTAATTACATTTGGGCCGTAGAAAAAGGTCGCTCATGGTCCAGCCGGGTCAGCGAGTATTTGTTTGCTGTCATCGTAAGCCCTCTGCTCCTGTTTATGTCGATCAGTCTGACGTCCTATATCAATACGAATTTTTTCGAGACCCTGCTGCAGAATCTGATATTTGGCGGCATGTTGATCGAGGCCGCGGCTTTTACTGCCTCAATCCTGCTTATGTCTCTGGCTTTTGCTTTTGCCTATGGCTTTCTGCCCAATACCAAGGTGCAGTTTAGCTCGGCTTTCATTGGCGGGCTCGTCACAACGATCATATGGAAGCTGATGGGTTCGGTGTTCCAGGGTTTCTTTGTGGCTTCCGCGAGAGAGAATATCTACCTGGCATTCGCCTCTGCAATTGCTGTCATGTTCTTCATTTATATCGGTTGGCTCGTCGCCCTGGTTGGTAGCAGCATCGCCTACTACCATCAGAATCCAGCCAAGACTCGCTCTGGTCGTACCAAACTTGCACTGAGCATCGCGCAGAAGGAACAGATTAGCCTCGCCGTAGCGCTGACCATTATAAGAGGCTTCCAGGATAATGAGGCGCCACTCACCGAGCCTGAACTCGCCGAGACCCTGCACGCGAGTACCAACCTCGTGGAGGAAGCGCTGGAGGCACTGCAACAGATAGGATTAATCGCACCGACGAGTCATCAGCCACCGCGTTATCTGCCGACCCATTCTGTCGAAGACTGCACGATAGTAGACATCTGGCGTGCCCTGCGTCATTGTAATAAAGACAAGCTCGCCCTGGCACACGACAGCCCAGGCTTGCATCAGATCAGGAGCTTTCAGGACGATCTCACCGCAGCTATTGAAAGAGACTGCGGAAACCGGAAGTTTATCGACTTGGACAATAAGCAAGCGAGATAAGTCAAAACCTCATGAGCGAAATCACTCTCTATCACAATCCACGCTGCTCGAAGTCTCGAGCCGCACTGGCTCTGTTAGAAGAAAACAACATTACCCCGCAGGTCGTTTTGTATCTTGATCAGCCACCCGGTCGGGAAGAGCTGGAAGCATTATTGCGCAAGCTTGGCATGGGCATCCGCGATATTCTCAGACAGGGTGAGGCCGAGTACAAGCAGTACCAGCTGGGCGACAGCGCTCTCAGTGATGACATCGTGTTTGACATTGTCGCCGAACACCCACGGCTTATTGAACGCCCCATCATCGTTCGCGGCGAACGTGCGGTTATTGGCCGCCCTCCCGAGCGAGTGCTGGCGTTACTCAAGGATTAGAAATGGACCACCCTTACGTCTTAGTTCTTTATTACAGCCGCTCTGGCGCGACTGCAAAGATGGCACAACACATTGCACGCGGCGTAGAGTCGATGACGGGTATGGAAGCGATGCTGCGCACGGTGCCCAGCGTTTCCCCCAACCATGAGGCCACGGCGCCGGCTGTGCCGGATACAGGTGCTGTCTACTGTAGTCAGGATGAATTAAAGAACTGCGCCGGCTTGATTATTGGCAGCCCCACACGCTTCGGACAGATGGCGGCACCACTAAAATATTTCATCGACAGTAGCGGCGCACTTTGGACTGCGGGGGCATTGATCGACAAACCCTTCGCCACCTTTACCTCGACCTCAACCATGCATGGAGGACAAGAGGCCACACTGCTTAATATGGCAATCCCTATGCTTCATCATGGCATGATTTATTGCGGCATCCCTTACTCCGAGGCAGCACTGAACCACACTCAAACGGGCGGGACTCCCTACGGCGCCAGCCATGTCGCCGGCATGGATTCAGACGCAAATCTCAGCACTGACGAAACTGAACTGTGTATGGCGCTAGGTAAACGCATCGCCAGACTCAGTCAGACACTGCTTAGGTAGAGCCGAATGTCAGAGCACCCAGCAACAAATACGCGCCTGGTACTGGCACATCGAATCATACTGATTTGCTATTACGGCTTGCTTGCCCTGTTCCTGTTCATCAGCCTTACCGCGCTGGATAGTTTTAGCGTGGCTACCCCGGTGATCTGGCTGCTTCAGTCGCTGCCGCTGCTAATTTTCATAGGCGCAGTGCATGGCGGCAAAACAAACCAGCTCATATGGTTCAGTCTCGTGGTCTTGCTCTATTTCATGCACGGGGTGTTGGTAGCGTTTGACTCAGCCCGCATGGCCAATGGCCTGGTGGAGGTGGGCCTGAGCACAATACTTTTCTGTACGCTGATGCTCTACCTGAAGCTGGCCCGCCCTGGCACGCCGGATCCGACTACCAGCTCATGATTTCCTTTATCAGTGGCACCGTAACGCGGCGCTGACGCTGCAGCGACGCATCATCCAATTTCTGCAGCACAGACATCAATGCAGGCATGCTGCGGTCTGATCGTAACAGTATAAAGTCGCAGACTTGATCACTGAGTTCGATACCGCGCAGTTGCGCTCGCCGCTGCAGAATCTGTTGCTTGAATGCGTCATTCGCTACATGCAGTTGGAAGGTCAGACCGCGCTGCAATCGTGACCGTAAATCCTTCAGCGAGAGCGGTAAATCCCTGGGCGCACAATCTGCACTCACGACCAGCGGCACACCGCTTTCCATCATCTCGTTAACGCTATGAAAAACGGCTTCCTGCCATTGCTCATCGCCACCAATCTGGGAAATATCATCGAGACACACAAGGCTCAGGGAACTGGATTGCTGCAGAATTTCTGGAGCCAACCCCCCTCTCTCTGCCAGCGGCAGGTATAAAACGGGTGCACCAGCCTCAGAGTAAGCATGGCAAATCGCCTGCAACAAATGGCTGCGACCACTGCCCTGCGCACCCCAGAGATAGATCAGCTGCCCGCCAGCCAAAAAATCCTGTAATGCGGAGACTAACTGCTGATTCTCAGGGGCAATCAGGAAATTACTGAATGTCGCGTCATCGCTAAGACGCATACCCAGCACGAGCTGAGTGGGAGATTCGCTACTCATGAAGGTATCAGGCGCCTATCGTGTCCACCGGTAGTGCAGCACATCTGAACCGTCGGTCGCACCACCTTCAATGGGTAGCAGATCCCGGTCCAGCGCTATCAGTTCGAATAACTGCTGAGCGTCTCCAACCAGTCCGAGGCGGAGCTCAAGCCTATCACCATCAAGCTGTGCCGGACTCACAGACTCCACCAGGCCAAGGCCGCTGACATAGGATAGCAGTGATGAATATTCCTGCAGACTTCCCACCCCATCAATGCGTAATTGCACCATCTCCGTGGTTGCAGATTCGGGTACGATTGCAAAATAGCTGGCTAGCTGTGAAGTCACTCGCGCCAGCGGCCCATGCAGGTATTCCCGCAAATCTGTTGAGAAGCCATCAAAGACATCGGCCTCGTCCTGGAACAGGAACTGCCAGAGACCGACCAATTCGCCGCTGGCAGTAAAATGCAGTCTCCCGGTGAGGATGCTGTCTGCCCCATAGCGGTTACTCGCCTTGCGAATAGCTTCTTCATTCAGCGTCCATACCAGGTCTTCGTTTAGACTGCGACGGTCTTCAAAATCAAGAACCGGAAACAACACGGGCAAGCCGCGGCGGTCGGCAAATTCCTGAATCAATTCGATAATGTCGTCATTGATATCGGAAGTCATCAGGCTGCGATTGCCAGCCTCATCCTGCAGGGCCATCCATACCAGCACGCTTGGACGATTGCTGTCCCAGATGGGAATATTTGCTGCAGTGAGAAGCTCATCAATGAGCGCTGAGGAGAAATCCACATCGATGTAACGTTGCTCCCGGGTACTCGGCGTTGCGGGCGCGGACACTGCAAGCTGAGTGTCATCGGGCTCAGGCGTGGCAGCAGTTGGCTCCACTTCTGCAGCCGGCGTCTCTATGCTCACTGTCGTGTCGGTAGTCTCCGACGACTGCGCAGGTAGCGCTGCCGCCTCGGCCGGCACAGCGACTATCTCACTGGAGTAACCAATTGCCTCGACATAGCTCTGGGCGTTTTCCACTGCTGCTATGATGGCAGGATGATCGAGCCACTGTGTTTCTCCGGTAACCCGTAAAATGACTGCCTGCAGCGCCTCCCTGAATGCCCGACTACGCTCCGCGTCGCTCTCATTCGCAACGGCTACCTGCTCGCTGTAAAGCCCTGTCACGGGCAGGGCCTGGGCCACAGCGCTGGCAAGCAGCAGAGCCAGCCCGAGAGCGCAGAAGCCAAACAACTTAGAGAGATTTGCATGCCGTTTCATGGCGCTAGTTTACTCCAAATCTTCGCGCTTAGCCTCAGCTCGGCGCGTTTCTCCGATCGCGCTTCATTTCCGGGCTAGGCGATGCGATGACCTGACCGGCATCTGAGTTCCTGTTAGAATGCGCCCTTTGTTTAATCTGGTCCGATCACCCGATGGATCAGGCAGAATTGGGAAATTTCCATGCCGCCGAATGACAAACAAACTTCCCCTGAGGATTCACCCGAAGGCTCCTTGAGCTACCGCGATGCTGGCGTCGATATTGATGCTGGCAATGCCCTGGTCCACGCCATCAAATCGGTGACAAAGCGGACCAATCGACCGGAGGTGATGTCTGAGTTAGGCGGTTTCGGTGCGCTCTGCGAATTACCAGGCAATTATGAGCATCCAGTGCTCGTGGCTGCCACCGATGGGGTGGGAACCAAGCTGATGCTGGCGCAACAAATGAACAAGCACGACACCATAGGTATAGACCTGGTTGCCATGTGCGTTAATGACCTCATCGTGTGCGGCGCAGAGCCACTGTTCTTTCTCGACTACTACGCCACCGGTGGACTCGATGTCACCGTGGCCAAGGATGTCGTTACCGGTATCGGCGCTGGCTGTCAGCAGGCCGGGTGCGCCTTGATCGGTGGCGAAACGGCAGAAATGCCGGGCATGTACCAGCCTGAAGACTATGATCTGGCAGGCTTTGCGGTAGGCGTCGTGGAAAAGCACGGCATCATTGATCAGTCGAAGGTCGCACCAGGCGATTTGCTAATTGGTATCGATTCCTCTGGACCACATTCCAACGGATACTCCCTGATTCGCAAAGTATTGGAGCGCTCCGGCGCAAGCCTTGACGACGCATTTGGTGAGAGCACCCTGGGCGCAACGCTGCTCGAACCAACGATGATTTACGTCAAGGCTCTGGCAGAAGTTCAGGCTAAAGTCGATGTTACGGCTTTGGCTCATATCACCGGCGGCGGCCTCTTGGAAAACCTGCCCCGCGTCTTGCCGCCAGCAGCCAAAGCGAGCATAAATCTAGCGAGCTGGAAGCGCCCGGCTATCTTTGACTGGCTACAGGAACATGGGCAGATCGAAGACATGGAAATGCTTCGCACGTTTAATTGTGGCATCGGAATGATTGCTGCAGTCCGTTCAGCTGAAGTACAGTTGGCGCTGGATACGCTTAATCACGATGCCGAGATAGCCAGAGTCATTGGGGAAGTCAGCAAACGTGAATCTGACGAAGAAGCACTGGTATTTTTATAAACGGGAATACAAACAAACTTATGCCTGATAGTTATTGCCATACTGTCGTCGTCATATCCGGGAGTGGTAGCAATCTACAGGCCCTGATTGATGCCAGCGTTGCATCCAATTTCAAAATCAGCCGGGTTGTTTCCAACAACCCCGATGCATTTGGGCTCGAGCGTGCTGCCCGCGACAATATTCCCACTAGCATGGTAAATCATCGTGATTACGAAAATCGCGAAGAGTTCGACCTGGCGCTACAGAAGGCTATTGACGAATCGCAGCCCGACCTGGTGGTGCTAGCCGGTTTCATGCGCATTCTGGGACAGCAATTCGTTAAAGCCTATGCTGGCCGCATCATTAATATTCACCCGTCTTTGTTACCGAAGTATCCCGGCATCAACACCCACCAGCGCGCACTGGATGCAAAGGACAAGGAGCACGGGGTATCTGTTCATTTTGTTACCGAAGAGCTGGATGGTGGCCCCGTCATCGCGCAAGACCGGGTTCCTGTTTTAAAGGAAGATACCGCAGAGTCGCTCGCCGAGAGAGTGCTGGAGAAAGAACACCTCCTCTATCCCAAGGTAGTTTCCTGGTTCGCCGCCGGACGATTAGGGCTGGCGGGTAATCAGGCATTCCTGGATGGTGAGCCGCTTCCGCCCGGTGGTATTCAGGTACATCCATGAGATTATTTTTCCTCTGCGCTCTGGCTTGCACGCTCTCCTCGCCCGCTTGGACGGCGGACAAACTCACTGAATTTTCAGCCTACTATGATGCCAGTACCAACGGCATTAGCGGCAACGCCGAGAGGCACCTGATCAATCTGGGTGAGGAACGCTATCGTCTCAACATATCACTTGAGGCAAAAGTTGCTGGTGTTGAAATCGGCGATCTCGAGCAAGTCAGTGAGTTACGCTATGTTGATTCCCGCATACAGCCCCAGAATTATAGCTACCAGGTTTCAGGCCTGAGCTCCGATGTCGAATCCGTCAGCTTCAATTGGGATGCAGGGGTCGCGCTTAGCGCCGACGAGGACGAATCCTGGACTGTGGCGATCAACGACCACACGCTTGACGAGTTCAGCTATCAGTTGGCACTGGCAATGGACGTTGCTGCCGCGAATAAAGAATATTATGACTACGAAACCGTCGATGGAGATACCCTGGATCAGCTGCGTTTTCGAGCCATCGGAGAAGAGATTGTAGATACGCCGCTGGGGCCACTGCGCTGCATCAAGCTTGAGCGGGTTCGAGAAGCAGGCAGCAATCGCGCGACCTTAATCTGGCTAGCAAAAGACTGGGCTCATTTGTTGACGAAGATCGAACAGACCTCTTCTTCAGGACTGCGCATCAAGCTGGACCTGACCAACGCCATTGTTGACGGTCAGCAGGTAACGGGAATATCGCTATAAGGCTGACTGGCCGAGCTGTGTTAGCAATCAAGCCGACGCTGCATGATCAGGATCTTCATGGGAACCAAACACAGCATCTGGCTTTTCCTGTTCTTCTGATTCTGTGCCTACCTCAGTTTCAGCCTGTCGCTTTTGCAGCTGATATTTCCGCATTTTCTCCACCAGAGTGGTGCGGCGAATATGTAAGCGATCCGCGGCACGCGCTACCACCCCACCGCTGTCATCCAGGGCTTGCTCAATCAGGTCTTTCTCCAGGTTAGCCAGATATTCCTTCAGATCCAGACCATGCAATGGCAGCAGCGTGCCAACATCGGCAGACCTAGACCCTGGGGAGTTAGACCCTGGGGAGTTAGACCCAGAAGAGCTCGCCCCTTGAATCGGTATCACGCTTTGCGCTACAGCATTCGAATTTTCTGACAGCGATGCCTCTGATAGTGAAGTCTCGTTGATTTCTTGATCACTCAGATGACGAAACTTGTTCGGTAAATCTTCGAGCCCTACTATCCCATGTGGGTGAAGAATCGCCATGCGCTCGACCAGGTTAGCCAGCTCTCTGACATTACCTGGCCAGTTATGCCGGCACAGCGATGCGATGGCGCTTGAATTGAAACGGACAGAGCCACGACTTTCCGCCTCCATCGCAGTAATCAACTCATTAAGCAGGAGCGGCACATCATCAGCACGCTCACGGAGAGGAGGCATTTCTATAGGAAAAACATTGATACGATAGTAGAGGTCTTGTCTGAACTCTCCCTCATCGATCATTTTCTCAAGATCTTTATGGGTGGCTGCGAGAATGCGAACATCGGTTTGAATGGTTTTGACACCACCGACCCGCTCAAAACTTCGTTCCTGCAGCACACGCAGTAGCTTAACCTGCATGTTCAGCGGCATATCCCCAATTTCATCGAGGAACAGCGTACCACCATCGGCCAGTTCAAAGCGGCCTGCGCGGGAAGAGATCGCGCCCGTGAAAGCACCCTTCTCGTGACCAAACAGCTCGCTCTCTAATAACTCTCGCGGGATTGCACCGCAGTTTATAGGGACGAAGGGCTTATCGGCACGAGCAGAATTCAAATGCAGATTGCGAGCTACGACTTCTTTACCCGTGCCGGATTCACCGGTGATCAGCACGCTGACTTCCGTATTGGCAACCTGTCCCATCATGTGGCGCACCCGCTGGATCGGGTCACTGCGCCCGACCAGGCTGCGAAACATGTTGTAGTCTCGAACCCCGCCAAAGTCGCGTAAGCGATTGTAGTGCTCGTGAAAGAGTTTGGCCTTGTGAATGGCGTCCAGCAACGGCTGATGAGTAAGCGCTTCTGGCAGCGTGGCTGTAATTCGACTCTGCAGGTCCGCATCGAGCTGCTCGGGTAACTGCTGCTCTCCAATGAGAACAAAAGGCAGTCCGGGCTCCCAATCATGCAGGTCATTGAGCAGCTGCAGTGTATCCAGCTGCTGGCAATCATTGATCAGCGCGAGACAAACCTGTTGAGGCTTGCTGACTGCCTCACTGATCGCGCTATGCCAATTTGCGGAACTGGCTGAAACCACCCGCTCGCCAACAAAACTCAACACCGTCTCCAGATCATGTCTGGTGGAGTCATTGTCATTTATCAGCAGAACCTTGGTGTCTTCGGCCATGTTGTTAGCGGTGCTCGTCCCTTTCCTGCAGAAAACAGACGAAACCGGGCCGCCTGCGAGAATTCCAATGGACTATATCAAAACTAGCCAGTCATCACAGACATTGTAGACGGTTTTCAGACAAATTTTAGAGATTGTTCACGACGTTCGCCATTGCCACACAACGCCTGGTGACTGGCTGCCACATGGATTGCGCACACCCAAAACTCCTCTGCTGGTCTCGGCAGAGAGCATGATAATTAGACAGTCAAGTTTGAGCGTCTTTGCAGCGCAAAAATCCAGCAGCAAACGCATAACGCTCTTACCCTCTCCTCTATTTAAATTACAGAAGACCTTTTGGAAGTTTTTATTACCTCAGTACAGTAGCGCCTCATCAGGATTGCGTACCTACCGAATATCCTCAACGCCAATACGGCGTAGCAGTTTGCACATCAAATCCTTGTGCTGCTCAAAATCGTCTGCTGTCAGCACTTGTTTTTAAGCAATGTCGATTAGAGATTTCGCCTCGGGATTCGTATTGTCCGCCACGGTCGTCGCGCTGATTGAATAGTCTTACGACTACTCAATTGAGCGTAGTACACAAATTCAAACCGGCGGGAAAATTAGATAAACATGCGCAATCCAGAAATTGGCATCACGCAGCTTAACGCAGTTTGCTGCATTTGAAGGCGCCAGCCGCTGTGGCTATTGCGTAAGCGACACCCTGAGGCGGGTGTGGGAAGTGCCGCCAAATTGTTCAGGCGTCAGGTCATCGGCGACCTGTGACATCAGGTCGGTGGCACTGTAACCTAAATCGAACTGATCACAGTTGAGATATTTACCAACCACAATACCTTGCCAGAATAGCGTATGAACGACCGGCTCAGGCAAGCCACAGTCCCGCAGATCCCCGATGACGAACTGGCAGGTTTTATTGCTGTTTACAAACAGGGCACTCGCAACGATTTCATTCTCAACCTTACACTGCACCAAAAATCCCTGGCCCCAGCGTACGAGCTCTAGCTAATTTCTTAGCGCTACAGAGCGCTCCAGCATAGAAGCATGCTGCTCGGCGAATTGCTCAGGCGCTGCAGATTCCCCGGAAACTATGTCGAGCGTCAGGTTTTTCTTACCCCAACGGATCGCTTCCCGGTAGGGTTTACAAATCTGCCGGTAAAGCGCGCGCTCACTCTGTTTAAGATCAATGACCTGCACCTGCTGAACCGTCGGCCTGCCGCCCTTTTCAAGGAGAACCTGGGTAACCGGAGACATGATTCCGCAGCTCACTGGATCAAGGTAGTCAATAAAGCTGGGATTCTCTTCCATGAGGATAGTGTCGATATGCTGTTGCAGTAAACGTATCGCTTTGGGTTGGAAATTATTTGAAGGCGTCATCATACTGGCGCGATTGACATGGGTTGATGCCTCCATGCCAAAGTAACCCAGCCTTTTCTTGCCCTGATCATCGATATGCAGTGTCATGCTGCAGCCAAAAACAGGCTGGTCATCGCTCACTACCAGGAAAGAACGATCTCGGTAATCTCCGGGACTGCCGGCCGATACTGGCAGATTCTCTGAATCACCCTCGGAAAAGTAGAGCGGGTTTTGCCAGGGATCGTTGCTATAGAGTGTATTCCAGCGCTCCTGAAAGCGCGCGTCATGATTTTCAATTACCGTATGCATAAGCAATCTCGTCTAACGATTCAACTGGCAACCATTCGTTCAGTCGACCTTGGTTAGAAGATCCATTCTATGCAGCTGCTTGTGCTTGTGGCTGTGCAAGCAGGGCAGCTTCTGTGTTAATTAGTTCACAACCTTGAAATATTAATTCGCATTCGAATTGTTATCTGTGGCGTTATGTTTGCCTGCCTCATCAATGGGGCCCTCAATTTGCGCTCCCACCAACTTTGTGTGATAAAACGGGGGCTCACCCCCCTCGCCTTTTATTAAATCCAACCCTAGACCAGGCTTTTCAACGGTGACGTTAAGCATGGTTATGAATCTCTAAAAAGTCGAATAATTTCAGCGACGATATGGGTACAAGAAGGCTTTCTCACCATGGATTTTCTGGCATAGAGACGCGCGAGTGCCGTGATCTATTGCTGACGGGTCTGAGTCCAGATCAAAGACAGACTATTGATATGGCGGGTTACGATTCACGCCTGCGCCTGCCGGATTAATCGTAGCAACCAGATTTTTCAGTCAATGGAAGCCGCGTTATTCGTGGGAAAAAGCGGGTAAAGGTGCAGTGCTATGTCCTGATTAGCATTCGTTGGCGCCGAGATCACAGTGCGCCAGCCGGTGCTGGCTGCAGCCAGCAATATTCACTGGGGCACAAAATTAAATAAAGAACACTCACTGTTGGTGGAAACAGATATCTCTATCCTGCAGCGCCAGCCACTGACTGACATCTCAGAAGTGGTCGGAAGGGAACTGAAGTATGGGCTAACCGCGGACCGCGCACTACATCAAGACATGGTTTGGCTACCCAAAGTTGTTAAACGCGACGAGCTCCGGTAGCTCGTTGCCCAGACTGACGTGCTGCAGTTTCGGCAACAGACCGAAGCACTTGAAGATGGTGAGATCGGGAAAATGATTGAAGTGCACAACACCCGTTCTGAACTGCTAGTTCAAGCAAATATTGCTGCTGTACTAAGAGTAAAAATTTATCTATAACAATGTGTTACTGAAAGAAAAAGGGCATTCTTGGCCTAGAAGCAGAAGGATTCAGACGCCGGTCTAATGAGAATTAAACGAACTTAAAGATATTTTTGCACCAGTCGTTATAATTTAGGCGGCAACAAATGTGCGTTTTTCGGCACACCCAAAATCGGTTTTTTAAACGGTTGTTGGGCAAGATTTGCTAGGGTCAGGCAAAGTCGCGCAAGGACAGGCAAGGTTACAAAAAGGGAGTGTGCAAGGTAGTTAAACTCCCCCTGCTTAGCAATAAGCCCAGGTTTAAAAGGAACAGGCGACGGCGCTCTAAACAGTGTCAACAAGGAAGAAAAGCCAGCAATTCATAACAGGGAAGCATTAGAGCAGTGAGCAAGATCGGCCCAAATTCAACACACTCCCCACCTGCAAACCGCAACACTTCAGCGGGCGTAGTCACTTCGTTTCGGAGTGATCGCCGCAGTATCGGTGCCAGCGTCAATGAAAAGGCCGCCGAAACAGTAGCCCACAGTCACCAGTCCGTCGACATGGATGCGCTCGAGCAACGTATAAAGCAGTTGCCCGAAGTCGACACAGCCCGGGTGGTCGAGCTTCATAGCCGCATCATGGCGGGTGAATATGAAGTAGATTCTGAGCGACTTGCCGGCAAGCTGCTGGACCTGGAATCCGGCTTAGAATTCTGATGCCGCCTGTACCTGAACTCGGCTAGCGACTTGAATCCTGGCCAGTCCTCGGCAACCAGCCCATTGCATTGATCGATCGAGGGAAAACCGCGCTTTAATCCCGCTGTTTTGGCGAAATCCCCACTTTACACGGCCACAAATCTGGCCTGCTTGCGCATCTGTATCATGCCAACCGGGCGAGAGAATCCTTCTGCGGCGCAATAGGGCCGAAATCTGGCAGTGACAGAACATTAGACGGCTCCTCGTCACCACGAAGCGCATGCAAACCAAAATAAATTTCTAATATTGCTATATATAACAGAGTCTTATGAAATATTCTTACTATATTTTCTAGAAAAGAATCAAACTGGAACTTGAAGTCGTGCGCGGGCTAGCGGGCTCATACCGGGTTTATGACACCTCTGGCGCTACTGCGATAACCCCTGTACTGCCCTCTACTCTACTCTACTCTACTCTACTCGACCCAGCCCAACCCAACCCAACTCAAACCAACTCAAACCAACTCAAACCAACCCAAACCAACTCAAGTAAAACTGAATAGCGCCTCGCCTATTCATGATCCTTAGCTGGTCCTGGATCTGCTTCCGATACTGAATTTGTTTTTAGAAGGATAGTGATCCCAGAGGCTGCTACAAATCGTGATTTGTCGCATATGCGCCTTCTGAGACCGCATCTGATCGACTTTTGCGAGCCAATTGTGACCAGGCACACATTGCCTACGCTCAGCAGCCATTAAGCTTTGCGCCATTAGACTAACCCTGATTTGCCACACCTGATTCAGACATCGACAGCCTTTGGCAACTTTCATTGGCAACGAGGGCGAGCCGGGCAAGTGAGCCAGAGCATAGCTTGTATTAGCCCAGCTCTTGGTTTTTAATACGCGGCCGATACAGGCCTAGAGGCGGCGCCACGGGGCGTTTCCGACACCAAAATAGCTTCCAGTCGTAACAGACAGCCTGGTGGATCGAGAGTTACCAGCATTGAATGCAAAGAACTTTTATATAGTAGCAACAGCTCCCAACGAGCCTAGTCTGCAAGTCAAAATTTCTGGCCCCTACCTGACCGAACAGGCTGCGCGGGCTGATTTGGATGCCGCAATCAAAGAAGCAGCAGACATCGATCCGAGCGCTGAAAACTACGAATACACTATCTCAAAGGTCGAGAGTCGCAAACCCGGCGTCATTCAACATATGGCTGCCCACGCCTGCCCCTGATTGACTGCGCCAGCACCTGTTTCCATACCCCAGCCCCTGTCCAAGCCCAAAAGCCCAAACAATTCCTGATACCGCTATGGTGAAACCGAGCTGGCTTACACCACACCGAACCCACCACCACACTCTTTCTCTGGATTTCCATGGGGAAAGCTGTCGCAAATGAACGGATTCTTTGTTCCAGTGCAATAAACCCACATAAATTGCCCCTTATAGTGGTAGCCACAGTGTGGATTTCATTCGCCAGGTTAATGTTAAGAGCTTAGCCTGCAATTAAATCGCGCTGGCGCTAGATTTAGACCGCAGGGGAAACACCAAACGAGCGTGATGGTCAGCGTAGAGAGATAGAGAAAGACTTGAGAGAGGTACCAGTGAAGAAACTCAGTGCGTTACACCACATCAGTATTATTGAGTCACGGGGCACCAACTGTGCCTGGGTGAGAATTCGTTATGATGGCAAGAACTTCCAGGAATCCTTTCCATTTAAAAAATATGGGAGCAAAAAGAAAGCCATCGACGCCGCAAAGAAAAAGCGAGACGAACAAGGCCGCAAGATCTATGGGGACAATTGGCCTTACGCCAAGTTCAGTCCGCGCAAGATATCGCCGCTGAATTCGTCTGGTGAAATTGGCGTGAGCTACTCCGAGAAAGACCATTCCTGGGTAGCGACCTGGCAGGAAGGAAAAGGTGTGCGCCGCAAGCAACGCAACGCGTACTTTTCAATTAAGAAGTATGGTGACGCTAAGGCGAAACGCCTTGCGATCAAGACGCGAAGAGATAATGTCAAAGCTAACCGGATTCACTAGACGTACAGACAGATTGCCTGACTACAAATTCAAGCTACTGACTCACGAGCACAGAACGTCAGATTAAGGTCGCAGGCTGACTCGCGCACCTGATTCAGATTGTATCGAACTGATAGGTGGAGATCAGGTTAGAGCTGAAAGTCAGCCAGCCTGCAGCAAGCACTTTTTAGAGCGCCTTAATTTACGCCTCAAGTCCCGACACTCTTCACCTCTCGACATCCCTCACCGCCCACATCCTCGAGACTGATCGCTGCACGCCTCGGGACCAAATATCAGGTGTCAGGCAAAAGCCGCTTCCGCATACTCACCAGCACATCTGCGAATATCCGCAGGCCAGCGTGCCGTTTCTTCCCTAAATTTTGGTCCATTACTGGCATAAAGCGCCCGCACCGCCTCTTCATAGCCAGGCAAATCCCCCGCCATGGCCGTCATGAAGCGCTGCGCGGCGTCCTGGGCCTGCTGCACACGCTCCTGGTCTGAAAGTTCTTTTCGTGCCTGGTCGATTAACCGGCGCAAAGTGGCCGAGGCGCCTCCCCGCTGCTGCTCCAGCCACTCCCAGTGCCTTGGCAGAAGCGTCACTTCCTTGCCGACAACGCCCAATTTGGGGCGCCCACGGCGTTTTTTTGGCCCTTTAATCTCTGCGTCGGGGTCACTCACCTGCTCGCTATACCGCCGCCGGATATCCTCAGCCGACCCAGACACATCCAGATCAATCTGCCGACCTGAGTCCGCATCAAACAGCAGCACCTCCCCCTTATGCTTCAGGCCATGCGCTTCGCTATTTCCTTCGCCACCTCCTTCACCATCTCCTGCCCCAAGCTCTTGAACTGCCGCGCGATTGAGCAACAGCGCCACTTCAAGCAAAGAGGCTTTAACAAGCTGCTGCTGCGCCTGAAACGCATAAACTTCCATGGATTGCTGCATTTATATTACCCGGTATATATATTTTAACCGGGGTAATAATATACCCAGACGCAACAAAAATGCAAAACTTAACTGCCTTGGTGCGCATTAAGAGGAATAACCTAAAGGGCTTCAGGATTTGATAAGGAGGGATTTCAACTTATCGTTGAAATTGACGGTGCCTTCGACAGCGAATTGTTCGTGATTGGCTTCTATGTAGGCGAGGT
>CALKNV010000014.1 GCA_938091935.1 uncultured Pseudomonadales bacterium
CGGGCCGTCAGATAGCGCTGCACCTGGCTCTGGTCACAGCCGAAATAGGACAGAAACAGGAACATGGCGGCCAGGATGCCGGACCAGAATGTATAGCGCTCCGTGAGATCAAAACTAAAATCGATAGTATTTAGCTTGCCCGCGGCACCGGCCACGAACAGCGCATCCTGCAAGCTCACCTCCGCAGGCAGCGCATTTAAAATCACGAACACGACAACTGCCAGTCCCGTGATGATGATGACCATCTGTTTCACATCGGTCCAGGTAACTGCCTGTACGCCGCCCATCATGGTGTAAACAGTGGTAGAGAGTCCGATGACGAAAATGGTGAGTACCTCACCCCACCCCAAAACGATTGAAAGGATTACTGCAGGCGCGGCGATAATTACGCCTACACCTAATCCACGCGATAGCAGGAAGAAGAAGCTGGTTAGCGTCCGCGTGCGGGCATCGAACCGCTGCTCCAGATACTCATAGGCCGTGAAAACCTTGGCGCGATAGAAAAAAGGCACCGCTGTGACGCAAAGGATGATCATGGCAAGCGGCAAGCCAAAATAAAACTGGATAAAGCGCATGCCATCGTTGTAGGCCTGACCGGTTGTCCCGATCAAGGTAATCGCGGACATTTGTGTGGCCATCACCGATAGACCTACCGCCCACCAGGGCAGGTTGCGACCCGCGAGGAAAAAACTATGGGTATCGGTGGAACCCCGGCTCAAACTGAAGCCATGCCAGGTTACATAGGAGAGATAGGCGACTACGATGAGCCAATCAAGTGGGTGCATCTGTTAGCTTGCAAAGTAGGTTGAAAAGGCGTGGAGCAGGCCAATTATGACAACCGCGCTTGCTGCTACCAGCAGATAGATGGGGCCCCATTTCTGCCGGGGCGGAGTTGACCTGCTGGAATTATTTGCGGTTTGTCCTGTCATGAATTCACTCATCTCGGCCGGGTTTCCCCCCCTGAGCTTGGTCTTATCAGAGGCATAGTCTATCCCAAGCCAACTTTGGTATCGAACAATCCTGGCAGTTAAATCACAGGCGAAAAAAAACGGCGATGGTTGCTCATCGCCGTTCTCTTATGACTTAAAGTCGCTGTCTTAGAACTGCCACAGCAACCTTGCGTACCATCGACGGCCGCGAGCGTCAAAAACAGAGGCGTTGTATGACGCACGTCTGTATAGCGGAATATCCGCATCGGTCGCATCGATAATACCCAAAGTGAACACTGAAGAGCCCCAAGAGGCCCTATCCCAGTCGTGCGTGTAGTTGTATTGCACGTCCCACGTGTTATAGCTGTCCACCTTTGCTTTCGCGTAGTCTAAGTTGACCTGGCGCGTATTAGGGTTGGCTATGAAATCGGCATGACCCAAGACCTCGAACGATCCAGTGTGTCGGTTAAAGACGGTTAGACGATGGTTGTCCTTGTTCCAGCTCAAGGACAGATTCGCCCGATTGTCAGGAACCTCTCGAACAATATTTTGCTCGCCATCCACGCCAGCTGCGTCGAATCGCCCAGTCTCCTGTAGACCAAGCTCTAGACCGGGAACATCTTTAACCAAGTACTCGTCGATGTGAGTATAGTCAGCTGATAGCCTAAAGTTACCGAAGTCAGTGCTCCAACTATAGGCAAGACTCAGGTCGATTCCCTGCACTTCGATGTTTCCTGCATTCACTGCTGGCAGAACAATCGTGGTAAGCCCACCGTTGACGTCATATAGCGATCGCTGAATGCCGTCCACTACATAAGCTTCGGGGTTGACCACGCAGTTGAGACGCTCTTCCGAGTCTACCCCGTACTGAGAGGCCACGGCATCTGGGTCACATGCGATAACGTTTCCATCGGGCCCCCTGGAATCAAGGGGTTGAGAGTCGTTAAGAATGTAGTTTGATTTATCGCCAACCACTGAATTAAATTTATCTATTTCAGGGTTAAGCGCCGCCCTCGGGATTAGCGGCAGCACTCGGTTACTGACCTCGAATCTCCAAACATCAGCACCGATGCTTGCTCCATCAAGAGCTCCGCTTGGTGTCCACTGAAAGCCCAGGTTGTAGGTATCAGCATTCTCGTTGCCAAGATTGGGGTTAGGCGCTCCTGTCGTGTACGAGCTATTTGCGATAGCGTTGGCATCGGTGGCTGGCAGTAAGCCGGCCCGAACTCGCTGGTTACGAAGTGGGTCCTGTACCGTGGTACCGAACGCCTCAAACGCCTGGTTTACGACGCCGATGTTTGGTGCTCTAAATGACTGCGAGTAGGAGCCCCGAAGCAATAAGTCTTCTGTAGGTCGCCAGCTGAGAGCCACCTTCGGCGATAGGTCAGCGCCTATGTTGCCTCCGTAGTCCTCGTACCGGAGAGCGATCTGTGTTTCAACATTCTCGGCAAACGGCAAGGATAATTCTAGAAAGGCTGCGTTTACCTGCCGCGAATCGTTGAAGTTAAAAATACACTGTGCGCACTCCAGATTATTTGTAATCTCTTCCTCAAAGGCGTTTGGCTGACCGAACGCATCATATCCCTTGATCACCGTCAAACCGGGCAGGTTAATTTCAGGGGCAATACCAGAAGCGTCTCTCTCTCTTCGCTGAATACCGGCAGCAAATTGTGCCGTGCCCCCAGTCAATTCCATCAGTTCACCAGAAACTACCGCATCGAAAACGAGAAGTTGATTGCGCTTGTCTGCACGATTGATTCTCTGGCTCATCCAATCCGTCAGTTCTTTCGGGTTGGCAAGGTCAGGATTGGTGAGGGCAGTGAGGAATGGGTTGAAGAACATACAACCGTCTTGTCCATGGTTGGTTGAGGTCAGTGCCAAAGAGGCGCTCTCTCTTGTGTTCAGTACGTACCCAGGAAATACCGTCGCCCACAAGCCAGCGAATGCGCCAAAAGGCGTGGCGTCGACGGGAAAGTTTGGCGTTCCGTTCGGAGTACAGTTGGGTCCCCCGAGACCATTGAGCGCATTTTCAGTGCGGTCCCTAACCATGGTTGAGTAATTTTGCTCGATACTGGAATCACTCCACGCCAGGCTTACGTCGTAACTCAGCGAAGTGTCATTGAATCCCATGCCCTCGAGTTCGCCGCGCAGTCCCATCTGTGCGCCGGAGGTGGTGTTGGTGGTGAGGATATCTTCAGTGGAGCGAGGCCAGCCGACCTGCATACCTCCGCCATAATAACCCTCACCGAAGCCTCCGTTGGAGATCAGGTTAGGGTTATTGGCAGCTGGGGCAGCGACGTAGGGATTACCAACTAAAGTCGACAATGCACCCAATTGATTCGGATTGAAGATCAAGTGAGCGGTTCTGGAGAAAGAGATTCCGTCCCACTCTCTGGTGGTCTCTAGGTCAGAGTAAGTAAAAAATGAGTAGAATTCAGCGCTTTCGCTGAAAGTATGCTCAAAGCTCATCGCCGCACTGGTTCGCTCCTGGCCGATTGCGATGAACTGGTTATCTGTGTTGTCTTCATAGCAGTTGCCGTTGAGGCGGCCGACACCGCTAAAGCGGTTGTCTGTGTAAAACGATCCTAAGTCACCGGACAGCGTCGAGCACAAGGGATCGGAGAACACCAGTCCGCGCGTGCCGGCAACCGACTCCCCAAGTCCCAACCTCTCTACAGTCTGCTGCTGGGACAGTGAGGGGCTGATGTATGCAGGGTTGAATCCGGCGCCAAGCGGGCTACTGACGCGAAAAGCGCCGACTGCTCCATTATTGATGATACGGGTTGGATCATAATATTGGGCGTCTTCCAAAGGCACAGGGTCACGCTCAAACTGCTCGGCTGAGATGACGAAGCGGGTGTCGCCATCATTAAAGCTTGACCCCCATATACCGCTGAAGGTCTGCTCGTAAGTGCCGCCCGACTCCTGGACACCCTGGGTGTCAGCAAACAGCTCCAGTCCCTCAAAATCGGTGCGCATGATGACGTTCACAACACCCGCCACCGCGTCTGAGCCGTAGAGAGCCGAGCCGCCGTCCGTCAAGACCTCGACTCGCTCAGTCATAACCAAAGGAATGGTATTAAGGTCGACAAATTCTTGACCGGAGCTAGTGACTACAGCTGCCGGCGTGAAACGCTTGCCGTTGATTAGTGTGAGAGTTGAGTTGCCACCCAGGTTTCTCAAGTTTACGGACGCCGTGCCCTGAAGCTGACTGGAATCATTAGAGCCAGCGACACTGGTATCAGAACCTTGATTGACTTCAAGATTTCGTATGAGATCCCAAATCTGGGAAGCGCCCTGCTCCTGAATTGAATCCCGGTCTATTACGGTTACCGGAGAAGGTGCATCTTCAGGAGTTCCCCTGATGAATGAACCCGTGACCACGATCTCTTCGACGCCGTCATCCTGAGCCAGAGTCTGGAAAGAGGTCCCAGCACTGGCAAGCATTATTGCTAGGGCCAGGCCCTGCTTCTTGCTCGGAAAATTTCTGCGCATTATTAACTCCCTTGAATTTTTGTTCAGCTATCATTATTGCGCGACTCGGGGAATGCACTCGGGCTCTTTGACCAGGCCCGTTAACCTCCAAGAAATCACGATTAGCCGAGTATAGAACCATGCACCGGGGCGTGCAACGCATATAGAAGCAGTAAGACTCACGTATGTGTAGTTTGGTAACATAATAAAAGTATAAGGTTTTTTTTGCGCTTCAATGGGTCGTTTGACGCTCGTTTGGGTCATAAATCCCGCAGTATGCCTGAGGTGATTACTCTCGCGTTTTAGGGCGCGATTAGTGGGCTTAATGCATCCACAATCACTGTAATTACTCCCACATTTAATGTTTAGGACAGTACCGTGGGTGGCCTTGAGGAAATCAAGCTGCTCGGCTAGTGTGGGGAAATGACTATCGGCGGGCGCAAATAGACAAGCCATGACGCGCAGCTACCAATTTGCAGCGGACGCCGTACTGCTGATTCATGCCGGCATCGTCGTGTTCATCTTGTTCGGTCTGGTCTTGATTCTCGTGGGCGGGCTAAAAGGCTGGGCCTGGATAGGCAATAAGTGGTTTCGCCTTACCCATCTCGCTGGCATCATGATTGTGGTGTTTCAGGCCTGGCTGGGAATTTACTGCCCGCTCACCATTCTTGAGATGTGGTTGCGCCAGCAAGCCCACTCAGCAAGCTACCAGGAAAGTTTTATCCAGTTCTGGGTGCAGCGACTGCTTTACTATGATGTGCCGCTATGGGCGTTTGCAGTTGCCTATACTATTTTTGGGGCGCTGGCGGTGATGTGCTGGTTCCGGTTTCCATCGAATCATCGACCGAAATGAGGACAATGTTCGAATTTAAGTATATCTGGCACTGTAGTCCTAATTGTCCCGACTGGGCGAGTTGGCTAAGACCAGTTTCAAAGGAGTCTCCATGCTTAGATTAGTTGTGCTTGTCGCCGCGCTAGCGCTCCCAGCGCTCGCTTTTCCTCAGCAAAGCGACATCACCTTCATCGTTGCAGGCAAGACGTCAAATCATCGTCAGCAACTCGATGGTGCGGTGGAGACATTGAACTATCACTTTTTCGCGGAAATTTTTCGCCAATCTGATGGAATTGTTTCTCCGGCCAGCATCAGTCCGCCGTTGACTACCAGCCCAATTGATTTTTTAGACAGTGGCTATGCGCTGGAAATGCATGGGGGGCGTTACCGCAGTGAGCTGGAATTAGAGGCCAACTACCCGGATGGTGATTACATTTTCCATTTCACTGCCCCAAGTATCGGTTCGGTCAACCAAACTGTCGTGATGAGGAATCACAGAATCAGCGGTTCCGGTTTGCCAGCCGCGCCACAGATATCACTTTCCCAGGCGGGACAGTCAGTCGCGCCAAATCGGATCAACCCGGCACTGGACCTGGTGGTGACCTGGAGTGAATTCTCCGAGGGTCGGCGCGACCCGCTTGGCATCATGGGTGACCTGCTGTTTGTCATTATGGCCAACTGTGTAGGGGAGCGCATTGCCCACAGTGGACGACCATTTGAAAATACGCCGTATCTTACCTATGCCGATGAGTCATTCGTGATCGATGCAGACATAATGCAGCCAGGCAGTGCTTATCAAATGTCTGTCGAGCATGCCATTCTCAATACATCTCTCGAACATGCCGTGCCGGCTTTTGCGACTTTTGCCACAACGACTTTTCTGGATCTGAAGACCACCGGATCCGCTATTGGTGACGCTGCGTGCCCAAACATCCTTGAGCACTTTGATGCCGGGCAGACGGTTCTACCATAAAGAGTTGCCATACAATATTGCCATAAGCGGCACACACAAACTTGAGGCACCCATTTGCTGCTCCGATGCTGGACAATGTCTCACGCCGGCGATACTTTTCGTGCTTCCTGTTTATCAATCCCCGATGTGCCTAGTAACCGATAAGGAGCTCCCATGAGCATGCTTCGCCACCTGTGTTCTATTCATTTAATCGTCCTCGGCCTGTTTGTTTCCGGTTTGGCCTGGGCACAGGATAATGACTCCGAGGAAGACGGTGAATCACAGGAAGGGCCCAAGGACTATGCGGAAGTCATAACAGCAGATGCCGAGTCCGATGAAGGGTTGTTCACTGTCCACCGACTCGATGACAAGGTGTATTTCGAAATTCCGGTGGCGGAACTTGGGGAGGATATGCTGCTGGTAACGCGCATTGGCCGCGTGCCGGCGGGCCTTGATGGCTACATCGTGGCTGGAACCAAAGTCGCTGAACAGGTGCTGCGCTGGGAGCAGCGGGACGACAGGGTCCTGCTGCGGAAGATCTCGTACCGCGAAGTGGCAGACGAGTCACTGCCCATTTTCGAATCGGTAGCCAGCAATAATTTTGCGCCGATTCTTGCAGCCTTCGATATCGCTGCAGTGAATGAGGACGCAGATTCCATCGTCGTAGACGTGACCGAATTTTATGCTGGTGACACGCCCGCCCTCTCGGGACTGTCAGCGGAGGATCGGGACGAATACAAGGTCAGGAGTCTGGATACAGACAGGAGTTTCATCAACTACGCACGCAGTTATCCGCTCAACGTGGACGTTCGACACACGCTTACCTATGTGGCCACCGAACCACCAGCTAACTCCAACACCGGTACCATCTCTATGGAGATGCATCAGTCCATGGTGAAGTTACCGGAAGATCCAATGATGCCTCGCCGCGCTGATGACCGAGTGGGCTATTTCTCTATTACCCAGGTAAATTTTGGCCTTGATGAGTTAAAGGCCGCCGAGCAGACTTTTATCCGGCGCTGGCGTTTGCAGCCTTCAGACCCGCTGGCTTACGCGCGGGGTGAACTTGTTGATCCGGTAAAACCTATCGTTTATTACGTGGATCCAGCCACGCCAGCACGCTGGCGTCCGTTTGTCAGGCAAGGTATTGAAGACTGGCAGGCGGCATTTGAAACTGCTGGCTTTAGTAATGCGATCATTGCGCGGGAACCTCCCAGTCCCGAAGACGACCCGGAATGGGCATCCGAAGACGTGCGCTATTCAGTAGTGCGTTGGGCTGCCAGCCTGGTGCGCAACGCACAGGGCCCATCCGTATCGGATCCACGGACCGGGGAGATCATCGAGAGCGACATCGTCTGGTTTCATAACCACCTGCGTTCCTATCGCAATCGCCTGATGCTGGAAACTGGCGCCTCCAATCCCGCCGCCAGATCTCTGGATATGCCAGATGAACTCATGGGGGAGACAATTCGCCAGGTGATTGCCCATGAAGTCGGTCATGCCCTGGGTTTGCCCCACAATATGATTGCGTCTTCTGCTTACCCCACCGAGTCCTTGCGTGATCCGGAGTTTGCCCGTGAAATGGGTGTTTCTCCTTCGGTGATGGACTACGCCCGGCAAAACTATATCGCCCAGCCAGGAGATGGCCTGGAGCCTACAGACTATATCCGCAAGATAGGTCCCTATGATCATTACTCCATCAACTGGGGTTATCGTGTGATACCTGACGCTGATAGTACGGACGACGAGAAGCCCGTGTTGGATGGCTGGATTGCTGAGCGCGCGGATGACCCGATGTACCGCTTTGGCTCGAGTACGGGGTGGAATCCCGATGCCCAGACTGAGGACATGGGCAACGACCCGGTTGCTTCATCGACTTACGGTGTCGCCAATCTCAAATATGTGGCGCCACGGCTGGTGGAATGGACGCAGACACCCGGCGAGAATTTCGATGACCTTGAAGAACTGTATGGAGAATTGCTGGGGCAGTGGAATCGCTATGTTAGCCACGTAGTCACCTTGCTTGGCGGGCGTTATCAGAATACTAAAACAGCAGAGCAGGGCGAGCCGATTTATACGGCTGTAAACCGTGAGCGGCAGGAACATGCACTCCAATTTATCGTTCGGGAAGCGCTGCAGTCGCCAACGTGGCTCGCAGACAAAGAGATCCTGCGACGCATCGAACACGCCGGTGCGATTGAACGGATTCGCCGACGCCAGGTTTCCATTCTGAATAGACTGCTGGATCCCCAGCGCATGCAGCGCATCATCGAGTCTGAAGCTTTGGATGATGACACCTACACCCTGGTTGCTTACCTGGATGATTTACGTGACGGCGTATTCGCGGAGTTGGAAGATGGTGCGGAGAGCGATACTTACAGACGCAATCTGCAGCGCGCCTATTTGGAACGGCTGGAAGAGATTATGACGGAGGAGCCGGAGTCATCTTCATCCCGCTTTGCCACGCCTGTCGATGTCAGTCAGTCAGATATTAGACCGCTGCTGCGTGCACAGCTTGCGGCGCTGCAGTTCGACGCGGTACAGGCAGCGACCCGCGCCAGCGGCACCATGAGTCGTGCGCATCTTACTGATCTTGCCGAGCGCGCCCAGGCGATCCTGGAAAATGGCGTTAGGGGTGTAAGAGTAATTGAAGAGTAATTGAAGACTGACTCAAGCCCGCAGTGCGGTATGCAGTTTGTCCGGCTATTTCAGTCTTTGTGCAACACCTTCCACATCCATGCCGCTGGCAAACACTTTGAGGTATACCTGGTCTGCCTCGTAAGCCGATCGAAAAGCTGGTGACATAAATACGCTGCCGCTGACGTCGCTCATGTCTGGACCCATCAGGTTGTAAACCAGCGGCTCGTTAAGACCGGCGCCTTCTTCGCTATCGATCATGAGGGTGACGGCATAGACTTCCGCGCTATTTCCATCACCCAGACCAACACTGTAGCGCAGCTCATTGCGCAGCAGATCGTATTCGAACTCTGCCTCCACGCTGGCTCCCTGTGCCGAAAAAGACAGGTCGAAAACTTCTGGAGCAGGGGCGAGGCCAGACTGTAGCGGCGGAGTGGAACTGGGTGCCTGTCGTGGTGAGTTTGCCTCGGCATAGGGATAGGCCATGCCTAACAAGCGAGCATCCTGGAAAGGCAGCCCCATCAACTCCAAGCCTACCGGCAGACCACGACCCGTGAATCCAACC
The DNA here is from genome assembly GCA_938091935.1 of uncultured Pseudomonadales bacterium. Lineage (GTDB taxonomy): Bacteria > Pseudomonadota > Gammaproteobacteria > Pseudomonadales > Pseudohongiellaceae > UBA9145. The sequence goes on from CALKNV010000014.1 coordinate 9,390, forward strand.
GGCATGGAGAGTGCGGGGACGCCGGAATGAGCAGAGAGCTGGCACTGGCTTCCCGACTGAGGATCACCGGCGAAAGCAATTCTTTCTGTGACCGTGGGATAAACTATGGCATCCAGTTGATGATCGAGAAACACTTGTTCGATGGCAGCCAATACTTCGCTACGTGCTGCCACCGCTGCGGCATAAGCCTCTTCATCCAGCTCGGTTTCCAGGCTACGGGTCATGCCCTGATCGAGGCTGCTGTGATAGAGCCCGTTGTCTACAATATCCGCCAGATCGGTAATGTCTGTGCTACCGAACTGCGCCAGATACCGCTCAAGATCGGGCCGGAATTCGTGTCCAATTAGTGCGCTGGCAGAAAGCAGCTCCGCCAATTCCGGAATCTCAATCTCGATTAAGCGTGCGCCATTATCTTCATACCACTCAAGTGCTGTGTCTATCGGACCGGTAACCGCAGAATTGCTGTCTTCAAAGGCGCTGGTCAATTTGCCGAGCCGCAAACCTGAAACCGCAACTGAAGTCAGGTTTTGACGAAACCGCGGGTGGGGATTGGACTGCATCACTTCAGTTGCAGCGTCATTCGCGTCATAGCCGACAACAACGTCCAGCAGAATTGCCAGATCGTCCAGGCTGCGCGCAAGCGGCCCGGCTACGTCTTGCGTGTGAGACAGGGGAATGACGCCATGAATGCTGGACAAGCCTTTGGTGGGTCGTAAGCCAAACAGATTATTGAAGGCAGAAGGTATACGAATCGAGCCGCAGGTATCAGAGCCGAGACCGATTGCGCCGAAGCTGGCGGCAACAGCGGCACCGGTGCCGCCGCTGGAACCCCCGGGTACGCGTCGGATATCGTAGGGATTATGGGTCTGGCCACTGAGTGAAGAGATCGTCGTGATACCCCGCGCGTACTCGTGCAGCGTGGTCTTGGCAAGTACGATGGCGCCTGCGTCCAGCAGCAGATCTACCTGGGTCGCGTTGGCATTTGGCACGAATCCCGCCAGTGCCACGGTGCCGTTAGTGGTAGGTATACTACTGGTGTTGTAGTTGTCCTTTACCAATATAGGTACGCCGTGCAGCGGCCCGCGTACACGCCCGGCCGCGCGCTCCGCGTCAAGAGCGGCAGCTTGCTGCCTGGCCTGAGGGTTGATGCGCATAATGCTGTTGAGAGCTGGGCCTTGTTTATCATAGGCTTCGATGCGCTGGAGATAAGCATCTACAATTTCAACAGAGGTGACCTGGCCCCTTTCCAGAGCAGACTGGATTTCACTAATGCTGGCCTCAACCACATCAAATGATGATTGAGCAAAATTCGGCACAGCATTCGATAGCGCTAGTATGAATATCAGGGCTGGGGCAAGCTGCTTTAGCATAGGGATTCCCGGGGTCAAAGGTAAAAAAATGTATGGCTAAACCTTACCGGAGATCTGCAATTTACTCCAGAGTCCGGCTACTGTGCGGCAACCCAAGCCTTTGAAGCAGGGTGACTGGAAAGTTTGTGCGGTCAACCTGCGAGTAAACTAACTAGACTGCTCACTAGACAAAAACCAGCGGCACGGCTACTTTCTGTTAATCTATTGCAGTAGCGTTCGGACAGCCTTCCACAGCATTTCTCGGCCCAACCATGGGTTAACGCGGGGTCGGCTACTGAAGAATTACCAGAGGAGAAGTGTCTTGAAGGTTCTTAAATACACTGTAGCCGCTCTAGCGCTGATTGTTGCTGTTGTGATTTTTGTCGCACCCATTGGTCCATTGCCGGGCATTTTTATCGGCGGCAGTGCAAGCGCGTCACCTCAGCTGTGGCAAGACACCAGTCAGATTGATGAGGTTAGGCTTCGAGTAGCAGGCACATTGCCGCGAGTCGTGATTATCTGGGTTGTGCAGCGGGACAATCAGCTCTATGTGATCGGAGCCAATGGCAGTGGCTGGATCAGTATGCTGGATCAGGGTGGACCAGTTCAGCTGCGTATTGGTGATGAAACTTACTCGCTGCTCGCGAGCAAGCTGACAGAAGGTCAGCTTCCAATCATAGCGGCCTATCAAAACAAGTATCGCGCCAATTACCCCGATATCGTCGGTGATATGGGTGCGCCTGAGGATATGATTAACGGTGCCTCAGTGTATTTGCTTGCAAGGAAATGATAGTCAATTGAACCAGTCCAAGATTTCTGTACAGACATGTATTTTCAGCCAATGAATGCCAGACTGGTTTTATGCATATCAGGCCAAGTATTCGCCTGATGAAACTGAACATGGCGTAGGTGCTGAATCTTCAAGGAGCAAATAATGGCTGTTATAAAACTCAATCTAGAATCCTGTGCCCTCTTGCTTATCCTCTGCGCTGGTTTGTGGAGTCCTGTAAAGGCACAACCAGTGGAGTATCAGCTGCAGGGTACTCAAACCCTGGATAAGATTCCCGACGATATCTACATGGACTCCCTGGCGCGTTTACCTCAAGTACAGCGCGCTGACCTTGACGCAGTGGGTAAGGCCGCATTCGATACATATGTTAGCCCGGGGACGGGCTATGAAACTGGTTTGCGTGGACCTGTTGGTATGTGGATGCACAGCCCGGCCCTGGCGCAAGCTGTATTTGATGTGCGACAACGCGTGCGCTACGGCACCGCCAAAGATCAACGATTGACTGAGTTGATCATTCTCTCCACGGCGCGAGAGATTAGTAATCAGTATGAGTGGTCAGCACATGAGCCACTGGCTCAGGCGGCTGGCTTGGAGCAGGAGATCATTGAGCTTATTAAGTATCGTAAAGATCTTGATCCCCCGCCTGCTATCGATGGTTTTGGAGAGACTGAGCAGACCTTGGTGCAGTTTACCCGGGAGCTCGTCAGCGAGGACAAAGTTCATCCCTCCACCTTCACCAAAGCAATCGAGCTGTTTGGCAATGAGGGAGTAGTGGATATCGTGGGGCTGATTGGCTACTACAATTTCGTGGCCATGACTTTAAAGGCTTTCGATGTGCAGCGGCCAGTAGGCACTGAACTGTTAATGCCTACAGCAGCTGAATAAACTAGCCAATAAATTAGCTGCAATTCGCCTGATTGAGTTAGCCGACCCCGCTGGTTTGCAACTGACTCCACAGCACTCAATTTCATTCGAGGCGCAGCGGGCCTGTTTGTCCTCTTTGGTGGCATGTCTATGGTCTTGCTGTTGCAGCAACTTTAAGCCTGCTGCCGAAACCTCCCGCTAGCCTTGCAGTGTCAACTAATCTAAACCCTGTCACGTTCGTATTAGCTGTATCAACTATCCTTAGCATGCGCGGTCCCGTGGGGCTTGAATATGATCAGACACTGGCCAAATGGCTTAAAAGCACTAGTAATCCTGCTTACTTTCTCTTCAACCGTGAGCGCAGAGGTCTATTTCTGCAAAGAATCTGCAACTGTCTCAATTGACCCTTACAATGTATCTTCCTCTGGTGAAGAGGGTGATGTCCCGTCACGGCGGGATTGGATCGTCGATACGGAACGAGGCTGGCGTCGCTCCGACTTTCCGGACTACCGTGGCGCCTGTCAGAAAAACAAGGGCTATGTGGTATGTCGCACCGACAATATTGCGTTTGGCGAGGCTACCCTGTCCATTCACCCTAACGATTCAAACTTTGTCGTTGTCTACCTGGACTATGGGCTGGGTGCCTTGGCATTTGTCGGTAAATGCTCTGCGAATTAACCGGTTCGCTTCGGACTACAGCGCGTGCCCGGCAAGCATTCTGGGCTGCTCTCTCTTGCCAATAACCCCACAATCTCACGCAACTCCGGTGCATTTTTCCTCTGGTTGCGTATCAGCTACTTGAATGGATAGTCATGCCGCGATTATTAGCTATAAAAACTTCATTATTTTCAGTAAATTACGTCGCGTCAAACTCTACTTGGACTGGCCTGTGAATTGCAGTATAACTGGGGCTGGCTGATTCGCTTTTGGCCCAGCTCTCCCTGCTGCAATTGTGCGGGACACAAGCCAGGAACACTTCTGCTTTTTTGGCTCATGAAAAAAGCGGCATAGCCAGAAAGCTAGCTTCAGCCGATAAAAAGAACAACGAAGTCTGCGTAATACCGCCTGTCCTTGAGATAGGATAAATCAGTAAGAGGTTGCGCTGACGCCGATTGGACCAACTCCTGGGGGTAATTAATGTTTTCGCGTCTTTTAATAACGGTTCTCGTGACGGCTTCCGCCGCCTCGGTTAGCGCTCAGCCATGGGACACGGTGCTGGGAGATGCTCTGGATATGCCTGAGACTGGTCCGCACTGGGTCTCAGTGCGAGGCAGGGGTGTAGCCTACCTGTTGGATGCCGATTCCGGCAGAGTGGGTGGCACGCTGGACATTTCCAATTTTACGCCAGCAGTAAGGCCAGCAATGGATCGTGAACGCATTTATGCTTATGGATCGTTCTACACCCGCGGCACCTATGGCGACCGCACCGATGTGTTAATTGGCTTTGATACCAACACGACCCTACCTGTTAGTGAAGTAGAAATTCCACCCAAGGCAGCCGGGATCGGTAACCCAGGCATGATTGGCTTGATCAACGACAAGTTCATCGGTGTTTGGAATATCACGCCGGCAATCTCTGTTTCTATCGTCGATCTCGACAGCAATGAATTTGTCACAGAAATTTCTACACCCAACTGCGCAGGAATCTACCCGGCCGGAGAGGGCTTTATCTCATCCTGCGCCGATGGCACGATTCAGTACGTTGAAATAGATAACAATGGCGAAGAGGCCGCGCGCTCGAGTAGCGATGTCTTTTTTGACGTTTTTGAGGATCCGGTGCTGGACTACGCTGTACCTTCCAATGACGGCTGGGTTTTTATGACAATGGACGGCATGGTCTACGAGGCGCAGGTAGATGGCGATGCAGTTGCTATCAGTGGCGGTTGGTCAATCAATCCGCCAGATACCGACGCCACCGATCGTAATGGTATGCCGCTTTCTAATGACGATGATTGGCGCCTTGGTGGCCGTCAGGCTTATGCCTATAGCAGCGATGCAGAGGTTCTTGCGGTAATCATGCACCAGGGCGGCGGCCAGGAGACGTTTGAGGATTCCGGCACTGAGGTCTGGGTGTTCAGCACGGTCTCACAGCACCGCGGCTATCGTCTTGCCATGGAGGATGGGCGCATGGTTAGCAGTGTGCAGATTACCCAGGATGAAGATCCTCTGATGCTGCTGTCCGTTGGCAGTGAGATTGAAGTGCGTGAACCCGTCACCGGAAGGCTGATCAGAACGATCGATAACCTCTCCGGCACAATCCAGAATCTGTACACAGATTAGGGCGGGGTATACAGCAAATGATTGACCCATTGATCGTCCTTATCATCTCAGCGTCTTTGGCCCTGCTATTCTTTATGGCGGCTCGGCACAAGATGAGCGCATCTGCCCAATTCAAGGCACAACTGGCTGCTTATGAATTACTACCTGAGTTCATTCTGCCGGCTGCGGCAAAAATGATTCCCTATATTGAAATGGCAGTGGTGTTTCTGATTCTAGTACCAGCAACCAGATCTGCAGCAGCCGTCGTTGCTGCTATGTTGCTCACAGTCTATGCCCTGGCCATGGCAATAAATATGCTGCGTGGACGGGCTGATATTGATTGCGGCTGCGGTGGGCAACCACAGCTACTGTCATTCTGGTTGCTAATTCGGAACGCTGTCCTGGTCGCCGGAAGTTGCTTGCTGCTTGCACCGGCAAGCGATCGCGCAATGGTCTGGGTAGACAGCTTGTTTCTTGTTTTGATGATCGCCGTACTCGCAATGGTTTACCTGTTGGTCGAGCAACTGGTGCGCAATCAGTCCTTCTCTGACGATAGGGGTGCCAGTCATGGATAGTTATCTCGTTGAAATTGTCATGCTGCTGTCTGCAGTTGTTTTGGTTCTGGTGCTCGCCGTGTTTGCCCTGGCACGTCAAATTGGTGTCCTGCATACCCGCCTTGCTCCGGCTGGCGCTTTGATGACTACCGCGGGCCCTAAAGTAGGAGAACCAGCACCATTATTGTCAGTGCCCGATCTAAGCGGCAGTCCAATTGAGTTCGGTGGATCCAGAAACTTGCCGCAACTCTTGTTATTTATCTCGCCTACTTGCCCGGTATGTAAAGAGCTTGTGCCCACTGCCAAGTCAATGGCTAAAAGCGAAAAGTTATCACTGGTTTTTGGCAGTGATGGCGGTGAAGTGCAAAAGCATTCTGACTATGTGAGTAAGATGGGTATCGAAGAATATCCCTACGTAGTCTCACTTGAGCTCGGTATGAAGTTTGAAGTGAGTAAGTTGCCATACGCAGTCTTGATCGATGAAAAAGGAATACTGCGCTCCAAGGGTCTGGTAAATAGCCGTGAACACCTTGAGAGCCTGGTGGAATCAATGCGCACCGGTTACGAGTCCATACAGGACTATCTGGTGAAAGAAGAACTAATTGGAGAACAAGCATGAACAACCGAGAGCAGCTTTTAGATCAGTTACTGAAGGATCTGGATGCCGCCACCACGGGCGCTGTCCGATTTCTTTCTTCGCGTACCTCGCGTCGTTCCTTTCTTGGTAAACTCGGCATGTTCCTCGCCGGCATGGGCACACTGCCAATGCTGCCAGTGGCGCGGGAAGCCAATGCCCAAAGCTCCGACAGCATTCCTGACATGGGTAATCCTGATTCTTGTGACTACTGGCGTTATTGTGCGTTCAGTGGCCAGGCCTGCAGCTGCTGTGGCGGAACCGTCACGCAGTGCCCTCCTGGTTCACAGACTGCAACGGTAGCCTGGGTTGGCACCTGTCACAATCCAGGTGACGGTCGCGACTACTTGATCTCCTATAATGACTGCTGCGGTAAATCCAGTTGTGGTCGCTGTGGCTGTCATCGCTCTGAAGGTGACCGGCCGGTCTACTACCCGGGCAAATCCAACAGCATCCTGTGGTGCTTTGGCTCTACCAGCCATGCCTATCACTGCACTCTAGCCCGCATCATGGGGGTAGAAGAAAGCAACGTCGCGGGACAGTAGTATGCGCCGCTCTTTGCTTGGCGCCGTTGTTGTCAGTGCCGCATTGAGTCTGCTGGCGCCTGCGGTAGTGGGGCAGAGCAGTCCCAAATTCTTTTTTCTGCAGTTTTGTGTCGGTTGTCATCAATACGATGGCACCGGCCTGCCTCCTGACGTGCCCAGCTTGCGCGATGACCTCAGTTATCTAATCGGCAGCCCTGAGGGTCGTGACTTCATGTTGCGCGTGCCAGGGGTTATTGGCGCGCCAGGGAGTGCTGAGCAGGTGGCAGAACTGCTGAACTGGATCGTCGAATCCTTCTATCAGGGAGATGCAGATTTCACTCCATTCACGGCAGCCGAAGTGCTCTCGGGTCGTGAGCGCCCAATGCGAGATCCCATCAAGGAACGCCTTGAACTGCTGGCTGGATATTGAGTTGACTATTCCGCGCTGCAAACTTTCGGAGGTGCCAGTATTACTCATTATGTTGAGCTTTGGGTTGATGAGCAATGAGTCCAACGCCCAGCAGCAAAACCCACCTGCTTTCTCCTACCTGCTGCACTGCTCGGGTTGTCACATCGAAGATGGCTCTGGCGATCCTCCGGAAGTACCTGACCTGCGCCAGAACCTGGATAAACTGCTCAATAGCGCTGAGGGTCGCGGCTATATGCTGCGGGTACCTGGCGTAACAGATTCACCCATCACCACGCTGGAGATGGCCAAGCTGATGAACTGGATGATCAGTGAGTTTTACCCAGAGTTAGAAGGCTTCGAGCCCTTCAACGCAGCCGAAGTGCAGGCAGGGCGCGATAATCGTCTCGCCAATCCAGTCAAGTTTCGCAGAGAGTATTTTCCCCTGTTGTCTGAGTAGGCAGAAAATCTTCACTTAATTGGCTACTCAGAGCCAGTCCAGGATCAATGGACTGGGATTTAACTAACTCCGGTTGACGCATCCTTTGTTGGGGCGGTATCCGTTGGAGCAATATTCGTAGAAGCGCTACTTGTAGAGGCGATTATGCGCTCCATCGAGTGTCGACAGGAACCTGCCTGCTCGATCAACTTGATTTCACAAATATCGCAGCGCACACATTCCTTGAAGTCTACCTTTTCGCGGCGAATGGCGCCGGTTGGGCAGGCATGCTCGCATACAACACAGACTTCACACTGTGGCACGCGCTTAATTCGTAGTGGGCTAACTAGGGAGACTACTCCCAGTGCCGCGCCCAGCGGGCAGCCGTAGCGACAATAGAAGCGCGGCACCACGAAACAGGCTGTCAGTATGGCAATAAGGATTACCCACAGGATCAAGCTGCCGTTCAGGAAGAACAGCGTGCCGAAGGGCTCAAAGTATTGAAAGATAGAAACTTGCGCGGCAAGAACGGCAGCGCCGACGATGAGACTGAGAATAAGGTATTTGAGATAAATAACCTTATCATGTACAGATTGTGACACCTGACGCCTCCAGCGTTTCGGTGCAAAGCGAGTGATAAAGTCTTGAACCGCGCCAAAAGGGCACAGCGAGGAGCAGAATATCCGCCCCCACAGCAGGGTTGTCACTATAGTAAAGGTCGCAAACAGCAGCAGTGGCAGGCCACTCACTAAAAACCCCGGTCCCAGCTTGATGGTGTTGACGATATGAGAAACTGAAATAAAACCCCCGTCAAAGAATCCTAGGTAAACCACCGTCATGGCGAGGGTTATCCAGCGCAACTGTTCACTCTTGCGCAGGAACGCTGTCATGGCGGAAGCCAAAATCAAAATCAGGGTGGTAACGTCAAGCCAGGGTGTTACTCCCCAGGGTGGGTCCTGGATAAGTTGATTGAGCCAGTTATTTTCAGCGCGCAGGATGCTATCTATTTCCGCAGCGCTCAGCACATCCTCGCCCTGCGCTAACTGCAGCGCCAGACCGTTTAGCTGGATATCAATCGTGAATCGCTCTGCGGTGTTGAGGTGGCGGTATGCGACAGTAAAACCCTGGCTTATATCGACAGTCTCGGGCAGCACAATGGCACCAAGTAACGTGGCTTGACCCGCGAGTAAGCCGGTTTCTGCCGCGCCCAGAGAGACATAGCTGTCTGCGGTGAATCTTCGGAACCAGCTGAGCGCGGCACTATTCTCTTGCATCACCTGTAACTGATAATACTGAAACTTTTCGGCGGCGCTGCCGCCGATAGCTATCAGCATGATCTCATCGCCGCCAAGATAAACACTGGCGGCCCGTTCCGCCAGAGCGTACTTGTCCTTGCCTGCCCAGAAGTCTCCGAGCCCCTCTGTTCCCATGTAAGTAAAGGACAGCAGCAGCTCCGTCCCATCATCTAGCGGAACTTGCATCTGTTGCACCGTGGCGCTGGCCAACATGTCTTCCCAACTGCTGACGCTCATTAGCTCTCTGATGCGCGTGCTCCTTGCTTCCCGCACTGGATCGCCGGGGTCGTAATTCAGATAGACCTCCGCAATCTGGCGAGCTGCATTACGTGCACCCCGGGCTATGGCAAATACGCTAACGGTTGAGCCAGCGATTCCATCAATATCCTGGTCGATCTGGAATTCGTTGCTGATCGCCTTTTCGCGAAACTGATTCAGCAAATCTGGTTGCGCGAGGAAATCACCTTTAATGCGCAGATAGGTTTCTTCATAGTCGAGAATCTTTACGCCGGTCATGTTGAAGTCAGTATCAACGCCTACCAGCATATCAATAGCTGCGCTATATCCTGGTTCTTCAGGAGGGACGTCAGCGCTGAGGAAGGCATAGCCAATCAACTCACGCTGTCGACTCTGGGGTTTCGTGCGGTAGCCGGGCCAGGCGGCCGGGTTGCCTTGCTTTTCGCCGAAGGTCTCTGCCAACGGCAAAACTTCATGCAGCCATTCAGTCTGCACATCGGTAGAGAAAGGTGTGGGCACAGGGTCGAGGGATTGGCCAGCAACGGGTGTAATAAGCCCTGTTGAGAGTGTCAGCAGACAAGCTAAAAGCAACAGGGAAGGGGCTCGCCTTTTCATTTTCCCGATTCCTGGATTTTCAAACTTCTTTTACTCAATTGAGTGCAGTATGCACGATTCAGCACTGCAAGCCCATGTCGGATAGCGGTACACTGGAAGGCGGCTGCGCGTTGGCATTAAGGCCAGAAGCCTCGACTTTCACTCTGGACTAGTTTCACTCAATCAAGACGGAGATCAGTATGTCCGCATCATCTCGCGCTTTCTCTGGCGCTACTTCTTGCACAAAATTTGCACTGGGGTCTGCACCAGGAAATCGACTTTCCAGTGTCGTCACTAAAGCACTGGCGCTATTTGTTTTTGCAGCATTCAGTGCCAGCATCAGCTACGCTGACGTGACGCGCTATCCACTGCCAAACGGTTCGACGTTTCCAATTTCCCAGGCGGTGGAAGTGACTGCCGATACCGGGTTGGTTTTTTTGAGCGGTGCCACACCACTGGCGGCTGATTCCACTGCTGGTGTGGGCAATCCGGCTTACTATGGTGATACCAAAACCCAAACGATCAGCGTCTTCAATCGTATCAAGGAAAACCTTGAAGAAAAGGGACTGGAGATTGGCGATATTATCAAGTTGACTGTGTTTCTTGTGGGTGATCCCGCCAACGATAACGTCATGGACTTTGCTGGTTTTATGGAAGGTTATACCCAATTCTTCGGTACTGCTGAGCAGCCGAATCTGCCGGCGCGTTCCGCATTTCAGATCGCCAGACTGGGGCAGCCACTAATGTTTGTTGAAATCGAAGCGATCGCGGCAAGACCGTGATCCAGTAGTCTGGTGAATCAGGTCGAAGTTGCGCCTGAGCTTCACAAGCAAAAAGGGCAGGTAATTCTACCTGCCCTTTTTTATTTCCAGTCAGCTGTTTTACGCAAAGCCGCGTACGGAATACATCGGCATTCGACTAAATATCACCGCGACGAGCTGCCTGGATTAAATTATCTGCCGCGCGAAAGGCCAGTGCCATAATCGTCATGGTGGGCTGTCCTCGTCCTGAAGTCACCATGGTGCTACCGTCAACCATGAACAGGTTGGCTACATCGTGGGCTCGATTATAGCGATCAATAACAGAATTGGAGGGGTCGTTACCCATGCGACAGGTGCCTAACAGGTGTACGCCGCCCATCTGTCCCGTGGAGTTGTAGCTGCTGTTGATTTCGGTAGCACCGGCCGCCTCCATCAGCTCTTCTCCGCGTTCAGCGAAAAACTTCATGGTGGCAAAATCATCGGGATGATTCATGAAGGTGGTGCGCAGGGCAGCACGTCCCCATTTGTCTTTAACCTCTGGATCCAATGAGACATTGTTGCTCGCCAATGGCACCGTGGTGGTGTGCCCGTTGAAAGAGCAGGCGTGGGTAAAATCCCTGGCGATTTCCTGCTTGAACTGGCTGCCCCAGCGCGCGCCGCTAAAGCGTGCGCCGCGCATGGCGAAGGACATGGGCAGGCCTCGGTTCAAATGGCGTGCATCAATGCCGCCGCCACCGTAAAAGCCCAGACTAGGATCAAGTTCGTAGAAATCGTGAATCACCCGAGTAGTCGGTACGCTCTTATGGGCGTTGACAGGGTGTTCAAACAGACCGGCCGTGGAGGAACTGCCATTAAACATCAGGTTCTTGCCTACCATGCCGCTGCTGTTGGCCAGACCATCGGGAAACTGGCTCGATTCCGACAGCAGTAACAGTCGAGGGGTCTCCGCGCCATTGGCACACAGAACCACAGCCTTGGCACGCTGTGATTGCTCGGTGCCGTCTTTTTCCCAGTAGACAACCTCCGTGACGCGGCCCGCACTGTTCGTCTCAATACGCGAGACTGTGCAACCCGTGCGCAAGTCACAGTTGCCGGATTCCAGCGCCTGGGGAATCATGGCTTCAGCAGTAGATGATTTGGCGGCGACCTCGCAACCGAAACCGTTACAGAAACCGCAGTTGATACAACCGGGGCGGCCGTTATAGGGCTGGGATAGAATTGCGTGGGGTTGGGGATAGGCGGTCAAGCCGAGTTTCTTGGCCGCCTGCTCCAGCAGTACGCCTGAAGCCTTAACGGGGAGAGGAGGCAGCGGGTAATCGCGGGAGCGGGGTGGATCCCAGGGGCCGGCGAGGCCTGACATGCCAATGTCCCACTCTACTTTTGAGTAGTAGGGCTCAAGCTCTTCGTAAGTAATAGGCCAGTCAGTAAAGGTCGTGCCTGGAATCTCTCCTTTAACTGTTCGTTCCATAAAATCGATCGGTCGCAGGCGCCAGAAGTTGCCAGAAAAATGCGCGCTGCTGCCACCCACGTTATGGGCATAGCCGAGCACGGCGCGGTCGGCGACCTCGGCCTTTTCATTTTCATGGCGGCGAAAAGTTTGTGGGTGGCCCTTGCGGGGGCCCCATGCCAGGCCCTCATCTTCGGTAATGTCCCACTCATCATGAGAAAAGTCTCCAGGCCTCAGATAGGGCCCCTGCTCCAGCACAACCGTGGAAAATCCTGCAACAGAAAGCTCTTTGGCGACAATGCCGCCGGCTGAACCGGATCCCACAACAACGAAGTCTACTTCTTCTCGAGTCGGGAAAGGTGCTTGAGCCAAGTCTATTCTCCAGTTTCCATCTGTTGGGCGTCGTAGTATCCGAACGGCGGCATCCACGCATGTCTTGCTTCGAAACCCAGCAATTTCCAGCCAATTCGATCACGATTGCCGCCAAGGGCAGGTGAGGAAAACATGCCGGCTATAGTGAGGTAGTGCAGGGTATTAAAAAAATCAGTGCGGTCGACGGTTCGAAGCAACGAATCCTGCTGATCCGCTGTCAGCGAACTGAAGCTTGGGCTGCCATAGCTACTATTAGCAGACTGCTGCAATTCTGCGAGACCCTGTCGCAACGCGGGTAGAAACTCCGCGCGACTGCCGCCCAGAATTCTGTCCATAAAATAGATAACGCCTGCTTCGTTGGCGCCAGGTGTTTCATCGGTGGGAATAATTCTGGCTGCGATTGCCGCGAACTCAGCGGCTTCTCCTGCAGCGAGAGTGGTGAGCGCCTCGCCCGCCTCCATCGCGGCGTGGGCCTGCTGGCCGGCCAGTAGCAGGGTTGGCGTTGACAGGATCAATAGTGAATCTCGCGCACTTTCGGTTGCGCTTCGCAGGAACTCTCGGCGCGTAAGCGCTTTTTCAGTCAAAGCCTTTGTCACAGCTTCTCTCCCAGGCTAGCCGTGTGTCGAAGGCACAGCATCAGGTTGCTATTGGCAAAACAGTAAATTTAAGCAAAAGCCACGCCAGTCGAGCAGAAGGTTAAGGATATATAGGCTAACACCGCTTAGGCAGGCAACACAGCCAATTTGAAACAAGTAAAGCTGCTTCGCAATGACCCCAAGTGGTGCGCTCAATCGATGATAGCCTAAATGAGTGCGTGGAATAAGCTAGGGGTCTTCGAAATCCAGCAGGTGGGCCCCCAGATTGTGGCGGTCTGGCTTGAGTTCGTATCCTTTGTTGTCGGCGATTTTGCGCATCAAGTGCCGGGTCTCGCGGGCGATGATATTGCGTTTGCGATTGGAGCTGCCGTAGCCATGAATGACTTTAAGACCCTTGTAACGATACAGCAGGGCGTCATTTAGACCTTCTTCAATCTCATGCCTCGCTTGTTCCCAGGTTTGGCCATTATGGGCCACGTCAATTTCAAAATACAGTTCGCTGAACGCCTCATGCAGCGAGTTATTGCACTTGGGACAATCCAGCACGACTGGATCGACCGGAATACCGCAGTCTGGGTTGGTGCAATAAATAAGCTTGGTAGGTCTGGCCATGTATTCGGAGGGTTGGAGGAGAATCGTAACCAAAGGTCCATTCTGCCTGCTAAAATCGTAATCGGCCAGTTGCTCGCTAACCAATGACTTCCCGGTACAGCCGCTGCAGGTTCAGCCCGAACACTTTCTCCAGATCGCCCTGG
>CALKNV010000015.1 GCA_938091935.1 uncultured Pseudomonadales bacterium
CGATCAATGAATACATCGAGATCGGCGGTGAATGGTTCAAGGTTGTGGGACTGCTGGAGACTAAAGGCGAGATAATGGGTTTCAGTCAGGATGATATCGTGTTGATCCCCTATTCCACCATGCAAAGCCTTCAAGGCAATCAAGCCAGGACCGACATTCAGATTCAGCTCAGTCTCACTGAGGGTGTCCATATCGAAGATGTCGCCGGGCAGCTAACTGCGATGCTGCGCAATGCCCACGACCTCTCTGCAGATGAAGACGATGATTTTGTGATTCAGACCTCAGAACAACTCATGGAGACTTTCGATCAGATCATTGGCATGGTGACCATCGTCATAGGCGGCATTGTCAGCATCTCGTTGCTGGTGGGCGGTATCGGCATCATGAATATTATGCTGGTCTCTGTAACTGAACGAACGCGAGAGATTGGCATCTGCAAAGCGATTGGAGCCAAGCGCCACCATATCCTGATGCAATTTCTTATAGAGGCGCTTTTGCTATCGCTGCTCGGCGGGCTAATTGGACTGGCTCTCGGCTACGGCCTCGGTACCTTGATCGCCAGCAGCATCCCGGGCTTTCCTCCAGCAGCTATACCCTGGTGGTCGGTAGCACTGGCACTCGGCTTCTCCGGTTTCGTCGGCGTTTTGTTTGGCATTCTGCCGGCGGCGAAAGCAGCCAACCTCGACCCGATTGATGCCCTACGATACGAATAGTAAGCCAAGTAGGGAGTCCACAAACAAAAAACCGGAGCTGCGATGCAGCCCCGGCTTTTTTGTTGCTAAGTGGAACCGTCTAGCCGACGAATCCCATCGATTTGACTGAAAGCGACTAGTCTTCCACTGACACGATATTAATATCGCTGTTGTTGGTTTCCAGATAGATGCGATCGCCGCCACCATTGATGTCACCACGCCCGACAATGTCACCATCATCGTCTTCCTGGATGGTCAGCGGGAAATCGGTGTAGATTCGATAGTCCCCTCGGCTGCGGCGTGAAACTTCAAGATCCGCGATGATAGTTGCGCTGTGATCACTGGGCACGCGGATGGTCACATCGCCACCAGCAGTTTCCAATTCCACGCTCGCGTCTCGATTACCGGAGTAAGCGATGAGTTCAGCATCGATTCGCCCACCGGCTGTGTCGGCACGAATCGGGCCAACGGCCTGGCGAATGGTGATACTGCCGCCTGAGGTATCGGCATTAACCGCCCCATTGCTGCGAGCAATCTCAATGTTGCCTCCGGAAGTATCGGCTTCAACACTCACCTCGCTTCCCTCAAGAATGATATTGCCTCCGGAAGTATCAGCAACAATCGGACCCAGCGCATAGTCGGCCCGGATCGTGCCACCTGAAGTATTCAGATTCACGGGGCCACTGCCCTGCCCGACTGTGATATTGCCGCCCGAAGTCTCGGCCTCCATCTCGCCACCCACATCACCGATACGGATATTTCCGCCCGAGGTATCAGCAGTGACATCACCAGTGACATTACCTATTTCTATTGCGCCGCCAGAAGTGTCTGCAACCACATTGCCATCAACATTTGCGATTTCAATGCGCCCACCCGAAGTGTCAGCCCGAACATCGCCTGTCACCGCGCCGATTTCAATGCGGCCGCCACTGGTATCAGCGACCACATCACCAATCAGGGATCCGACTTCAATCATGCCGCCCCCGGTGTCAAGGTCCACGCTATATTCCTCCGGCACATCGACGTCGAAGCTGATATTGGAACTACCCCAGCCAAAAATTCCTCCGCTACGCTCTCTTTCAGCTAGCACGTTGACATCGTTACCGGACTGTTCAAGCTGCACGTCGAAGTCATCAGCGTTGCGAACTCTCACACGCACGCGGTTCTGGTCCCAGGTGCTAACACTGATCGCGCCAGCATCACTTTTAAGAGTTAACATTCCCCCGCGGCTAACATCGAATTCCTGATCGATGTTGTCTTCCTGCGCAGCTACTGACACTGCGAAAGTGCTTATGAATAGCGCAAGGACTGCTGTAGCTAGTTTGGCGGTTTTTGTGAAAATCATTTTCTTTCCCTCTGTTCAGATCCTTCACCGAAGGACACTAAGATAGTTTGGTTCGGGTCCCGCATACTTTCTAAATTACATCGTTATTATTATCAGCCCCTTCCATCGCCTCGATGATGGAACGCGCCTCTGTTCTGATATATTCGTTACTGTCTTCATCCATCTGTTCGCGAAACACCGCAAGAGTCTGTGCATCGCGAAAATTACTTAGCGCATTGAAGGCTTCTACGCGCACACCCGGGTTCACGTCTTCCCGTAGGGCATAGCGCAATGCATCCCGCACTCTTTCTTCATTCGCCAGGGACACCAGCGATTGCACGGCCTGATAGCGAACGCCTGGGTTCTGATCGTTGGTCAATACATAGATGAGCGCCTCATAAACCTGATCACCGCTCACAACAGGTTGCAGTGCATTGATGGTGTCGAGTCGCGAGGCACTGTCGATATCGTTTTGAAGTGCAACTGCCATCAACTGATTCACATTCTGGTCGGACACGTTGCCGGTAACGCGAGTTTCTGATGCCAATGCAAAGGTTAGATCTATATCGCCAGTGGTCGCATCATAGCTGTTTACCTGCAGCTGGTAGATCTCATAATCATCATCATTCACCAGAGCCAAGGGTGAATCCGCTGTTGCCGCCAGCATCCCAGGCGCTAGTTCTGGCGCTGCAGGAGAACCCGAAACCATCACGCCAAGCACAAATGTCATTGCCATCGCTGCGCCTTGGAAAGCCACAGTGAGCGGCCGCTCCCACAGACTCTGCCACCACTGTCGCAGAGAAAAACTGGGGCGCGCAGCTTTCTGAAGATTCTGCCGCAACAGCCAGCGATTACCCTGGATGCGCTCATCGTCAATGAGGGGTTGGCTCATCGAGGGCAACGCGCTATTGAATCGCTGCTCTTGCTCGAGTAAGTCGCGCAGTTCTGGATTGGCTGCCAACTCTTGCTCAAACATAGCCTGCTGCGATTCATCCATATCCCCGTAGAGATACTGGATAAGCTGCATTTCCAGCTGTGCCTGATTATTCGAGTTTGTCATTTCTGCTTCCTCTGGTTCATCCTGTCTACCGTTTGCTTGTGCTGTCGACTATTTGCTTGTGCCGACTTCTTCAGTAATTCCTGCTATCTAGTGAAAATCCCGCAACTGCTCCTGGAGTTTCTTCCTGGCCCTGAACAGAACTACCTTGACGGAATTGTCTGTGCAGGACATGACTTCAGCGGCCTCTCTGAGCTTAAAGCCCTGCTGATGACAGAGAACGAAAGCGATGCGCTCCGTGTCAGACAGTTTGTTCAGTGCCTGATTGATTTTTGTATTTAGTTCACTGTCGATCAGGCTGTGCTCCGGCGTCTCGTTAGATATGTACTTTTCTTCGTGTTCATACTCAGTCTTTATCGCCGCCATCTTCTGCCAGGTGCGCTTCAATTTGCGTCGGTTGGACAGAGCCGTGTTCACGATAATCTTGTGCAACCAGGTGCTGAACTTGCTCTCCAATTTGAAGTTGGGTAGCGCCCGGTAGGCGGCAAGCATGGCGTCCTGATAAATATCATTGGCGTCGTCCGGGGTATGGGCAAATCCAGCCGCGACCGCGAGCATCTGTCGTTCAAAAGACCTAACTAGCCTCTCAAATGCCGCAATGTTGCCGGCCTGTGCCGACCGCACCAATTCATCTTCTGTCTCTCTGAGCAAGAAACTGTCCCCGGGTTGTACTGAAAGTTGATCTAATTTAACTCATTAGAGCCCCCAGCAGAGAAAAGGTTAACAAGCCTTTAAAAAGAATTTTTTCCAAAAAAAACAGGGCCTTAAGGCCCTGCTAAACACCAGAATGCTCTGGTCGGAGGAATGATTGGGGATTTTGGGCGAAACGCCCGCTAGGAATCGATTGCGTCGGCGGCGGAACCAGGACACTGACAGCGGGCCGAACTGCGCCGGGCGCCCCGGGCCATGCGTGAATTACGGGCCTGTCTCTGCATTAGTCGGCGCTCCTGCAGTGCTGCTTTCTGCTCATCGGTCAGGGTTTCTAGCTGCGTTTGAATGGCTTGGCGCCGTTCAGCCCGCTCTTCTCGCTGCAACTGCCGCAATTCCTGGATTCGCTGCTGGCGCTTCTGGCGTTCGGCTTCCTGCACAGCCAGATCCGCTTGAACAGGCGCCTGGTCCTGCGCACTCACCGGCACAGCAAGGCACAGAATGGCCAGTAAGGCGGGGGCCAGCACACAATTCTTAGCTGAGTTGATTGATAGACTATTGATCATTGTATTCTCCGTTCCTAGCTGAGAAACGCCGCATAATTCGGCTTTGTGAGTTAGAACGGATGACGAGATGATCGGTTTACTCGATGATCGGTTTGCTAAATAGGAGAGGGAGCGCAGTTAGTCCTTATCAGTCTCCTGATCTACAGCAGACTCGCTTTTCTGCGCTTGAGATTTGAGCCGACCCGCCTTGATCAGGCTTTCGCGCAAGACGAATTCGATCTGCGCATTGACGCTGCGCAGATCATCATTCGCCCATTTTTGCATTGCTTCCAGAATCTCTGGATTGATCCTGAGTGGATAGGTCTTACGCTTCATAAGCTTTTAGATCAGCAGAATGAAATGTTTGATTGCAGTGTTTGCCAGCGCCGCTAAGTGTAAAGGCTGCCGGCATTAACAACTGGCGATGCGGCACTCTCTCCGCACAGTACGACCAGCAAATTGCTGACCATTGCCGCCTTGCGCTCCTCATCGAGTTCCACTACCTGCTTGGCCGACAGTTCTTCCAGCGCCAGATCGACCATACCCACAGCACCCTCAACGATTTTCTTGCGCGCCGCCACGATCGCCGAAGCCTGCTGACGCTGCAGCATGGCGCTGGCAATTTCTGGCGCATAAGCCAAATGGCTGATACGTGCTTCAATCACTTCCACACCGGCCTTGCTGAGGCGGTTTTGAACTTCTGTTTTCAGCAGGTCCGCTACTTCCTCTGGATTACTGCGCAGACAAAAATCTGCACCTTCATCGTCGTGGCTGTCATAGGGGTGGGTCGTGGCAAGATTTCGCAGCGCTGCTTCACTCTGAATCTGAACATAGTTTTCGTAGTCGTCGACTTCGAACAGGGCCTCTGCGGTGTCAACCACCTTCCAAACCACAACCGCTGCGATGTCGATGGGATTACCGCTGCTATCATTAACCTTCAAGGTGCCCGATTCAAAGTTACGAACCCGCAAAGATACCTTGGCTTTCATGTATAGCGGATTTGCCCAGCGCAGCCCTTCATTACGCTCACTGCCCACGTATTTACCGAAGAGTTGCAATACACGCCCCTGATTAGGGGCCACCATGAAAAAGCCGATCCAGCACAGCAGGACAATCAGTCCGAGGATGACCATGGGAATTTTGAGCACTACGGGTAGAACTACAACCGCGACAGGCGTAATAAGGGTTAGTACAAACAGCACCAAAATGGCGAGGTAGCCGTTGTAAGTCGAAGCTTGTTTTTCCTCAATCATGAAACTTCTCCTTCGATCTCATTCGTTCTCTTGAGTTTTTACGTGTTCATCAATTGCATGTGCTATACAGCCATTCGCAGTTCGTAAGGTGGGCGATTGGCTGTAGCATTTTGATATCACATTGATATCACTTTCGAAAATCAGTTGTCAACATAAACCCAGCGCACTACTTGCCACATGCCAATGCGATCGCAAAGAAAAGGAAGGAATTTCTCAATTTACTTAGCTGTATCAGTTAGTTACGCTATCCCGCCATAATATCGGGTTAGACCGCTAAGCAATGCAGGAATGGCGCTGTTACTACCGAGCTAGACCCAGCGCTGAGCGCGAATCTACCCATTCCCGGATTAGATCCAGCAGATAATCAGGCTTCTCAAATGGCACAAGGTGCCCCGTGCCCGGTACCTCTGCATAGTCATGCTGAGGAGACTTCGACTGCCATCGCAGCCAGTTGGACTGGTCCAGGGTGTTGGACTCACCGCCGCGAATCGCCAACACGGGGATCTCCAAACCATCCAATAGATGCCAGATGTTTTGCGCCCGCAAGTAGCATGCAGCTTCCCATTCGCGGCTAAAAGCGAGCTGCACCTGGCCTGTCTCAGAATCAATCAGGCCGTGATTCAAGTAATCCCAAAGCACTTCGTCCCCGATGCGCTTGAACACGGATTTTGGTCGAAAATGGTCGTAGGCGTGCTGCCGGCTCGGCCATTGAAACTGGCGTGTCAAAGTGCGACGAATCAGTGGGACGCGCCTTCGTGCCAGCCACCGGAACATCCGCAGCATGCGGTAGTAAGAAGGCGGCATCAGCACCGGCTCTATCAGAATTAAGCCCTTGATCGGCAGCTGAGAATTAACCGCGGCCATCACCACAGCAGCCGATCCCATGGAATGCCCCATGCAAATAGCGGGCTTATTGAGCTGCCGCAGCGCCGCGGCAACATCCTCACCGAACACATCCCATGACTTCAGTGTCGTGGGCGGCTCAGCCTCTGGCCAAAGTGGTCTGTGCAAGCCGGCGACCACATGATGCGACGAAGTAAGCGGCTCCAGCAGTGAGCGATATGCCAGGGGTGGGTAGCCGTTGGCGTGGGCAAAGAACAGCAGGTCGCCACGACCGCCAAGGTCCAAAGAAGGTACTTCCGAGTGCATCACGTTAACTCTGATTCTGATTGCTGACTGCGTTATTGGGCCAGATCATAGATTGTGAATCGCCTCGCCACCACTGCTCGCAGCGATAGATAGAGCACCAGACCCACCGGGCCAAGCAGCCAAGTGAATATAAGACAAGGAATCACCATCCAATGGGGGATGTCATGACGCTGCGCATCCTGCACTTCCCAGCTGCCAACGAACAGGTCAAACGCCAGATAATGAACCCACCCACCGGTGAGGATATAGGGGTTACTGAATAATGCGGTGACTGCCGCGGCAGAGCCAAAACCACCGCCCTCCGGCCAGGCTGGCAGCTGAGACAGCGCCAGACCCAGGTAGACTAAACCGAGGATGAAGGGAATTACGCCGGCACTGATCAGCGTTAGCGTCCATTTCCAGCGCGGCAGCGCAACCAGCAGCAGCCAGCCCGGCAAAATTAGTAGATTACAGACAGAAAAAATGAGTTCAGCGCTCATGGCAGCCCCCTGAAAAAATGGTCTGGATGCAGAATGATTGGAAAACGGTATGAAGAAATACTTTTGGCGCAGCACCTGCGCTCGCAATACTGAGGCTGCGCGAGAATCTTAACCCAAAAGCCTCAGCAGCGTACGCTCAGTAATGCAGTTGATATTGACACCTTTCCGCTTTAACAGCTGGGCCTTTTCAATCTTGCGACCGTGGGCGGTGTACAACCAATCGCGGCTGGCCAGGGTGCCAATCACAAGGTAATCCACATTCTTGTTAACATTGGGTGATGTCTCGGCACCGCGAAGTCGAAGATTAGTATCAACTGAGTTGCGATCGCCACTCACGAATTCACCGGTAAGACAGAACATTGAGCCGGCGACTTTTATGTCGTCTACTTCGTCTTCCCAGACTTCTGTGGATGATTCGTAGCTAACGTCAGGCACGGAATTATCATTCCCGGTGACCTGATTCACGGTGACCATCAAATCGTGCCGCTCTTCTTCCGTGATGATGCCATCTTCAAGCACACTATTGAGCCGATTGACGATGACGCTGGCGGGCCATTTCCCCCTGATCGTCTCATTGCGATTTAACCAGCTAGCAAGAGCATCGACTTCCTGGTCGTTCAATACACCATCGGAGGCGACTCCTGTCAGAAAACCAATGAGTTCATTGATTCTGCCCATTCCAACCGCAGCATCGCCAGCCTTCTCGCCGTTCAGTGCTTCGATGGCACTCTGCATGCCAGCCAATTCCTCTGGCGTGATGACTCCATCCTGGAGGATGTCACCCACCTGTTGAAGTATCGCAACGACGTCATCGTGATCAGCCAGGTATTGCTGGGATTTGAGCCAGGCGTCAAGAAACAGCAATTCCTTCTCATTCAGCTCTTCATCAGCAACGATGCCGCGCAGTCCGTTCAGCGCTTTCTCTTTCTAGTGGGCAAATCCAAACGCCTCAGTGAGCAGCTGGCTGTCTACTTCCTTCGTGATCGCTAAATTCATGCGACTGTGTTGGTGATAAAGTGACCAAAAACCCAATCATAAAACTTTTTATGGAAGTTTCCAGCGAGACAGCTGAAAAAAAACCCGGTTTCGCCTTAATCTACCTCACATAGTAATCCATTAGCACTGTCATGGCTTGGGCAATTAAGTAATTCCAGACTCTGACAAGACACAGCAGTGCTTGTCTCCAGAGGAATTTGATAAGGCTTCCCAGTGGGTTACACTTGTCTCCCCCGACGGAGACTTGCATGATAGAGACAGAGCACACAGCCCAGCAGCAGCTGGACGACCGCTCATTTATGGCGAAATTGCTGGCTGGTGAGTATGGCCTGGCAATCACCTATTGGATTCTCTACTTTGTGGGGGCGGCATTGTTTTTCTACTTTGGCAGTCAAGCGGTGGACAATGAGCAATGGCTGCCCTATCTGGGCATGGTGGCTGGCATTCTCGCCTACACTTTTCTGCTTATACTAGGCATTCGCACCGCCTACCGCGGACCGCAGCTGTGGAAAGTGATGTCCAGAACCTCATCGATCTTTATGATTATTAACGTGCTGGTGGGAATCAGTACACTCGGATTCATCTACTAGGCTCCTGGCAGCCGACACTTATCTGGCCTAAATGGACTCACTTACCAACTCTACTTACTCCCTGATCGTCAAGAAGTCCTGCCCTACTTGCGAATTGATTGAACCTGTCGTCCGGGCGCTCGCCGACACCTATGGCACCAGCCTTCAGGTTTACGTGCAAGATGACGCCGGCTATCTGTCCGAGCTGCCCCAGCAAGCAGATGACACGACACTGGCGTTTTCCTATCAGCAGAATATAGAGATCGTGCCGACCCTGATTCGCCATGCAACACAGGCTCAAAGCGAACAGCGATTGGTCGGCTGGGACAGGCAGGAATGGCAGGAATTCACCGGGCTGGATCAACTCGGGTCCGATTTAATCTCATTCAAGCCCGGCTGCGGCTCGCTCACTGAAGATCCAGGCATGGCCGAGCAGCTCGCCGTGCGTTTTGAGGGCGAGCGTCTGCAGGCACGGCGGGTCGATGTTGCCGACGCCGAAGACATTATGGAGGCCTGTTTTGACCGCGGCTGGTCGGATGGGCTGCCAGTGGTTCCCCCAACTCCAATCCGAGTAATGCGCATGCTGGCAGGTACAGACCTGGCCCCAGATGAATCTATCGGCCTGGTGCCGCCTGATCACGTAAACTGCACGGTGGAAAAAGTCGCGATCAATGCAGTAATGGCAGGCTGCAAACCTGAATACTTTCCAACCGTTATCGCAGTCGTCAGGGCCGCCCTGCAAGAGAAGTTCTGCATGCACGGCTTGCTCTGCACCACTTATTTTTCCTCGCCTGTCGTTATTGTGAATGGACCTGTGTCCCGCCATATTGGAATGAATTCTGGTGGTAATGCCCTGGGGCAGGGAAATCGGGCCAATGCGACCATCGGCAGGGCCCTGCAGCTACTGATTCGTAATGTTGGCGGAGGCAAACCCGGCGGAATTGACCGGGCTACCCTTGGGAATCCTGGAAAATATACATTTTGCTTTGCCGAGGATGAATCAGATTTGGATTGGCCGACGCTAGCCATGGACAGAGGATTTGAAAGAGACGACTCCGTCGTAAGCCTGTTTGCTGGCGATGGCGTGCAGCCAATTCTCGACCAACTCTCCCGCACACCTGAATCACTGGCAAAGAGTATGGCTGCCAGTTTGCGTTCCGTTGTCCATGTGAAAAAATTTGGTATGGCTGACGCTACCCTGGTGGTGTGCCCGGAACATCGACGCGTGCTCAGGGAAAACGGCTGGAACAAGAGCGACCTTAAGCAGGCGCTATTTGATGAATTAGTGACACCTGGCACAGAACTTATGAGTGGTGTCGGCGGCATCAGCGAAGGCATGCCGGAAAAATTGCGCGGCAAACTACTTAGCAAGTTTCGTGACGATGGCCTGCACATCGTTACCGCCGGCGGCACCGCCGGCATGTTTTCAGCCATAATCAGTGGCTGGGTTGCTTCCGGAGAAAGAGGCAGCCAATTAGTATCTCAACACGTTGACTGACGGAGACTGTAATGAGTGAAACAACTATGTTGGACCCAACCAGTGAGCTAAGTCCTGTGGAACGGCAATTGCTGCCGCGCCTTGAAGCACTTGGCGATGCCACTGTTGGACTACTGGATATATCCAAGCCACGGGGCAAGGAATTCCTCGACGAAG
This sequence comes from uncultured Pseudomonadales bacterium, assembly GCA_938091935.1. Lineage (GTDB taxonomy): Bacteria > Pseudomonadota > Gammaproteobacteria > Pseudomonadales > Pseudohongiellaceae > UBA9145. Next base: position 10,367 of record CALKNV010000015.1, read on the forward strand.
TGCAGAGGCAGCTTGAAGAATTAGGCGCTAAAGTAAAGCGCTACGCGAAGCCTACCTTTGCCCGGGTCGCGCCAAAAGAGCTGACTCAGAAAATCAGCAGTGAGTGCGACGCTGTAATCGAAGGGCTCGCCGACTGAGGTTCATGTACCTCGTGCAGTTTGCATGACATCATGGACCTTGAAAGCCGCGGTATTCCCTCAGGATTTGTGGCTTCCTCTGAATTTATTCAGGCTGCGGAAGCGCAAGGCAACTCCCTGGGCATTCATCCCAGGAGTGTATTTGTGCCCCATCCCATACAGGATCGAACGGATGATGAGATGGTGCAATTAGCCAGAGATGCAATCGACAATGTATTGCAGCTGGTCGTTAATAAATCGTAATTGGAGCATGACATGACGAAACAAGCAGTAATCGTAGCAACCGCACGAACCCCGATTGGCAGAGCCTATCGCGGGGCTTTCAATGACACCGACGCCCCCACCTTGGGTGGGCATGTCATTGCGGAAGCGGTGCGTCGGGCTGGTATTGAACCAGGCGAAGTCGACGATGTAGTGATGGGTTGTGCCATGCAGCAGGGTACATCGGGCTATAACATCGGCCGCACTGCGGGCGTCGCTGCAGGCTTACCAAGCTCGGTATCTGGCATGAGCATGGATCGACAGTGCGCCTCCGGCATGATGGCAATCTGCACCGCAGCCAAACAAGTTGTCTCTGACAACATGCCTGTAGTCATCGGCGCCGGACTGGAATCAATCAGTCTGGTGCAGAACGAACACCGCAATGGTTTCAGAGCCCAAAGTCCAAATGTCATTGCCAATTCCGAGCATGCCTATATGTCCATGCTGGAGACTGCGGAAATTGTAGCCAAACGCTACAACATCAGCCGCGATAAACAAGACGAATATGCACTGCAAAGCCAGCAACGAACTGCAGCCGCACAGCAAGCCGGCGCCTTTGATGACGAGATCGCCCCACTCGAGTCCAAGATGGTATTCGTTGACAAGGAAACCAAGGCACAGAGTGTTCATGATGTGAAGCTCGAAAAAGATGAAGGTAATCGACCTACCACTACCCTGGAAGGTTTAAATGGTTTAAAGCCAGTATTTGAGGGCGGTGTCATCACCGCTGGTAATGCCAGCCAACTCTCAGATGGTGCCTCTGCCTCTGTGGTTATGGACAGCAAACTGGCGGAGCAGAAAGGCCTGGAGCCATTGGGCGCCTATTGTGGCATGGCGGTAGCTGGCGTCGAACCCGATGAAATGGGCATAGGCCCTGTGAAGGCTGTGCCCAGGTTGCTGGAACGCTTCAACCTGTCGATGGATGATATTGGCCTGTGGGAACTAAACGAAGCCTTTGCGGTACAGGTAATCTACTGTCGCGATGAACTCGGTATCCCGAATGAACTACTCAATGTAAATGGCGGCGCGATTTCCATCGGTCACCCCTACGGCATGAGCGGCGCCCGCATGGTGGGTCACGCCCTGATTGAAGGCAAGCGCAGGGGCGCCAAGTATGTGGTATGCACCATGTGCGTTGGCGGTGGCATGGGTGCGGCGGGTTTATTCGAAGTATTCTAGCCAGCAAATTAACGGATAGATAAGCCCAACCAATCGGTTTCGCATCAGTGCCACTCTGCGTACTGATGCGAAACCAGACTCAGCTATAACAAGCGATTCCATTATGAACATCAAAAAACAGAAAATGAGCTACTTCTCATCAGCATTGGCCCTCAGCCTCTCGCTGATCCTGGTACAACCGGCATTCAGCCAGGAGCCGGTTCGAATTGCTTTCATGGATCCGCTTTCCGGCGCTTTCGCGTCTATCGGCAACAGCGGCTTAAAACAACTGCAGTTTGCCGCTGATCACATGTTCAACGCCAAGGGCGGTATTTTGGGTGGCAGGATGATCGAGATCGTTCCCCTGGACAATCAGCAGAGCCCAACTGAAACCCAGCTGCAGTTTCGCCGCGCCGTAAGCGAGGACCTACGCATTATTTTTCAGGGTAATAGTTCTGCTGTTGCCAACACCCTGAACTCAACGATCACTCGCCATAACCGCCGTAATCCGGGACAGGAAATCTTGCAAATCAACTATTCTGCGGTGGATCCAATCCTCACCAACGAACAGTGCAGTTTTTGGCATTTCAGGTTTGATGCCCATGCCATTATGAAACTAAATATCCTGACAGATTACATCGCCGAAAATCCAGCCATTAAAAAGATCTACATCATTGGGCAAGATTACTCGTTCGGACAGGTAGTTTCCGACAACTCCATTGCTCTGCTGAATGCAAAACGCCCCGACATCGAAATTGTAGGCAATGAGTTTCATCCCATCGGTCAGGTCAAAGACTTTACGCCCTACGTAACCAAGATTGTTGCCTCAGACGCAGATGCTGTAATCACTGGTAACTTTGGTGCCGACATGGTTTCACTGGCCCGCTCCATAATCGACAGCGGCCTGGACATTCCTATCTATACTTTCTATGCAGCCTACGATGGCATCACCGCCACCCTTGGCGCGGACGGTGTCGATCGAATCCACCTCATTCACAACGATTCAGGCAACCCTCTGCCCAGCGAAGAGCGCAAGGAGTACTATCGCGCCTTCAAGGCGGAGAACCCTGGTAACGATATGACGCAGCCGCGGATACTCACGGCGCTCCAGATGGTGGTGGCCGCCATGGAGGAGACTCAGAGCACAGATCCATACGACATTGCACTGGCCCTTGAGGACATGCGTTTCACAACCATTAGCGGCGAGGAAATCTGGATGCGGGGAGAGGACCACCAGGTGGTTCAGGGATTGCACCTTTCAGTGCATACAGATCAGGATGTGGAATTCGATGCCGACAATTCTGGATTTGGACTGGTGACAAGGTATTCAGTGCCAGCTGAAGAAACAGTTGTGGAAACGAGCTGCCGTATGCGGCGACCGCGTCGTTAAGATCAAGAACTGGTTGCTCACCCTGTATGTTTGAAATTCTGGTATTTGCCACTCTCAACGGCCTGGTAACGGGCCTGCTGCTCTTTATGCTGGCTAGCGGGCTGACCCTCATTTTCAGCATGATGGGTGTGCTTAACTTTGCTCACGCCAGCCTCTATATGCTTGGCGCCTACTTCGCTTATTCAATCTCTCTCTACCTCGGCTTCTGGCTCGGTCTGCTTATCGCGCCGCTGCTGGTTGGCGTGCTAGGGGCTTTGATTGAACGCTATGGTTTACGAAGAGTTCACCAGCACGGTCATGTTGCGGAACTGGTTTTTACTTTTGGTCTCGCCTTTCTTATCGACGAAGCCGTGCAGTTCTTCTGGGGGCCAGACACCAAAAACTATCAGTCGCCGGACGTGCTCGATTTTCCGCTATTTACATTGTTTGGGCAGGAGTTCTCAGCATACCGGGGATTCATGATAGGCATTAGCGTCCTTATTTTCATCGGACTCTACAGACTGCTAACCCGCAGTCGCGTAGGGATCATCATTCAGGCTGCTATAACCCACCCCCATACGGTGGCAAATTTGGGACACAATGTGCCGCTGATTTTTATGGCCGTATTTGGCGTAGGCAGCGCGCTCGCCGGTGTTGCCGGCGTCATCGCAGGGCCTGTACTGACTACTTTTCCAGGCATGGCAGCGGTCCTGGGCAGTATTGTATTCGTGATCGTCGTGATCGGTGGCCTTGGCTCCCTGGCAGGCGCTCTGATCGCGTCACTACTAATTGGCTTATTACAGAGCTATGCAATCGCGTCTAATCTCGGTGTTGCTGATCTCCTTAATTTGTTGGGTCTGGAATTCAGCAGAGACCATCCCCTGACCGATCTATGGACGCTGACATTGCCGCAGATCGCGCCGATACTGCCCTACCTACTTTTGATCCTGGTTCTCATTTTCAGGCCCACCGGGCTACTGGGTAATAGAGAACAGTGAAAAAATTCCTCACTAAATCTTTTGCATGGTTTGGCTACCTGGCAGTGTTGCTGCTATTGCCCCAGTTTTTCGATTCCATTCTGGCCGTTTCCCTGTTCAATCAAATGGCAATCGCCATTGTCTTTGCCCTGAGCTACAACATGCTGCTAGGCCAGGGCGGTATGCTTTCTTTCGGACACGCTGTGTACTTTGGCTTGGGCGGCTTTCTGGCTGTGCACGCTCTGCTTCTGATTGAATTCGAGACTGTCTACTTCTCTATCGTTTACATACCATTGCTGGCAGGTCTGGTAGGGCTGTTGGCGGCGCTGTTTATTGGCAGTTTTTCGACCCGCAAGGCGGGCACTGTGTTTGCCATGATATCCCTCGGGATTGGCGAACTCCTGGCAGCCTCGTCGTTGATCTTCGTGAGTTTCTTCGGCGGAGAAGCCGGGGTCAGCGGCGATCGCACCTACGGCCCACCCCTGTTCGGTGTGGAGTTCTTCCAGGGCATTGAAATTTATTACCTGGCTGCCGCCTGGGTGTTTGTGGCCACCCTGTTTATGTATTTGTTTACCCAGACACCTGCCGGACGCATGGCTAATGCCGTGCGAGACAATCCGGAGCGCGCTGAATTTATTGGCTACAGTGCCCGCCGTGTCCGCTATATTTCCTTCTGCGCCTCAGGATTCTTTGCTGGAATAGCCGGCGGCCTGTATGCCTTAAACTACGAATTTGTCACCGAAGAAACCCTAAACGCGGTAACTTCAGGCCGGGTTCTGCTGATGGCCTACATCGGCGGTCTGGGCTACTTCATCGGCCCCATTCTTGGGGCAGTCATTCTCACCCTGATGAACTCACTGCTAAGTAACTACACTGACCTGTGGATGCTTTATCTCGGTATCTTATTTTTGCTGACCGTGCTGTTTCTACCCAAAGGATTTGCAGGCTTCATCATGATGCACCGGGTCGCCTGGCTGCAGCGGCGCATTGGCAAGTTGGTTCTACCCTATCTGGCTACCGGCATCCCGGCGATGCTATTCATGGCTACCTGTGTATTGATGCTCGAATTATCCCACCTCGAAGATGAGAGCCTTTCAGTATTGAGTATTGATCTCAGTGCTTCGAGTCCGTTCACCTGGATTGGCCTGCTGCTAATTGCAACCATATCAATGCTTGTTACTCGCCGTACCCTGCCAGCCTTACGGGAAGCCTGGGAGTTTGCCAACCATATGACGGATGAGCCGGAGTCAAAATCGTGAGCATTCTGACTCTCAACAACGTCCATAAACGCTTTGGTGAAACACCCATTATTCGCGGCGTGAATCTCAGCATTGAGGAAGGAGAACGGCATGCCATCATTGGCCCGAATGGCGCTGGCAAGTCGACGCTATTCCATCTGATTAGCGGTAAATATCCCGTTACAGAGGGCACAATCAGTCTCCGCGGCCAGGCGATTCAGAATCTTCCGCCCTACGAAATTGCAAGACGAGGTCTAGCCCGCAGCTTCCAGGTCACCAATATTTTTCCGCGACTCAGCGTATTCGAAAACATTCGCTGTGGCCTGCTCTGGAAAATGGGATACGGCTATTCGTTTTGGAACCTGCTGGGCCGTCAGCATGATCTGAACACAGCAGCCCGTGGAATCCTCGATCAAATTGGCCTGTCGCAGCGAGCTGATTACCCTGCTGGCGAGCTCGCCTATGCCCAACAGCGCGCGCTGGAACTCGGTATCGCCATCGCAAGTGGTGCTGAGGTTATTATGCTGGATGAGCCCGTTGCCGGCATGAGTCATAGCGAGGCTGAGAACGCAGTGGCATTGATCCGGCGTGTGACAGAAGGCAAGACCCTGATCATGGTCGAACACGATATGAGCATTGTTTTTGACATAGCTGACCGCATCTCGGTATTGGTATATGGCGAACTCATCGCCTGTGATACTCCATCGAATATACGCAACAGTGAGAAGGTGCAGGAAGCTTACCTCGGGACAGTGACAGCGGATGAGTGAATCGACTGCCAATATGCTCGAAGTCAAAAATCTGCATGCCTACTACGGCAAGAGCCATATCCTGCAGGGTGTGAGCTTCAAGGTGCAGGAGGGCGAGATTGTAAGTTTACTCGGCCGCAATGGCGTTGGCCGGTCCACCACGGTCAAAACGATCATGGGTGAGGTGGCGCCACAGGGCTCTATAATATTCAAAGGCAAGGAGATCGCTGGAAAACCCAGCTATGAAATCGCCAATCTGGGTTTAGGCTACGTCCCCGAAAATCGAGATATATTCCCCACTCTCACTGTGCGCGAGAATCTGTTGCTGGGCGTGAAGGGAGCGACGTCCTCAGGACGCTGGAGCATCGACGAAGTGTTCGGTATGTTCCCCAATCTTGGCGCTCGTGCTGATGTTCATGGTGGCGTGCTGAGCGGTGGCGAGCAACAAATGCTCTGCATGTGCAGGACCCTGATGGGTGATCCGGACATGATCATGATCGACGAGCCTACTGAAGGCCTGGCTCCAAAAGTTGTTGAACAGGTGGGCACACTGCTGCAGGAAATCGCCAATCGTGGAGTTGCCATTCTCCTCGTCGAACAGAAGCTTTCGATTGCGATGAAAATCTCGCAGCGCGTTTACGTGATGGGTCATGGTCAAGTCGTGTACGAAGGGGACCCCCAATCTTTGCTGGGCTCTGAATCTATTCGAAAAGAATGGTTGGAAGTGTAAACTCCCCATACACTTGCCCACCAAGTCACCCATTCCTAAAGCCGGACAGGAAACCGCTTATGTCTCCCACTAGTTCGACTCTCACCAGGTGTTTTTTAATTCTCTTGTTGAGCGTTCAAGGGCCTCTGGTTCTGGCCTGGGACTCCGTGGGTCACCGGCTTTCCGCCGCCGTGGCTCTCGAATTCGTGGAACCGGAAACCATTGAAAAACTGCTGCGCATCCTGCAAGCCCATCCGCGCTATCAACAGGATTTTCTCGAGCAGATTCCTGATTATGTCGATCAAAGCAGCACCGCGGCGCTGGCCCAGTGGCTATTGGGGCAAGCCGCTTATTGGCCAGACATCGCAAGGGGTCTGCCAGACAGCGAGCGGCAAAAGTATAATCGGCCTAGCTGGCACTATACCGATGGTGCCTGGGTGCGGGACTCCTCACCTTTTCAGGGCAACGTCTACGTTGGCATCGCACCATTTACCGACATCGATGGCCCAGGCGGAGAATCCATCCGCACAGAGCAGCAAGTGAACAATGTAGTCACCGGTATCGACTACAACGCTGCCGTGCTGACAGATGCGAGTGCTCCGATGGCAGAGCGTGCCGTGGCCCTTTGCTGGGTGCTGCACCTGATCGGCGATATACATCAACCCCTGCACACCGGTTCGCTGTTTTCTGCCACACTATTCGCCCGCGGCGACCGCGGCGGCAATGCGATACCCATCGGCGAGAGCAATTTGCATTCGCGCTGGGATAGAGCGCTTGCCGAAGGTGGCGTGACTGCTGAGCTTCCGCTGTTGATTGCGCGGGTGTCCGGGTTTTCACAGCCACAAATCAAAGGCGTAGAAAGCGACTGGACTGCATGGATGAATGAGAGTCGTGGCAGCCTGAAGAGCATCGTATACACCGAGGCCATGCGAAAAGCCATAGTCGCTGCAGATAACAACGGCTCAGAACTAGGCAGCCAGACGCTGGACGCAGCCTATGTCACCCAGATGCAGGATATGTCGAGACAACGCCTCGGCCTCGCAGGCCTGCGTCTGGCGATCTTCTTTGAGAATGAACTGCCCTGATCTCTCTCTACGCGTTTCCGGTCCCTATCAATCGCTAGCTCACATGGCACCTGAGCCTTGGTACTGGCTTCAGGTCAGCTATGGCCGCCACCACGTTCTCTATGAGGCGATGTCCCGCCCTATCCTGCAGACTCATGATCGATTCGGGGTGAAACTGCACTGCCCAGATTGGGCGTTCAATATGCTCTATCGCCATGACCTCTCCCACCGCCGACTTGGCAACTGGACGCAGGCACTCTGGCAAAGTCTCAGCAATCAGGGAATGATAGCGTCCGGCGCTGAATTCATCGTCAATGCCTGAAAATAGCGAGCAGCCATCATGCGTTATGGGCGACGGTTTTCCGTGCATGGGATAGGCCATCGTGCTCAAGCTTCCGCCGAAATATTCCACCAGACCCTGTAGTCCCAAACAGACACCGAAGATCGGTAAGTCTATTCCCAGTGCCAGATCAATGGTCTCTGACATCTGAAAGTCTGTTGGCGTTGAAGGGCCCGGAGACAAGATCAGAAAGTTAACCGAATTCTCGCGCAGGTAAAGTCTCGCAGCTTCGGGTCTCAGCGTGATTAGCTCGACACCCAACTCCCGGAAGTAAGCGCCAAGGTTGTGAACAAAGGAATCCTGATGATCGACCATGAGTGCCGTTAATCCAGCTCCCAGGTCATCCCTCGGTAGTCCGTCAGAGTCATCTATAGGGCCTGGTTTGGTATATCCGCTTACCGCATCACGCAAGGCGGAGGCCTTGAGCTGTGTCTCCTTCTCCTCCTCGACTGGGTCGGAATCGATGAGCAAGGTGGCGCCGGCTCGAACTTCGGCGACGCCCTGATTAATCCGCACTGTGCGCAGAGTCAATCCGGTATTCAGGTTACCGTTGAAGCCAATATGCCCTATTGCCCCCCCGTACCAATGGCGCGGGGACTTTTCGTGCTCCTCTAGGTACTGCATAGCGGCAAGTTTTGGCGCACCCGTTACAGTAACAGCCCAGGTGTGGGCGAGAAATCCATCGAGGGCATCGAACTCAGGCTGCAACAGGCCTTTAACATGATCAACTGTGTGGATCAGTCGTGAGTACATCTCAATTTGACGTCGCCCCACTACTTTTACCGAGCCCGGCACACAGACTCTGGCCTTGTCATTGCGATCCACGTCTGTACACATAGAGAGTTCAGATTCATCTTTCTCAGAATTGAGTAAGGTTTTAATCTGCGCCGCATCCGCAATTGCATCTTCTCCCCTTCTGATTGTGCCAGAGATCGGACAGGTCTCTATTTCTCGGCCATCGACACGCACAAACATTTCTGGCGATGCGGCCACCAGGTATTCTTGCTTGCCGAGGTTCATCAGCGCACCATAGGGTGCAGGGTTAGCAGTCTTGAGACGCTGAAACACATCGGCGGGAGAGTCTTTACAAGCAGAATAAAATGTTTGTCCTGGCACGACTTCGAACAGATCCCCACGACGAAAGTAATCGGAAGCATGTCGAACCCGGTCCGCAAACTCACCGGGCTCATGGTCACTGTCACGATCGATCCGAATCGCGGGCACATAGGGAACGCTCTCGCCAGAGCGCCTGAATCCGCCTGTTGTTTCGCTCAGCTTACTGCCGCCTCTGGTGCGGCAATTGAATTCATAGCTATAACAAATTGACTGCTCCGAGCGGTGATCAGTAACCGTAATCTGATCAGGCATATAAAGTACAAGATCGCGTTGGTCGTCCTCTCTCTGCTGAAACCTGCGCACGTCTTCAAACTGAAAAGTCAGGTCATAGCCAAGGCTGCCATAGAGTCCCAGATAGTCATCCTGTGTCGTATGAAAACCGCAAGTAATAGCCCGGAGCAAACTAAAGACACTCGGCCTGCGACTGCGCATCTCCTCGGCATCAACAAATTCTTCGGTCCGCACCGAGACCGAGACGGACTTCTCGCCCGCAGTGAGATCGGCCACCGCATCGCAAGACTCTAACAGACGCAGCAATTCCGGCAGCATGACTTCACCACGGGTGTTGAGTGCGGTGACGACGAGACGGTCTCTCACCACCTCCATGACAATGGGTGGATTAATGAAACCAATGTCCCAGCGGGTGTAGCGACCTGGATACTCAAAATTTGAAGCCAGCAATACACCGCGGTGGCTATTGAGGGCATGCGCTAACTCATCGCTTGCGGTGCTGTAATGAAGGGGCACGGCCGTACGACGGACCTGAACACCATTACGGCATTCAAACTGAAGATATTGTTGGGCTTGCATTGCCATTGCTCATTTCCGGAGGCCGGTGAGTTATGGCGAGAGATATTTTCTGGGAGCAATAGACCGCCACAACCCGGGGCGGCCAAAGATGATGTTATCGAACTGTCATCCGGCGACCCTTATAGGTAGACCACCAGAGGTTAAATCGCTTATTCATAGGGGCGCGATCATGCGGCAGTCGCCTTTCGCTGTCAACACTGGCATCGCGCTAAATTTCCTGTTGTTTACCAATCTGGGCCCGCATTTGCTTACCAGGCCATAAAAAGGAGAAGACTTACCTTAGGCAAGCAACTTGATTCAATTTTTGGATATTTACCTTTAAAAACAGCATATTAGATTTTGCGCAGATGCCGCGATCAGTTCAGCACGGCGTAATCCGAGGCGGGGATCAGTGTGGTTCTTCAACTGCCCTCCCACTGGAATTCACCGATTAGATGAAATCGCTGCTAACGACAAAATTTGTTAGAGCCCTTGGTGCTTTGCTCGCCGTGATCAGTATCCTGCTGTTAATCACAGCAGCACCTTTGACCGGGCGCAGATCCTGCGACGCTCACTATCCAAGCCCTACCGAGCATTGTTTTTTCGCGGCCAATCAGAGATAGTCTGGGTCATAACATTAGAATGGCACAGGTAAAAGTGGCTCGCCCCAAGTACTGGCTACTTTCTACTGCTACACGAACCAATCTTTGCACCCAAATTCGAGGATTCTGGACTAATGCCAAATACCAGTATTTACCGCGGTCTGTGTTTTCACCTTTTTTTAACCATTACACTGAGCGCGGTCACACAAGCCAGTCTCGCCGCCGATTTCTCTCGCGTCAGGCCAGAGCGCGCCGGTATGTCTTCAGAGCGCCTCGAGCGTCTTGATGCCGTGCTGAAATCCTACGTAGATAACGGTCAAGTGGCTGGACAAGTAGCTATGGTGCTGCGCAACGGCCGTGTTGTTTACTCCACCGCCAATGGCTGGCAAAACAAGGAAGCTGACATTCCCATGTCAGAAGATTCAATTTTCAGAATCGCGTCGCAAACCAAAGCACTCGTCAGCACCGGCATAATGATCCTGCACGAACGCGGTCAGCTGGATATCAGTCACCCTTTGAGTCGCTATATTCCAGAATGGGGAAACATGCAGGTAGCGGTCTCTGAAAATAATGGCTCATATCGCCTGGAGGAGGCCCGCAGACCGATTACTATCCGCCATCTGCTTACCCATACCGGTGGTGTGAGCTATGGCAGCGGCCCTGCCCGAGAGCAATGGGAGGAAGCCGGCTTTCAGGGCTGGTATTTCGCTAACAAAAATGAACCAATCCTCAACTCCATTAAGCGGATGGCAGCGTTACCTCTGGATCAACACCCAGGCGAAGAGTACATCTATGGATACAACACCGATATTCTAGGCGCAGTGATTGAAGTCGCCAGCGGCAAAGATTTGAACACTTTCTTGCGAGAGGAATTGTTTGAACCGCTGGAGATGAACGATACCCATTTCTATCTGCCACAAGAAAAAGCAGAGCGTCTGGCCGTGGTCTATGAAGCCACACCGGGCGGTGGCGTTCAGGCTATTAGCGCTACTGATGGCATGCAAAGCCAGGGTCTGTATCTCGAAGGCAGCGGCCCTAATCGCTCTTTCTCTGGAGGCGCTGGCTTGCTGTCAACCGCCAACGACTATGCCCGTTTCTTGCAGATGACTCTGAACGGTGGTGAGTTGGACGGGGAGCGTGTTTTGTCGCGCAAGACCATCGAACTCATGACAACCGACCATTTAGGCGACATCCCATTTCGTGATGGCCAGGGATTTGGCCTGGGTTTTTTCGTGGTAACCGATCTGGGTGAACGCGGCGTGCTGGGCTCAGAAGGCGAATACGGTTGGGGGGGCGCCTACCACACGACTTACTGGGTAGATCCAGAAGAGGAACTGGTGGTCGTTTACCTGACTCAGTTGATCCCGGCACAAAGCGTCGATGACTACAGCAAACTGAGAAGCGGCATTTATCAGGCGATTATTGATTGAAGAACAAAAACAATAACCAGGGTAATTCATAATGAGATACTTGACTCTATTATTCCTTGCCACGCTATGTTCAGGAACCTCCCTCGCACAGCTAGCAATACCAGATGAATCCGGCATCGCCTACGGACATATGCATTTGAATGTAAGCAGCATCGATCAGCACTTGCCGATTTGGACCGAGCATTTCGGTGGAGAAGAAATAGCCATAGGTCCGCTGCGAGCCGTCAAATTTCCCAATTTGATTGTCATGTTCGCCGAGCAAACCCCAACAATGGGCTCGCGTGAAACAGTGATGGACCATTTCGGCTTCAAAGTCCGCGACATCCAACGCTTCATAGACAAATGGGAGGCCGCTGGTCTCGAAATGGGCCGGGTATTTACCGGTGCCGAAGGTCAGATCAACGCCTATGTCACCCTGCCTGATGGAGTTTATGTCGAGCTCCAGGAAGACCAGGGACTACATGAAGAATTTACTGGCTATCATGTCCATTACTTCACGTCTCAGTACGAGGAGTTACTGGACTGGTACGTTGATATTTTTGGCCTGGAGATCAGACCGCGGGGCACAATAGCTACCACCACCAATGTACCTGGCACCAATCTGAGTTTCGGCAATTCAGATTCACCCCGAGCCCCAACCCAGGGTACAGCAATCGACCACGTTGGATTCGAGATCACCAACCTGGAGGAGTTTTGTCGGAGATTAACCGCACGCGGCATTGAATTTGAAGTGCCCTATCGCGAGGTCGAGGCCCTGGGCCTGGCAATCGCCTTCTTCACCGACCCAAGCGGCGTGCGAATAGAGCTGACGGAAGGCCTGGACGCTTTCTAGGCTTCATTCTGGTTCAGCGGGCTCCGATGGTTGCTTTGGGGGCGAGTTGAACTTGCTGCGCAGCAAGCTGACTATTTGTGCCATGGATTCAAACTGGGTATGACGCGCCAGTTCAACGCCTATCCAATAGCCAAGGTAGGCGACTCCCAGCCACACCAGAATGGAATCTGCGGGCCAATATCCCCACCAAAGGAAGGCTTGCAGCAGGTTTCCCAGTTGCTCTATGAAGAAATCAACAACCAAACTGACAATACTGGTCTCGCCAAACCCCGAAAAACTACTGAGGTTGCTGAGGAATCCAACCAGTTCCCCAAGCTCTATAACGATTAACGTCCAGATTCCCGCAAGCCCATAAAAACCACTGCCAAACCATACCCACTTATCGTAAAGATAGCGTTTGCCACGATTTCCATCCAGACTGGACAGGGTTTTTAGTTTCTTCACCTGCGCTTTTATGGCATCGCGTTTCTCCGCACGGTCGATTTCACCACTAAGAAAAATCCAGGAAAAAATGAGCCAACTCAGCACTACCATCGGTAGGCCGAGCATGAGAACAGCCCGCAAGACATCGAGAAAATTCAAAGTCAGCCTCGTCCTGACAAATTATTTTTCGTGGCGCGCTTCCTGAGGCATCAGAGCTGCACGTATCGCTGCACCCCAGATCAGGTTACCCGTTTCGTTAAGGTGCAAATTGTCCTCCACGAAAATGTCCGTCATTACCGAACCGTCACCCTGCAGGAATGGCTTGGCCACGTTAACGAAATAAACAAGCGGGTCGTGATCCGCTATGGTTTTCAGGGATGCGCTCACTTTCTGCGCATTAGGCCATACTTCCTGCCGCAGGATACTGGGTTTCACACTCAGCACATAAATCCTTGTTTCCGGTAATGCCGCATGGACCTTGGCAACAATTTGCTCAAACTGGTTAATTATTTTGTCTTCCGGCAGACCCCAAGCCGTGTCGTTGTCACCTTCATAGATGAGTATCGCCCGGGGTTTGTAACGCAATGCCACCCGGTCGAGATGAAACAGCACATCACCCATCACGCTGCCGCCGAAGCCTCGGGGGATTACGGTCAGTGGAGCCAAGGCCGCCGCAGCCTGATCATTCCAGCGCGCAATGCTGGAGCTGCCTGTCAGTACGATGGCGCCCTCTGGCGGCGGATGCATCTGATCCTGTTCATCGAAGCGCTGCATAGCAACTTCCCAGCGAGCGGGATCCGTATTTTGCCCGAAAACCGGCGTCGTACCCACCAGCACCAACAGACTGGCCAACAGTAAGATCAGCAGTGCGCAGTAATTCCTTCGGATAAGAGTAAACATATGATTAGAGCCTGTTACTTGGAAAATGAGAGCGTGAATGTATAACCCGATATGCTAGATTTGGAATGCAGTGTAATCGAAGGGATTGGCAATTTCTAACCAAGCACTTACCTACAGCCCCACATTAAGCCGGCGCGAAACCGTGCTTTAGTCGGGATAGCGCTCTACTGCGGGTCGAGTCTTACGAAGTATCGCGGTGGGAACCCGGTCAGGAACCTGAATGCGAACGGGGTGGGGTTGTCAGCCTGCACCTGATCGTGTTCCACCCCAGAGACCATCCCGGCGCCAAAGATCGTCTGACCGCCATCGCGCGTTACGCCAATGCGAGGAGTCTCCTTAAGTCTTCTATACCAGGCGCGAGGCCAGTGGTTTACAGCGACATATTCATTGCCTGCACTGATCAACAGCGACACCACTCTCGTGTAGCCGTTGCCTCCAGCATCAAATGTCTCAATGACGATGGTGTTACCTGCTTCGGGCTGGAAGAACCCTAGACTGGATTCAAACAACACGACAATACCCACATAGACCGCAAGCAGGATGAGAGCGAGTTTGATGCCTTTATTTATTTTCATTCTCGTCTCCCCATGCTGATTCCCATGCGGGCAATGCGTTTGTGTGAAATTTTCGCAGCTGCATTGGCACAGCACCTGCCAGCAGTGTTTGGGTTAGCTGAACCCTGTGCAAGACCAGAACTAATCTTAATTCCAAACCGAGCTTGGACTCGCTCAGTCTACCTCAATCTCTCCGCGTAAATAACACACTGCATTGCCAGCGATTAATACCCTGTCACCTGCCAGGCTGCAATAGACGTCGCCGCCACGGCTCGAAAGCTGTCTGGCCATAAACTCGGTCTGGCCGAGTCTTGCCTGCCAGTATGGAACTAGCTGAGTGTAGGCGGAGCCGGTTACTGGATCTTCCGGCACCTGCAGTTTGGGCGCAAAAAATCGCGCATAGAAATCATACTTGGCTTGATCTGCAGGAGACGTCACGATGACCCCACGTAGATCCAATTGTTGCAGCTGGCCATAGTCTGGTTGCAAGGCACGTAACTGCTCGGCTGATTCAAGCACTACCAGAAAATCTTCCTTCGCCAGGCACTCAAACGCCCAACCCTCAAGCGCTAAACCCCTAATGAGTTGTCCCGGCGCATCAACTGCTTGCGGTGCCTGGACAGGAAAATTCAACTCCAGCAGTCCAGCACTATTACGCGTCACCCAAAGCGGGCCCGATGCCGAGTCGAAGCGAATTGTTCCCGCAGCCTCGCCCAGAAATTCAGTCAGCACAAAGGCGCTGGCAAGCGTGGCATGTCCACATAGCGACACCTCTGCGGCCGGCGTAAACCAGCGAATGTGATAACCGGCTTCGCCAGGCACGAAAAACGCAGTTTCCGCCAGGTTGTTCTCCTGAGCAATCGCCTGCATCTTTGTCGCTGGCAACCAGGACTCCAATGGAACAACTGCCGCAGGATTACCCGCAAACAGTGCTTTTGCAAAGGCATCGATCTGAAAGAGTTCAAGCTTCATCTCACAATCACTATTAACCTAATTAATATCTGTCGCATGTTGCTTGAGCTTCTCCAAAGGCACTGTCTCAAGCGCACGCTTGTGGGTCCGCCGCAGATGGACTCTGGGTGCGCACTCAAATTCATAGGCTTCCAGCCACCTGCTCGCACACAGACACCAGTTATCGCCAGCTGATAAGCCGGAAAAGCCAAACTGGGGCGCTGGCGTCATAAGATCATTACCCCTGAACCTCGAGAACTCCAGAAATTCCTGCGTCACTTCAACACAGACCGTATGGGAGCCCCGGTCGTCGTCACTGGTGTTACAGCAACCATCGCGATAGAAACCAGTTACCGGATCTTTTCCGCATGGCTCCAGCGGTTCATCAAACACATTGAGTGATTCATCCATCTTCAAGTACTCCTTTCCATTCCGGCTATTGCAAGAATGCAGTTAAATCCTGTCCAGCTTGAGCCACTTGGTTTCATTTGGGGGCTCATACTCGACGAATTGATCCAGCAGCTGCGACGCCGAGTTCGCCCACATAATCATGTCGCGATGTTGGGGGCGAATGAATTCTTGCGTCACCGCATAGTCAACAAACTCTTCGAGCTTATCGTAGTACCCAGCAATATTGAGGACGCCACAGGGCTTATTGTGCAGCTTCAGCTGTGACCACGTCAGAATTTCGAATAGCTCCTCAATAGTCCCGAGACCACCAGGCAGGGCGATAAATGCATCTGCCTGCTCGGCCATGATCGCCTTGCGTTCATGCATAGTCGATACTTCAATCAGTTGGGTCAAACCGCCGTGGGGGACTTCGCGACGGAACAAGTCGCGGGGCAACACGCCGGTAACATCACCGCCCTCCTGCAGCACCGTATCGGCAACCTCTCCCATGAGACCAATACTGGCCCCGCCGTAGATCAGGCTGATGCCTCGACGCACCAACTCTTGCCCCAGAGCACGGGCAGCTGCGAGGTACTCCTCCCCCAATCCTGGGCTAGAACCACAATACACACATACCTTTTTCATTCTGATCCTTTAACCCATCGGTCCTTTAACGCCCCGGAATCATGGCTCATCTCTTCATCTCCTCCTCATCTCCTCCTCATCTCCTCAGCACCAATAACCAACGTCCAATATTAAGCACATTCGCCAGGGCAGCCGCAAAATAAGTCAGTGCGGCCGCCTTGAGAATGCGCTTAACCGCAGGGATATTTTCCTTCTCAACGTATTCACCTTCTATCAAAATCGGTAGCGCCTTATTGAAGCTGGCATCCCACTCTTCCGGCAGAATAATCAAATAGGCCATGGCGCCAGCCAATTGCAATAGCAGGGATAAGCCTACCACCATCGCTATTGCGAAGGGCGCTCGCAGAAGAAAACCAACCAGCGGTAACGTCCACATGAGCGCTATACCAATCCGATTCAAACCAGCTGCCAGAGGCAGGTATTTGCTGCGTAGCTTGAAGACAGCCTCCTGACGATGAAACTGGATAGCGTGACCAACCTCATGCGCCGCAACCGCCACAGCGGTCAAGGACTTGCCGTGAAAGTTTTCGGGACTCAGCCGGACTGCAGGCACACTGGAATCAAAGTGATCTCGCATCGGGTCCGTTTCTTCGACGGCGATACCATCTAACTGGAACCGATCAATGAGGTGTTGCGCGAGCTCTCCCCCGGTCCCAGGAATTTCACTGCGATCACCACCATAGTGAACCATGACGCGACGCACCCAGAACGAAGGCAGGTAAATGAGCACCGCCAGGATAGCTGCCAGGATACCGAAAATCATAAGGGCTCGATGGGTTGCTCGCGGCTTTAGATGACGTGACTAAACTTGGGCGCATCCGGCAAGTTTTTTTTGCGCGCAGGGACGGTCCCCGTCTGGTATTCCCGCTCTCGAAACCAGAAATTGCAGGCCCACTTCTCGCCGCGCAAGACAGGCATGCCTCCATGTAAGGAATCTGGATGTCTCACGACTGAGTTCGGGTGGCAGTTATGAAACAGCAGCATCCGACCTTTCTTGGCTTTGACCTCCATGTCCAGATTCGGAAATGAAGTGCCACCACCCTCCTCAGGTTCATTGAGATAAAGCAGGCAAGTCACTATACGTTGCCCACCCTTAGCCATACAGCGCTGACCTCGCTCGGTACCGGCATCCCAGGCGTCATAGTGAGGCACATACTCTTGCATCTCGGCATAATGGACAACCTGAAGAGATTCCGCATACTCAAGTCCGATTCCAACCACCTCGGCCACTCGCAGTGACAGCTCCTCAATCACCGGATTCAAGCCATGAGGAATCCAGCAATTACTACCAGAACGGCCGGCACTCTCGATTCCAGTTTTTCCAGCGCTAACCAGCGCCTGCTTGAGCTTTGGTTTGGCCGCCGCCAACAAAGCCTGAATTTCTTCTTCGGCAAGAAAGTCTTCAAACACGCAGACCACCGGGTCATCGTGAACCTGATTACCCGTTTCATAAAACTTCCTGAGATTTGTCGTCATCGAGCTATCCCGGTCAGAAGCTGAAGAAAAATCGATTGTTTAGAAGTTGTGCAGACTAGCGTAACGGTTTCGATGAAAGGCCGCGTCCCCCAGAAACTGTTGAGCAGCCCTGGCTCGCTTGATAAAAAACCCAATATCAAACTCATCGGTCATACCGATGCCCCCGTGCATCTGGATTCCTTCGTTGCTGATCAGTTCTGACACCTCGCACAGCTTGGCCTTTGCCAGACTCGCCATCTTCGCCCGGTCTTCAGTCGATTTCGAGTCATCATCGAGCGCGCCAACTGCTGCACGAACAACAGATTTACAAAGCTCAAGCTCACTGTACATTTCCGCAGCACGATGCTGCAGGGCCTGAAAAGAGCCAATCTGCACGCCAAACTGCTCTCGCTGTTTCAAATAGTCGACGATGCGCTCAAATACTTCCGTAGCGCTACCGAGCATTTCAGCAGCAACACCGATGCGAACAATATCCAGCACCCGATCCAAAGCCTCGAAACCAGCTCCCTCCCCACCTAACAGGGATTCAACAGGAACCTTAACCTGTTGCAGTGTTAGCCGTGCGGCATTGCGATTATCCACCATAAGTGTGCGTTGAATATCCAACCCTTGGGCATCTGAATCAACCAGGAACAGGCTAACGCCTGCAGTTGATTCAACATCACCTTCGGTTCTTGCCACTATGATCAGCTTGTTTGCGATATGACCGTCAAGCACGAAGGATTTCTCACCATCCAGAATATAGTGATCGCCGTCTTTCCTGGCGCTGGTATTGATATGCTGAGGATTGTGCACAGGCGCTTCATCAATGGCGACTGCCAGCAATAATTCCCCACTCACCACTTTGGGTAATAACGCTGATTTCTGTTCAGCGCTACCCGCTTCAGATAGTAAGCTGGCACCAAACAATACCGAAGCAATCAATGGTGAGTTCACCAGCGTGCGACCAGACTCTTCCAGCACAACGCCGAGTCCTGCATAACCAAACTCAAAGCCACCATGCTCCTCTGCCACAGCCATTCCGGGCCAGCCGAGTTCAACCATCTGCTGCCAGACGGCTTCGTCATATCCTCGCTCGCTTTTTTCATCGCGCAACTTTCGCAATACAGAAATCGGCGCATTCTGTTGGCAGAAATTCTTAGCCGAATCTTTCAGTAGCTGTTGGTCTTCCGTAAGTACTAACGACATAAACCTTATCTCAATTCTCTTGTTCTACGCTTGTTTATTGTTTACTTTTTGTTGGCCAGGCTTAGCATGTCCGGCAAGCCCAACACACGCTTGGCCACGATATTCAATTGAACTTCTAACGTACCGCCCTCAATCGAATTGGCCTTGGAGCGCAGCCATTCACGGGTCACCTGCAGTTCCTCGGCTTCAAAGCTATCGCCCTCCCAACCCAGAGCCTGACTGCCCATGGCTTTCAGGAATAATTCATAGCGGCGCTTATTGAGCTCACAGCCGTAGTACTTAAGCATGGAAGAAGTGGCATTTGGTCCACCCTGCTTACTTTCCTCTAAAGAACGCTGCGAAGTAAACGCAAAGGCTTCACTATCGATCTTAAATTGTGCAATCTGGTCTCTTAGCACTGGGTCGGATATGCGCTCTTTGTCGCCCCGGTAATGCATCGCTGCTCCCTCGAGACTGGCTGTAGTAGAAGTTGTGCCACCCCGGTCGCCCTGGCCGCTGGCTAAACCGAAACCCGAAATCATCGTGCGCTCGTGCTGCAGCAAACGTTTCGCAATTGTCCAGCCTTCGTTGAGTCGACCCATGAGCTGCGATGCAGGCACTCGCACATTGTCAAAAAAGGTTTCACAAAAAGGCGATGAGCCACTGATCAACTGTATAGGCTTGGTAGTGACACCTTCGCTCTTCATATCAAACAGCAGGAAACTGATACCAGAATGTTTAGGCACTTCGAAGTCAGTTCGCACCAGACAAAATATCCAGTCCGCCTTGTCTGCATAGGATGTCCACACTTTCGATCCATTGACGATGTAATCATCCCCATCAAGTATGGCCTTAGTGCCAAGGCTGGCAAGGTCAGAACCTGCGCCGGGTTCTGAATAGCCCTGGCACCAGCGAATCTCACCGCGAACAATCTTGGGGATATGCTCCATTTTCTGTTCGTGGGTGCCGTACTCCAGTAGCACCGGACCCAGCATGCTGATCCCAAAGCTGGTCAGCGCAATCCTTGCATTGATACGGCTTAGTTCATCCTTCAATACGGATGCTTCATCTTTAGACAAGCCACCGCCACCGTATTCCTGCGGCCAGGTCGGGCAAGTCCAGCCTTTCTCCGCCATGCGGTCCAACCAGAGCTTGCTCTCGGGATTTACGTACTCCACATCACGACCACCCCAAACGATTTCTTCTGGAATCATGGGAGTACGCATACTTGGCGGACAATTTTCTTCTAACCAGGTCCGGGTTGAATCCCGGAACGCTTCCAACGTTGTCACACTCTTTCTCCTTACAGAGTTCTCAGGCAGTCACTAAAACTTGTCGCCCCTTGACTTTGCCAGCCTTAAGATCGGCCAGCGCGTCACTGGCCTCAGCCAGCGGTCGCTCATGAATTTCAATCGGCGCTATCTTGCCTTCTCTAACCATTTCCATCAGCGCAGCCATGTCCTCTGGGCTACCTACATAACTGCCCTGGATTATGCGCGCATTCATTGGCAGAAAAGGTATAGGCATCGTGAGAGCGCCACCATATAAACCCACGACCACCAGCATACCGCCCTTACGAAGCGTGGTGAGACCGTAATTAACACTCGCTTCTGCACCGACAAAGTCCAGCGCCGCGTAGGCACCACCGGTCGCCTTGCGAATAGCTTTCGCTGTATCCATTTGCGATGAGTCATAGGTCCGTGAAACACCCAGCTGCTGCGCCGCTTCGAGTTTAGCTGGATCAATATCAACTACAATGGGATCCATGCCCATCGCTCTCGCGATTTGAATCGCCATCATCCCGACACCGCCCGCACCAATTATCACTACCTCGTCACCTTCCGCGAGTTCACCCAGCTTCTTGATGGCGCCATAGGCAGTAAGCCCTGAGCAGGCATAGGTTGCTGCAAGAGAGTCTGCTACATCACCTTTATCGAACAGGTATTTTGCATGGGGAATCATAACGTGAGACGCGAAACCGCCGTTGACGATAATGCCGAGGGCCCGACCTGGCGTACAGAGATGCTCATCTCCGCGCTGGCACACGGCACACTCGCCGCAGCCTATCCAAGGGTATACCACCCTCCGATCACCCACCTGCACACCTTCAGCATCAGGGCCCACCGCGACAACTTCGCCATAGATCTCATGCCCCAGAACCTGCCCTTCACGGCCAACCTCCAGGCGTTTGCCGCCACCGAGCTCAAAACCACCGTCATGCAAGTGGATATCAGAATGACAGACACCACAGGCCAGGGTTTTAACCAGCACTTCGGTGCCGCTTGGAACAGGCGTTTCGGATTCGACTTCGATTAAAGACGCGCCAGGTGCACCAGTTTGATACGACAACATCAAGCGTTACCCCTCTCGCGGTCCCATTCGGCAAAAGTCTTACCTGACTTTGCCAACTCTTCCAGCAGAGGCGCTGGTTGCCAGTATTCTTCACCGTAACGTTCCCGGAATTCACAGATCTTGTCATAGACATTTTTGAGACCAACCTGATCGGCATAGAACATCGGCCCACCCTTGGCGACCGGAAATGCGTAGCCAAATACGTAAACCACGTCGATATCACTTGGGCGTTGAGCAATCCCTTCTTCCAGAATCTTTGCGCCTTCGTTAATCAAGGGGTAGAAACAACGCGCCAGGATCTCTTCTTCACTTACTTCACGCTGCTCAATCTCAAGCTTGGCCGCTTCTTCCTTGATCATTGCCTCCACTTCTGGGTCTGACATACGACGCCGAGTTTCCGGATCATACTTGTAGAATCCAGACCCTGTTTTCTGGCCGTGACGTCCCATCTCAACCAGCAGTGTTCCCATGCGGTAGAGCTTGGGATCATCGGGCAAATCCGTGCGGGCCTGGCGCGCTTTATAACCAACATCCAACCCGGCCAGGTCACCCATAGCCAGCGGCCCCATGGCCATGCCGAAATTCTCCAGGGCGGAATCGACCTGCTCTGGGGTGCAGCCATCCATAAGCAGCATCTGCGCTTCTCGACCATAGCCACCCAGCATCCTGTTGCCGATAAATCCATAACAAACTCTGGACAGCGCGCAGACCTTGCCGATCTTCTTACCAATCGCCATAGCGGTCGCCAACACATCATCTGCAGTCTTCTCGCCTCTGACATTTTCCAGCAGCTTCATTACGTTCGCTGGTGAGAAAAAATGCATCCCGACCACATCTTGTGGGCGGCTAGTGGCCTCGGCAATTGCGTCTACGTCCTGGTAAGAAGTGTTAGTCGCCAGGATTGCACCTTGCTTACACACACCATCCAGCTTCGCGAAAATTTCTTTCTTCAAATCCAGGTTTTCAAACACAGCTTCGATCACCAGATCGACGTCAGCGATGTCTGCATATTCCGTGGTGCCGCTAATAAGACCGATGAGTTGCTCCATCTTGTCTTCCGGCAGTTTGCCCTTCTGTACCGTGATCGAGTAGTTCTTGCGAATAATACCAAGGCCACGCTGCAGCGCCTCATCATTGACTTCAACCAGCACCACAGGAATCCCAACGTTCGCAAAGCACATAGCGATGCCGCCGCCCATAGTGCC
The DNA here is from genome assembly GCA_938091935.1 of uncultured Pseudomonadales bacterium. Taxonomy (GTDB): domain Bacteria; phylum Pseudomonadota; class Gammaproteobacteria; order Pseudomonadales; family Pseudohongiellaceae; genus UBA9145. Next base: position 33,201 of record CALKNV010000015.1, read on the forward strand.
ACCACCAATGATGGCGACTTTCTTGATTGGACGTGTGGCGGTATCTTTTGGCAAGTCCTTTATCTTGGCAGCCTGACGCTCGGCGAAGAAAATATGTCGCATGGCAGCAGACTCAGGGGAAGTCACAAGTTCCTGGAACAGTTCTCTTTCTCGGGCCAGGCCTTCGTCCATCGGCAGCTTAACGGCCGCTTCCAGACAGGAAACTATGCGATCCTGAGCGATCTGCCCACGGGCGCGTTTGGCCAATCGCTTACGCGCATCATCGAAGAAACCAGGCTCAATGGTCTCAGGGTCGATAGTGATATCCCGGACACGCTTGAGTGGCGCGCCAGAGGCCAGCAGGTCCTGTGCATAAGAGATTGCACCCGCTTCCAGATCATCACCACTGACGACTTCATCGATAAGCCCCATATCCTTGGCTTTGGGCGCAGCCACTGGATTACCGCTGGTAATCATATCCAGCGCAGCTTTTACGCCTGCGATACGGGGAACTCGCTGAGTGCCACCGGCACCCGGCAGCAGGCCCAACTTAACTTCCGGCAGCCCAACCTTGGCTGCAGCTACCGCGCAGCGATAGTGGCAGGCCAGAGCCACCTCGAATCCGCCACCCAGGGCAGTACCATGAATTGCGGCGATGACTGGCTTGCTGGAGTTCTCTATGGCTGACAAAACTTCTGGCAACCAGGGGTCTTTTGGCGGCTTGCCAAACTCAGTGATGTCTGCCCCTGCAATAAACGTACGTCCCTCACAGCGCAAAACAACAGCCTCTGACGCGTCTGCCTGGGCCTGGTTCACGGCATTCAGAATGCCTTCACGCACGGACTGTGAAAGCGCATTTACAGGCGGGCTATTTACCGCGATAACCCCTATATTTCCATGCAGTTGATAACTAACAACATCAGACATATTTATTCCTTAGTAATCTATAAGTATTTAAAAACGATCTTTTAATCTATGCGTTCCAGAATCGCCGCGAGACCCTGACCGATGCCGATACAGAGACTAATAGCCGCATAGCGGCCACCGCTGCGCTCTAGTTGACGGGTTGCCGTCAGCGCGATACGCGCACCGGATGCGCCAAGTGGATGGCCGACCGCAATAGCGCCGCCATTAGGATTAACGCGAGAGTCATTGAAATCCACCTCAAGCAGTTTTAGACAACCCAGCACTTGAGTGGCAAAAGCTTCATTGATTTCAATAATATCCATATCTGCGAGCTCGAGACCGGCCCGGCTCAGCGCCTTGCGAATGGCAAAAACCGGCCCGAATCCCATTACTCTGGGCTCTACACCTGCAACTGCACCTGCAATGATGCGCGCTCGTGGCTTCACGCCATGCCGCTCGCCGATTTCACGGCTACCAACGATGAGCGATGCTGCGCCATCGTTGATGCCGGAGGCATTACCTGCTGTGACGACGCCGCCTTCAAATAGCGTGCGCAAACCTGTGAGTGACTCGACGCTGGTCTGTGGTCGTGGATGCTCATCAGCACCCACTGTTATTGGCGGCTTCTTGCGACCTTGGGGCACTTCAGTCTCAACAATTTCTTCCTGGAAAAACCCGTCGGCTCGAGCAGCCTCATATTTCGCCTGGGAGGCGGCTGCAAAGCTATCGCTATCTGCACGGGAAATATCCACGTCAGAAGCAATGTTATCTGCAGTTTGAGGCATGGTGTCATTGCCATAGCCAGATGCGAACGCCGGATTAGTGAAGCGCGCACCCAGAGTGCTATCTGCCAGGGACTGGCCGCGATCATAGGCGCCCTGGGCCTTGGAGAGCACCAACGGCGCCCGGCTCATGGATTCCACACCACCCGCCACGAACAGGTCGCCTTCGCCAATTTTGACGGAATTGGCGGCATGCAGAGTCGCTGCCAGACCAGACGCGCAGAGTCGGTTTACGGTTAATCCACCCACTTCTGTTGGCATGCCCGCCAGCAGGGAGGCGAAACGAGCCACGTTACGACAGTCTTCACCGGCTTGATTGGTATTGCCAGCGATAACATCTTCATAGGCCTCCTTGGGAAAACTGTTGCGTTCCACCACAGTCTTAATGGTGTGAGCAAGCAGGTCATCGGGACGCACTGGAGCCAGGGCCCCTGCGTGACGGCCAAAAGGCGTTCTAATACCGTCATAAATAAAAGCATCTTTCAGGGTGTTGTCTGACATTTTATTCTCTGTTGATTAATCAATATTTGAAGACAGGAATCCTGAACGGTATTGACGCTTCCCTGGTCTCTACCGTAGGCAATTTAATTACCTGCTGTGCCGCGAAAGCTTTCGATAAAATCTGACCAAATTTGATCTGATCACTACCCATCTGGCGTTACAAAGTTGGGATACCGAATCGCTCAGGGGCGGCCATTCTAGCATAGGCCACTGAACCCGCAAATTGACTGCAAGTCGCATAAAACCAGCGGCTATGGTAGCTTAGCCGCTCGCTGAAACAGGGGGTCTGTATGATCAGAGATCAGGAAACTATCAATCAACTTGTCGACTTAATTGAGCGCTTTGTGCGCGAACGCCTGGTGCCAAATGAAGAGCGTCTGGCGGAGGAAGGCAAGCTGCCTGAAGACATTCTTGAAGAAATGAAAGCACTCGGCTTGTTCGGCCTGACCATCCCTGAGGAATATGGCGGACTTGGCCTCACCATGGAAGAAGAGATCCTGGTAGCCATTGCACTGGGACGGACCTCCCCCGCTTTCCGTTCTATCATGGGTACCAATAATGGTATTGGATCTGCAGCGGTTGTTTTCAATGGCACCGAGGCGCAGAAACAGAAATACCTGCCCAAGTACGCATCCGGAGAATGGATTTCCTGTTTTTGCCTGACCGAGCCGGATGCAGGGTCCGATGCTGCCTCTTTGAAGACTTCAGCGGTCAGGGACGGCGATCACTATATCCTCAATGGTACCAAGCGCTATATTACTAACGCCAAGGTCGCTCACACATTTAACGTCATGGCCCGCACCGACCCCGAAAACAAGGGTGCACGGGGTATCTCATCATTTATCGTGGAGCGAGATACGCCGGGCATCACTCTGGGGTCGGTAGACAAGAAAATGGGCCAGTCAGGCTCGATGACTTGTGACGTCATCTTTGAAGACTGCCGGGTACCTGCGGACAACCTCATCGGAGAGGAAGGCGAGGGGTTTATCACGGCCATGAAGGTACTGGATCGCGGCCGCCTCCACATTTCCGGCGTAAGTGTCGGGGTCGCGGAACGCCTAATCAAGGATGCGCTGGAATATGCCCTGCAGCGAAAGCAGTTTGGCAAACCCATCGCCGAACAACAGTTAATTCAGGGCATGCTGGCTGATTCACAGACTGAAACCTATGCCGCCAAGTGCATGACCCTGGAAACCGCGCGTAAGCGCGACAACGGAGAGAATATCAGCACCGAATCTTCCGCCTGCAAACTGTTCGCCACTGAAATGGTTGGCCGGGTCGCGGATCGCGCCGTACAAATCCATGGTGGCGCTGGCTACATGTCGGAGTATGCGGTCGAGCGCTTCTACCGTGACGTACGCTTGTTCAGGCTTTACGAAGGAACCAGCCAGATTCAGCAGGTGATCATCGCGCGGAATATGATGCGAGAGTTTTCCTAGCAAGCCTCCACTCAGGCGCATAACCCCGCAGTAACTCCAGCACTGCCTCAGTGGCGCTTACGATAGCCTTCGGTAGGAATAGAGGGCTTGTACTGCTGATGACAGCCTTCGCAGGTAGCAATCAGGGCGTCGCCGGCTCGCGACAGTTGTGTCTGGTCGGCAGCACGTGAGCTGCTCAGGGCCAATAGTCCAGCAGCGTTCATCTGTTCGACATAGTCACGCCAGGACCGCTGCACAACCCACATGGCATCATTTACCCCGGTGCCACCCATGGTCATGGCAGCCCGACTGGAAATGATCTGAATTGCATGGTGCTCTACTTCCTCCCAATCCACTTCGCCTGCCGCCAGGTCAGGATTGGCGGCGTCCCAGATAAAGTGGGCAGCATGGTCAATTTGGGCAACCATGATTTCATTGATACTAATGTCGGAAGTAAAAGGAACGGCGAGGCGCGGGCTGGCGGCACCGGGGTCACTGCTGCAGGCAATGAAACTCACTAAAGCACCTACCAACAGGCACACACGACTAATTTTTTTCTTGCTGGACCCCATCTTAACTCC
>CALKNV010000016.1 GCA_938091935.1 uncultured Pseudomonadales bacterium
ACAACAGCACTGATAACCATAGCTGCACAGGTAGATTCTGCACAAGAACCGAACAGGTCAGCCCCCATACCAGCAACGTCACCGACGTTATCACCTACGTTGTCGGCAATTACCGCAGGGTTGCGGGGATCGTCTTCGGGGATGCCCTTTTCGACCTTACCCACCAGGTCAGCGCCAACGTCTGCTGCTTTGGTAAAAATACCGCCGCCTACGCGAGCGAACAGCGCAATGGTGGATCCACCCAGACCAAAACCGGCAATCACTTCCATCAGAATGTGGTTGTTCTCAGGTCCAAGACCAGACAGCAGTGAACTCATCACCACATAAATAACCACCAGACCCAGTGCTGCAAGTCCTACCAACGCAAAGCCCATCACTGCACCAGAGTTAATCGCCATGTCGAAAGCACTGGAGATGTCTTTTTTCGCTGCGACTGTGGTTCGCGCGTTACCCTGAGTGGCTACCTTCATTCCAATATAGCCAGAAGCAATCGAGATTGCCCCACCGAACAGGAATGCGATCGCAGTGTAGATTCCTTCCCGATAGTCGGGAGTGTGGGAATCATCAATCAGTATCGCGATGATAATTGCAAACACGACCATGAAGATCGAGAGGAATTTATATTCCTGCTTCAAAAAAGCCATTGCTCCATCAGCAATCGCACCGTGGATAAATTTAAGGCGTTCGCTGTCTTTTGCCTCCAGGCCCAAATCTACTGGCACACTGGTCACTTTCTTCATGTAGTAGAAAGCAATTCCCAGCCCCAGTAATGACAGAACCGTGGAGATTGTAATCGTGATCCCCGGCATCTAGGTGTTTCTCCCCGTTAGGTTTATACAGATTGTTTGAGAAAATAAAGGCGCGCACTTTACCACAACCTACGAGACAAACAAAGGTCGCAAATGCCTGTTTTACGGGTATTTTAGAGGGCTACAGCGGGTTTGGGGGAAGTCGGCGGATATCCACCTGCGGGACGTGAAAAACGACTATTTTTTCTTTCGGCTACGCTTCTTACGCTTGCCCGGAGCAGCCACTTCCGTCTCGCCCCTGGCCTGTCTGAATGCGCGGCGCAAGGCTTCGACGCGTGCTTCTTTCCGCTTTTCGGTGTGAACCTGTTTTCGGAATTCGAAATCGACGACTTTGTCAGTCATATGCCAACTTAAACCCTATTGAGCGCGGGCACGCTCAACCAGCTCATTTTTTCTCGCTTCCAACTCGGCGAGCATGTCTTTGGCCAGAGGGTCCAGCGTATTGCCGGTCTCATCGGTAGATTCATATTTAGCAAACTCATCAGCCAGCGCCTCCAACAATTCCTCGGCCGCTTGAACCGCCTGCTGGAGCACTAAGGTGTGCTCTTCATCGGCCCCAGTCCCTGCCTGGATCGTGGCAATCTGTGCTTCCAGCAACACGATGCGCTCGAGCTTCTCCTCGCGCTCGGCCTCAGCTGCCGCTATGGCCGCCAGACGCTCCTGTTCGCGGCGCTCAGCTTCCTCTCGATCCCTACGCTCGGCTTCCGCCCGAGCCTCGGCTTGCTGCCGCTCCAACTCGCGCTCTCGGCGCTGACGTTCCCGCTGCTCTGCCTGCGCAATGCGCTCACGCTCCATCTCGGCTGCACGCTCACGCTCTTCTTCTGCCGCTACACGCGCGGCCATCTGCTCCGCAGCAATGCGGGCTGCTTCCTCTTCGGCTAACGCAGCCTCGCGCGCCGACTCGGCTCCGCAGGCCACCAGGCTCGACAGCAAGAGCACAGACAGCAGCTTTCGCGCCGGCCTCACTCTTGTTCGCATCACAAGCATACGTGTGTCGTCCTTCATCATGACGGTCTCCTAGCATCGCCTCGGTTGACGTCTCAACCTGGCCCGTTTCAAATTCTTATAAGGCTCGGCATACTAACTCCAAGCCGTTGATTAATAAATTATTTATCTTGATTAGACAGGAAAAATGTCGATTTTGTCATACTTTATAGCGATAAACTTCGAAATTGCCAGTAAAATCAGCAGCGAAAGTGCGTCTATCTCTACATCGGCACTGACCGCAATTTGCCCAAATTCATCCAGCTGACACCGCGCAACCCCACAGACTGCCTCGATGCAAACTACTCGCCTTCTTCGCCTGGCCCTGAAACCACTGTTGGTGTTACTCGTCAGTATTCCATTTATTGTGCTGGTATTGGCGCTTGAAACCGCGCCTGCATTCGAGCCCCAGCCCAATCTCTCAGCTTCAGAATTGGGCGAAATCGAACAGACACTGCTGGAAAGCGCGCCCGAGTCGATGTTTAGAGTCAGTCAGCAGCAGGTGCGACTCGACGCAGACCAGCTCAACCTGATGTTGCGTTATGGATTGCAACTGCTGGAACTGACGCCTCATTGGGCAGGTCAGATTGCGCTGGGGGATGGCATCATTAGCACAAATCTAAGCATCTCCCTCTCCGGCCCTCTCTCACCCTTTTATATTAACGTCGAAGGTCAGCATACAAGTGAATCGGGCCAAATCGTTCTGCAGCGGCTTGCCCTCGGTAATTTTGTCATACCCAAGCAACTGCTCGATTTCGCCATAAACCGTTTTACTGTCAATCTTGACGCAGGCAAAACCGGATACGCCGACCTGCAGCAATTGTTCTCCAGTATTGAGCAAGCCAGCATCAGCAAGGAAGTGTTCAGTTTCAACGTGCCCTGGCAACCAGAATTGATGGCCCGCATTAGTAGTGAGGCACAACAATTATTCATATCCGACGCAGATCGCAATCGGATTCTTTTTTACTACGACACCATAAAAGACGTGGTCTCTACCATCCCCGTAGATCTCAGGGCAGTCTCCTTAAATACGTTTCTAGTGCCATTATTTAGTGCCGCAAAAGACGCCAGCGAGGTTTCCGGAAATCCCGTATCGGAGAACAGGGCGGTGCTGCAGGCCCTTGCAGTCTATGTAAATGATGAAAACATTGGTCAGCTAATTGGCACAGATGCCGCCAGCGCGGTCACAGCTGCAAACTTTATCGAAGTCAGGCTCCAGCGGCGCCAGGACCTGGCTCAACATGTGATGAGCATTGCCGCCATTTCCGCCTCTGCGGGCGCAAGCCTTGCACAATTATTATCGACCACCAAAGAAGCCTATGATGCGCGCTACCGCAGTGGCTTCAGTTTTTCCGATCTCACAGCCAATTCTGTGGGTGTCGCCATGGCGGATTTTGCCACCCGAAACCCAGAGTCCGCCCTGGAATTCCAACGCAGAATGATTGCCCTGGAAGCGGAATCTGAATATATGCCGCCAGTCGGAAACAATCGCGACGGCCTCACTGAAGCGGATTTCTCCGAGCAATATACTGACCGCAATAGCGATGAATACCGGCAGCGCCTGGAGCAAATTCAGGAACTGATCTATCAACAGTCACTTTTCCAGAATTTCAACCAAAATAAGAGCTTAGGCCAGTAGCTCTGGATGCATTCAGCATGGAAAAATTAACTGAAGCACAAGCGCAAGAATTGCACACCGCCCTGCTCGCTCTCAAAGAACAATTAGAACAACAGCTGCAGCAGGCGGAGTCGGCGGCAGAGCCGGTGCAACTGGACCAGACCCTGCTTGGCCGCGTATCGCGCATGGATGCGATGCAACAGCAGAGTGTCGCGCTCTCTACCAGGGGGCATGCCAGTGTCACTCTGAAGAGGGTGATTGTCGCTCTAAGCGCCTATGATGAGGGCGATTATGGCTATTGTCGACGGTGCGATGAACCCATCGGTTTCGGGCGCCTTCAAGCCCAGCCGGAGTCCAATCTCTGCTTACAGTGCCAGTCGCAGATCGATGGCCAGTGAGGCTCACAAACTTTCAAAATTAGTGACGCTGGTGTATAAAACCGCCTCCTGATACTCCGCGACTCTGCTCCCTTAAAGGCTGACCGACGTCATGTCCAAGAAAGGCTTCTTTACTACCAATTTGCACTCCGATCGCCAAGATGGTCCGGAACACGGCGTGCTGCATAAAGCGATTCACCCCTCCGTTGCCTACGGCTATGAGGATGCCCGTCACCTGGCGGAAGTGTTTCAAGGTAAACGCGCCGGATACAATTACGGCAGGCAGCTCAATCCAACAGTGACCGCGCTTCAGAATCGCATCACCAAGATGGAAGACGGCATCGCCACGGTGGCCTTCGCGACCGGCATGGCTGCAATCAGCTCGACAATGCTCTCTTTGCTCAAGTCGGGCGATCATCTGGTGGCCAGTGCGTTCCTGTTTGGTAATACCAACAGCTTTTTTGGCACCTTGCAGCGCCTGGGGGTAGAAGTTACGTTTGTAGACGCCACCTCGAGCGATGCCGTGGCTGGAGCAATCAAGAGCAATACCCGCGCCGTGTTCGTCGAAACCATAGCCAACCCTGTAACCCAGATCGCCGACCTGCAGGGCATCGGGGACTTGTGCGAAAGCAAGGGATTGGTTTACATCGTCGACAATACGATGACGTCACCGCACCTGTTCAAACCCAAATCAGTCAAGGCCAGCCTGACAGTAAACGCACTAACTAAATATATAGGCGGTCACGGCAATGCGCTGGGTGGAGCGATCACGGATACGGGTTGCTTCACCTGGGATAAATTCCCCAATATCATCGACACCTACAAAGAGGGACAAGTGGCATTTTGGGGAATCACTCAAATTAAAAAGAAGGGTTTGCGTGACATGGGTGCATCGCTAGGTCCGGAGGCGGCCCATCATCTCGCCGTCGGTTCCGAGACACTACCGCTTCGACTTGACCGGGCATGCAGCAATGCACTTGAGCTCGCCAGATATTGTGATCAGCACCCCCACATAAAGAATACCTTCTATCCGGGTCTCGAATCTCACCCTCAACACGAACGAGCGCAGCAGCTGTTTGGGAAGTTTGGCGCAATTTTTAGCATAGACCTCGCTGATGAAGTTGATTGCTTCGACTTTTTAAACAATATGGATACCGTGATTGCATCGAGCAACCTTGGGGACAATCGCTCCCTCGGGATCCCCGTCGCCCACACAATTTTTTATGAAATGGGCGCAGAAAGGCGGGCTTCAATGGGGATTGCCGACTCCATGATCCGGTTTTCAATTGGGATCGAAGAGATCGATGATTTACTACAAGACTTTGAAAAGGCACTTGGCAAATGATTAGCCTGCTGGCGATAGACGAAATAGAAGAAGGCACTTCAAAAGGCATCGAAGTAAAAGGTGCCTATCTGTTTGCCGTAAAGAAGGATGACCAGCTGGTGCTTTACTACAATCGCTGCCCCCATCTTGGCACCCCCCTCGAGTGGGAGGAAGACCGCTTCCTGGATGCCGATGGCGCCTTGATTCAGTGTTCAACCCACGGCGCACTCTTCCAGATTGAAGATGGCTATTGTCTGGTGGGCCCCTGTAAAGGCAAATCACTACATGCCATGCCTTTTGAGGTAGTAGACGGCATGGTTATGATCGATGATGCCCAGCTCAAAACGCCAATGCCGCTCTGAAGCCCTTTTTTTTGCCGACTAACTTCCTTCAGCAACATACCTGACCTTCCTGGCTTTAGACCTTACCTACCCGAGGATTAGTAGCGGCACAGGGAAGACAATGGCTGGCAAAAGCATCAAACTGCCACAGGAAGTTGATCCATCAAATCCACTCGAGAGCCTTCAATATCGAACCGGGTGCGATACGCAATTACTTCCACGCCAGCCGCAGCAACCTCCCTCAGCAGGCGTCCGTATTCAGGATCAATGTCGTCAGCAGGCGCAACGCGACCGATACCTTCATGCTGCACGCAAAATAGCAGCACCGCTCGGTGGCCAGCATGAGTAATCGCTAGCAGCTCCTGTAAATGTTTCTGTCCACGGGTCGTGACCGCATCAGGAAAGAGTCCCTGACCGTTTGCCTCAGCCAAGCTCACGTTCTTTACCTCCACGTAACAATTTTTGGCTAAGTTGTCTTGGTTTTCGCAAAGTAAGAAGTCGATCCGACTCCTTTGATCACCATACGGCACTTCACTGCGAATCTTTTGGTAACCCTGGAGCTCAGAAATGCAGCCACCATCGATGGCTTCCTTCACCAGCTTATTGGCAAGCGCTGTATTAATACCAATGATGTACCCGCTGGGATCCTCAATGAAATGCCAGGTGCAGGGATACTTGCGTTTGGGATTACCTGAGTCGGAATACCAGACGCGACTACCAGGATACTGGCAATTTTTCATGGAACCGGTATTAGGACAGTGCAAAGTAATTTGTGAGCCATCTGGCAGTTCGACGTCTGCTAAAAACCTTTTATAGCGCCTTATCAGAGCCGCCTCTTGCAGAGGTGGATCAAACCGCATCAGGAAAGTGCCTCTCGCAAGCGACTTACACCTAACTCGAGGTCTGCCATACTGGTCGTGAATGCGAAACGGACAAATCGCCGTGCCTTGTGATCTCCAAAATCCGTTCCCGGAGTAATTGCTACACCATGGTTCTCCAGCATGTCCCGGCAAAATTGTTCGGAATCGTTGGAAAAACGGGAAACATCAGCATACACATAGAAAGCACCCTGCACTTCATCAGGGACCATAAACCCAATGTCTCGGAGCGCGGCGCAGAGAAAATCGCGTCTCTCTCGAAACGCCTGGCGTCTTTGCTCCAATATTTCACTGGCATCTTTCGAAAATCCCGCGACTGCTGCGTGCTGAGCAATAGACGAGGCAGAGATATAAAAATTCTGAGCCAGAATATTCGCCTTCTCGATTGCATGGGTCGGCACGATAATCCAGCCAAGGCGCCAGCCAGTCATCCCAAAATACTTGGAGAAACTGTTCACGACGTAGGCCGAATCATCAACCTCAAGCACACTTGGCAGATCATCCACATAATGCAAACCATGGTAGATTTCGTCCACCAGCACATGCAGCCCTTGCTGCCTCGCCCAGCCACAGACTTCTGTAAGTTGATCACGACTCATAATTGCGCCAGTTGGATTACTGGGAGAAGCTAGCCAGACACCACTGGTGGAGGCATCGCGAACTGCATCAAGCTGGGCCAGGGAGGGTTGGAAATTGTCGCGCATTTCCACAGGCACGAGCTGAGGATTCGCCGCCATAAGTTGAATAAAGTTGCGCACGCAGGGATAAGCAGGATCACTCAGAAGCACGCCGTCACCTGGACTAATAAGCAGATTTGCCAACAGGCTTAAGCCTCCGCTGGCTCCCGGCGTGATAAGTATTCTCTCTCGGGCCACTTCTACGCCGTAACGGCTTTTATAGAGCAACACCAGACAGTCTCGAAGCTCATCGATGCCCGGTGCCGATGTGTAGTGGGTCAAGCCAGCATCCAACGCGGCTTTGGCTGCCTCGATAATCGGTTGGGCCGTATTGAAATCAGGTTCACCGACTTCCATGTGGACAATCTCGCGCCCTTCTGCCTCCAACTCAGCAGCTCTATGCATAACTGTCATCACGCGGAAAGGGTTGATGTTACCCAGGTCTTTTGGATTGTACGTAGACTTTGGCGGCTGTGTGGTTTCCAATTTAACTCTCTGACTCAATTTCTACTCAGGGAAAAGACAGCAGTATAGTGGATTGAATTACGAGTGAGGTAGACAAATACTGTGGCTCTCACTGGATCAATCACCATGCAAGATGATCGAACTGCCGAGTTTATAGATGCATTTCCTGCAATATTTTTTTTGTAGCATCCCCAGAAATAATCTGGTAGCTTACCCAGCTTTCTGAAAATTGGGTGCTTGTCGCCCCGCGTAATGCCCTTGATAACCTCTCTATTTTTCATGGTTTATCAATAGCTTACAATAGGGGAACCGGCACAAATTCTGACCAACAACCGCAATTTGCTTGGCTGGCTTGACGCAAGATCAGCGCTTCCCCGAGAGTACAAATTGTGGCGAACGTAAGGCATTGGAGATTATGACCGCTACTCGAAGCTCCGAATCTCAACCAGTATTAAAGAACTTCGTTCCGTACAAGCCCAAGAAAGGCGAAGAGTACATGAACGAAAAGCAACGCGAGCACTTCAAACAGATATTGTTGGACTGGCGCGAGCAATTGATGCAGGAAGTAGATAGGACTGTGCATCACATGCAGGATGACGCCGCGAATTACCCTGATCCCGCTGACCGTGCTACCCAGGAAGAAGAATTCAGCCTGGAGTTACGAACTCGAGATCGGGAAAGAAAACTGATTAAGAAGATCGACAGTACCATAGAGCTCATCGCTCAAGATGACTACGGGTTTTGTGAATCATGTGGCATCGAAATTGGCATTCGCAGACTGGAAGCCCGACCAACCGCAAATAAGTGCATCGATTGTAAGACACTCGACGAAATCAAGGAAAAGCAGCTCGGTAGTTAGAGGCTACAGCTGCATAGGCAATCGGGAGATAAGTCATGGACTACCCGCTCTCGATTGCCTGGACCTTCGATGTGAATTTCCATCTGTGTCGGCTCAACCAGACAGATGAATAATTATCTCCCCCAGCCGGTCCGTTATGTCGGCAGATTTGCGCCCTCCCCCACGGGACCTTTGCATTTCGGATCACTGGTAGCAGCCCTGGCCAGTTACTTCGATGCCAGATCAAATAAAGGCACCTGGCTCGTTCGCATGGAAGACCTCGATCCGCCTCGTGAACCACCCGGTACCGACGAACTCATTCTGGAGCAGCTGCATGCATTGGGATTGGAGTGGGATGGTGAGGTGCTCTATCAAAGTAATCGACTTGAAGTCTACTCCGCTACGCTGAAAAGACTTAAAGCAACCGGGCTGTGCTTCGCCTGCGATTGCACACGACCGCGCATAAAGTCTATCGGGGGTATCTATGACGGTAGATGCCGTAATCGCAAGCTGCCTTTTAGTGCTGGCTTGGCCACCCGTGTTAAGACAGACAATAGTCTGCATGAGTTTGAAGATGCGATTCAGGGGAGCTATTCACAAACCCTCGAGCAAGACACCGGTGATTTCACACTGCTGCGCAAAGACGGATTATTCGCCTATCAACTGGCCGTCGTGGTCGACGATGCAGACCAGGGCATAAGCCATGTTGTGCGTGGCTATGATCTATTGGAATCAACCCCGAGACAGATCTACCTGCAAAAGTTACTGGGATTCATGACACCTCAATATGCCCACGTGCCAGTCATCGTGAATGAGCAGGGTCAAAAACTCAGCAAGCAACACTTTGCAGACGCCATTGAAGTTAAAGCTGCATCCAAAGTGCTACATAATGCGATGCGATACCTCGGACTGCGCCCTGCCAATTCACAGATCTCCGAACCGCCAGCTGAACTGCTAGCATGGGGTATTGATAACTGGGATATACAGACTGTGCCCAAGTTAGCTAATATACAGATGCACTCTGCACACTAGGGTGAGCCTGTGTACATACCGCGTTCTATACTTGTTCTCATTATCATTATTTACCTGGTGTTCCTGATCAGTGTTGATTGGATTAATCAACCTTTGGGGGCATGGTATCGACCGTTCGCCGTTGGCCTATTGATAGTCCTCGTAGCGGCCTGGGCCCATAGGGATAGGGATAGCGATGAGCTATGAGTTAAGCACATTGTTTTTGATGGGCAGTGGCTACCTTATGTTGCTGTTTGGCATCGCTTACATTACCGATAACGGCTATATACCCAGAAAAATTGTTCAATCCCCCGTCGTTTATGTGCTTTCACTCGGCGTGTTTGCAAGTGTATGGGCTTACTATACGTCTATCAGCAATGCGCTAGAGAGTGGCTACGGTTTTCTGGCCAACTCTATTGGTATATCCCTGGCTTTTTTGTTTTCACCCCTGCTGCTGAAACCGCTACTCGAACTCACGCGCACTTATCAACTAAGCTCTCTGGCGGACCTGATGGCTTTTCGCTATCACTCGCCCTGGGCTGGCACAATTACGACGCTTGTCGTTCTGATTGGTGTGATACCGCTAGTCGCCTTGCAAATCCGGGCCGTTGCCGACACTGCCAACATGCTTTCCCAGGAAGCATCCCAGGGTCTGGTGGCAACAGGGTTTTGCATCTTGATCACGCTTTTTTCTATTCTCTTTGGGACCTCGCGCCGTACGGGCCGAACCCGGCACGATGGCCTGGTCATGGCCATTGCTTTTGAATCTTTGGTCAAACTCATCGCATTCCTGATCGTAGGCCTGTTTGCAGTCTACGGCGCCTTCGGTGGATTATCCGGTGTAGACCAGTGGCTGCAGACCCAGCCTGAATTGATAAGCGGACTAAAAGGCACTGATTACTTGAGCTCATTTCATGTCGCCGCTCTTTTGTTTTTCACGGCGGCAGTAGCCATGCCGCACATGTTCTACGTCACCTTCAACGAAAATAACAGCCAGGCATCTCTTTCATTCGCCAGCTGGGCGCTACCCGTCTATTTCCTCTTAATCAGCTTGCCTGTACTGCCAATACTGTGGGCCGGACTGCAGGCGGACTCCAACGTGCCAGTTGAATATTTCCCGGTTATCATCGGGCAGGCCTACGGTGCGCCTATTCTCACTCTTGTCGCTTACCTCGGAGGGCTCTCGGCGGCCAGTGGCCTGATCATAGTAATCACACTGGCGCTGTCTAACATGTGCCTTAATCACTTGATCCTGCCCTTGTACCAACCCACTGCGAACCAGGATATTTACCGCTGGCTGCTTTGGCACCGCAGGCTACTTATCACAGCCCTGATCTGGGCTGGCTTTTTCGTCTTCTATCTTTCGGGCAACACCACCAGCATCCAATCGATTGGCACTGTCGTATTTTCTGCTGGCCTTCAGTTTTTACCCGGAATCGTGGCAATTCTGTATTGGCCTCAGGGCAACAAAAAAGGTTTTATGGCGGGACTGTTTGGTGGTGTAGCGATCTGGCTGTGGTATCTGCTGTTACCGCTGTTCTCAGGCAATCCTGCGGTCACGGTTGAAACCATTAACTGGAGCGGGATAGCAGCACTATCTTTAATAGCCAACGCGGCTCTGTTCATTGGAATATCCTTGACCAGCACCAGTACCGATGAGGAACTTAGTTCTGCGGACATCTGCGCGCTGGACACGATTCGGAGACGAAAGCGCAGCGGCCTCGTTGCGAAATCTGCGGATGAATTTGTGCGATCACTCAGTAAGCCATTGGGAGAAGGTGCGGCCAAACGTGAGGTTAATCAGGCGCTACAAGACCTGAAAATCGGGTATGAAGACATTCGCCCATCGTCCTTACGTCTACTGAGAGGACGATTGGAGGCCAACCTTTCTGGCCTGTTAGGCCCCTCTATTGCCCGTGGGATAATAGATAGCTATTTGCCCTACAGCATCGTTTCTCAACACGGCAGCGCAGACTTGAATGTCATTGAAAGCCGTATCGAATCATACCGCAGCAATCTATCAGGCATGGCTGCCGATTTGGATAATTTGCGGCGTTACCACAGACAGATCCTGCTTGAACTCCCGCTCGGTGTTTGTTCTCTCAGCGTAGAGAATGAAATAGTGATGTGGAATCGCGCGCTAGCAGATCTAACAGAAATCGATACTGCCGATGTTGTCGGCTCACAGCTGGTCGACCTGCCTGAGCCATGGCGCAATCTGCTCAACAACTTCCTTGATGACTCCGTTAACCACAGTTACAAACGAAATTTCCAACTCAAAGGTCAAAAAAAATCAGTCAACCTGCATAAGGCCTACATAGATAAGCCCAGCGAGCAGGATTTGAGCCATGAAGGCGTTATCATCCTGATCGAAGACATTACAGAGACCGAAATTCTTGAGGCAGGGCTCACTCATAGTGAACGTCTCGCATCCATTGGCCGCCTCGCGGCAGGAGTGGCCCACGAAATTGGTAATCCGATTACCGGCATTGCCTGCCTGGCACAGACCATTCGTGACGAGTTTGATGGCACTGAGTTGGAGCAGTTGGCGGGACAAATCATTGAGCAGACAGACCGCACTTCGAAGATTCTGCAATCGCTGGTCAATTTCGCCCACGCCGGAACCAGCTACACTGACTACGAAAAACAAGCGGTGAATATCAGTGAGTGTATGCAGGAAGCCCTGACCCTGATTTCCTTGGACAAGAAGAGCAAGGACGTTGAAATCGGGATCGAATGTGAAGATGAACTGCGGGTTCTGGGAGATGCGCAAAAGCTACTGCAGGTCATGGTTAATCTGATAAACAATGCCCGGGATGCCAGTGTCCCGGGTAGTCATATCCTCATGCAGGCACTGCGAGTCGGGAATCGAGTCAAAATCACGGTGACGGATGATGGAGTCGGCATCCCCGAAGCCATCAGGGACCGGGTATTCGACCCGTTTTTCACCACCAAGGAGGCTGGAGAAGGCACTGGCCTGGGCCTGTCACTGGTTTTCAGCATAGTTGAGGATTTAGGCGGGGATATTGATATAATCAGCCCCATAAACAAATCTCGGGGTACCGGCACACAAGTGGTAGTATGGTTCTCTGAATTTCATGATGATTCGGACACAGAAATCGAACGCCATGAGGAAGCGCAATTTCGAAGGTCTGGATAAGCATTCGCATGTCAGCAATGAATCAAGTTTTGGTTGTCGAAGATGAGGCGGTGATTCGCACCGCTCTAAGACGACTTCTGGAAAGGCACGACTATCAAGTCAGTGAAGCTGGGACAGTCAAGGAATCCTTGGAAAAATATGACATGGATGACTTTGACGTCATCATCAGCGACCTCAGGTTGCCCGGCGCCCCCGGCACAGATCTAATCAAAGCCACTACCACCCCCGTTCTTATCATGACCAGCTATTCAAGCATCCGGTCAGCGATCGATTCTATGAAAATGGGCGCGGTGGACTACATCGCCAAGCCATTCGAGCACAACGAGATAATAGAGACGGTTGCCAAGATAATAAGGGAACACGCCAGCAAAGAACCGGCAGAAAAATCTGCGAATGATGAACAGGAAGCGCCGGTTCATGGCATGATTGGCAGCTGCCCCCAGATGCTGGAGCTGTTCCGCCGCATCAGAAAGGTCGCGCAGACAAACTCAACCGTGCTCATCAATGGTGAATCTGGCACCGGCAAGGAATTGGTGGCGCGCGCGATACATAAGCTCAGCAGCAGGCAGAACCAGGAGATGATTTCTGTAAACTGCGCTGCCATTCCAGAGAATCTGATTGAATCCGAATTGTTCGGGCATGAAAAAGGCGCATTTACCGGGGCTACTGCGACTCGAACTGGTCTGGTAGAAGCCGCGAATAGCAGCACATTGTTTCTAGACGAAATTGGTGAATTGCCGCTAGAAGCGCAGGCCCGATTGCTGCGCGTCCTGCAAGAAAACGAAATTCGAAAAGTCGGGTCGGTACAATCAAAGAAGGTGGATGTGCGCCTGGTCGTTGCAACCCATAGAGACCTTAAACAGTTAGTTGAAGACGGCCAATTTCGGGAAGACCTATACTACCGCATCAATGTCATGACTCTCTTGATTCCGCCGCTGCGGGAACGCGGCAATGATATTCTTAAGTTGGCAGACGCGATCCTTCAACGCACCTGTCGCAGACTGAAAACGCCGATGCTGCTGTTTAGCCAAAGTGCCAGTCGAGCGATAGCAGATTACAGTTGGCCGGGGAATGTTCGTGAGCTGGAAAACGCGATTGAACGCGCTGTGGTTCTGGCAGAATCTCAGGAAATTAGTGAAGACCTTCTCGCCATAGACAATGACGACCCTGAAGTAGAAGTCGAAACTGCCGGATTCGATCCAGCCATGAGAGCGGCCGAACCCGTAGAGGAGCTGTCACTGGAAGATTATTTCCAGCGCTTTGTGCTGGAACATCAGGATTCCATGAACGAAACCCAACTGGCCAAAAAGCTAGGCATCAGTCGTAAATGTTTATGGGAGCGGCGCCAGCGATTCGGTATTCCGCGCAAGAAAAAGACTGCCAGCTGAAACAACCAATCTTCGGCTCAAACTACCTCTTGAAACCCCCAGCTTTCTGAGCCCATTCCAATTATTTCAATACCGTCATAAATGTTACCGCTACCCTAATACCCATAAATTCGGGGAAATTCGGTAACAAAACAAGCTTTTCAATTAGTAAGAACTAATTCCTAAAACCTTAACTCTTTGATATTTATACATATATCTTTCTTGGCATGGTAAATGCTAAACATATAAGGCTAATAACAATAAATAATAATAATAAGCCCAAATAAAAAGAAAAATCGCATTACTGAGTTATTGAACTAAGGTTAGTGCTTAATAAGAAAAGGATGGATTTGTAGTACTGAATGCAGTGTTTTATTGCCCTACTTCAAATACACCACCTTAAATGCTTATGCGGCGCCACATTTGGCTCCCTACATAAAAATAATAACTAAATAACTAACAGCAATAATAAAAATAATATTTTCTTCCATTAGGGGGGTGGTGATCACCCCCCTAAATGTTTATTGTTGTACCTGATCTCTCCCTAGTTCGACCCTTTTCAAGCACATTCTCCGAAAGCGTTGTATCATTTGCGCCTTCTGTTGCTCTAATGCCTGGAAGACAGCCTCTTTTGCACACGCTATCAATCCCGCAGTTCTTACCAAACCTTCAAGAATCAGACTTTTCCCATGCCTGACCTCAAGGATTTACCCGGCGTTGAAAAAGCCCGGGTCATTGCCCGCGACGAGCATCCTATCTCGCGCCAGGACATTTCTCCCAATGCCTTGAAGGTGCTTTATCGCCTGGCCAGTGCCGGATATTACGGCTTTCTTGTGGGAGGCGGCGTCCGTGACCTGCTATTGGATAACAAGCCCAAGGACTTCGATGTCGCCACTGATGCAACCCCTGAGGAAATCAAACAGCTTTTTCGAAATGCCCGCATAATTGGCCGGCGCTTCCGCATTGTCCACGTTCGCTATGGAAGAGAAATCATAGAAGTGACGACACTCAGAGCTGCGCCAGACAAGCAACTCGAAGTCAGCGACAAATCCTCGAGAAAACAATTACAGAATATCGATTCAGCACAAACCCGAGAGGGAATGATCGTAAGAGACAACGTTTACGGCCGTATTGATGAAGATGCTGCCCGCAGAGATTTCACCATCAACGCGCTTTACTACACCACCGATGGTTTTAAGCTGCTAGATTTTTGCGATGCTATGGCAGACATTGAGGATCGGAGTATTCGCATGATAGGCGATGCCACCGAGCGATATCGCGAAGATCCCGTGCGTATGCTAAGAGCACTGCGGTTCTCCGCTAAGCTTGGCTTTGATATCGCACCAGAAACCGCTTCCCCGATAGAGGATCTCGCCGATCTGCTGACTTCCATATCGCCTGCCAGGCTCTTCGATGAAGTGGTTAAGCTATTCTCGTCCGGCCACGCGGAAAGCACCTTTACTCTGCTAAGTGAGAGCCGATTGCGGGAATTCATTCTCGGCCCCACGTTTGAGGCACTCGAATGCTGCGAGCCGAAGGTATACAAGCTGGTGGAGTTAGCAATGAAGAACACCGATCTTCGCATTGCCGATGACAAATCAGTGACTCCTTATTTCCTGTTCGCCGCACTGTTATGGCCACCGCTGCGGCTTGCGATGAAACAAGCTGGCGTCGAAAACATGAACTCCAGCAGCCAGTTTATGGATGTTGCGAATCAGACCATCGCTAACCAGCTGAATTTAACTGCCATACCCAAACGCATCAGTTATGCCAGCCGCGAGATTTGGGAATTACAAAACCGACTCACCCATCGTACCCGCAGAACGATAGATGCGACTCTGAATCATCCACGCTTTAGGGCGGCTTACGACTTTTTGCTACTCCGTGAAGCTGCAGGAGAGAATCTGGGGGAAAGCGGCGAGTGGTGGACGGTCTATCAATTCGGTGATACAACCCAACGTGACGAATTGCTGGAGCAACTGCCAAATACGCGACGAAAGCGTCGCCGTAAAAAGCGACCCTCGGCGGGCAACAAGAGTGACTAGTCCGCAGCTTTCCGACACCAGCACGCCGCGTTTTATCGCAGTAGAAGGCCCCATTGGCGTAGGCAAAACCAGCCTGAGCAGGCGCCTCGCCGAAACTTTTAATTACGACCTGCTATTGGAGAAGGCTGAGGAAAACCCTTTCCTGGATCGTTTCTATCAGGATCCGAGGCAGCATGCTCTGGCTACTCAGTTATTTTTCCTGTTTCAGAGAGCCCAGCAAATTCAGGAGCTCCGGCAGGATGACATGTTTGAGCCTGTCAGGGTGTCAGACTTTCTCATCGACAAGGATCGATTGTTTGCTGAACTAAACCTGGACCAGGATGAGTACGCCCTTTACCTGAACGTCTATCGCCACCTGGTCATTGATGCGCCCAATCCAGATCTGGTTATTTACCTGCAGGCACCAACTGAAGTGTTGCTGGCTCGCATTCAGAAACGCGGCATTGCCTCAGAGCAGATGATTGAGGCTGGATATCTGGAGCAGCTGAATCGAGCCTATACCGAGTTTTTTCACTATTACACCCATTCCAAGCTCTTAATCGTCAATAGCGCAGAAATAGACCTAGTGGCTAATGACGACGACTACGAGCAACTGGTAAAATACATCCTTACTTTACCCAGCGGCACCCACTATTTTAATCCTAAGCCCACGTTACTCTAACGACCTGCATCGACTCGACACATTTAAATTAGCCAAGAGGCTCGCAAAAGCACTGACCCTTGGTTGAGTTTGGCCTGCTTGCAACCCTCGTGTACCGATAGTCATTCTGCAACTCTAAACACGCACTTAACGGCAAATTACCATGAGCTCACAAACTCAAGTCAAAAACATCACCCTAACTGCGCTGCAAAAAATCAAACGAGAGGGCGGAAAATTTTCCTGTCTGACCGCCTATGATGCCTGTTTTGCTCGCATTCTCAGCGCGGCGGGAGTTGAAGTGCTATTAGTTGGGGATTCTCTCGGCATGGTGCTGCAGGGACATGACAGCACGCTACCTGTCACTATGGATGACATGGTTTATCACGTCGGTTGTGTCAAGCGAGGTAACCTCGGCTCACTGATTATGGCCGACCTGCCATTCATGAGTTATGCCTCTGAAAGCCAGACTCTTGAAAACGCAGCAGCACTCATGCGCGCAGGCGCGCATATGGTAAAACTGGAGGGCGGCGCCTGGATAGCGAATACCACAAGACTGCTCGCCGAGCGAGGTATTCCGGTGTGCGCACACATGGGGCTGACCCCGCAATCTGTAAACAGGATTGGTGGCTTTCATGTACAGGGGAGAGACACCGATCAGGCCCAGCTGATTCTGGAAGAGGCTAGCATGCTGCAGGATTCAGGCGCGAATATACTGTTGCTCGAGTGTGTGCCCCAGACCTTGGCTAAAACCATTACCGATGCGTTGGAAATTCCAGTCGTCGGCATTGGTGCTGGACCTGACACCACCGGCCAGATCATGGTGTTACACGATGTACTTGGGATTTCCCCTATTACGCCAAAATTTGTGAAGAATTTCCTGCGAGATTCAGATAATGGGATTCCCGGCGCTATTGAAGCCTATGTAGATGCAGTGAAGTCCAAGGCTTTCCCCGCACAAGAACATAGCTTCAACTAGCCAGACTATAATTGCTATGCATACCGTTGCAACGAAAACCACCCTGCGCCAGGAACTGAAAAAAGCTTCCCAGCAAAGTCTCAGCATCGGCCTGGTTCCCACCATGGGTAATCTTCATCAAGGCCACCTGGAGCTGATTGAGGCGTCTGCAAGCGAATGCCAATTTACGGTGGCCACTATCTTCGTTAACCCTATGCAGTTTGGCGCGAATGAAGATCTCGCAATTTATCCGCGCACGCTCGAACAAGATCAACAATTGCTCGAGCGCGCGGGTTGCAATCTACTTTTTACACCAGACTCTAGCGAAGTATATGGTCCAGACCTGGAGTCAGGCACTGTGGTAAGCATCCCACAATTATCTGAGGCCTACTGCGGTGAATCCAGACCAGGGCACTTTGATGGAGTTGCTACGATAGTCACCAAGTTATTCAACCTGGTGGCACCAGCTAGAGCGTATTTTGGGCTTAAGGATTTTCAACAATTTCGCATAATCCAGCAGCTGGTCGAGGACCTGGATTTCAATCTCGAACTGCGCGGTATCCCAACCAAACGCGAGGCCTCAGGTCTAGCGATGAGTTCCCGCAATAATTTTCTCACTGCTGATCAGCGCGAGACTGCTGCCGGCCTGTATGCAACACTCAAGGATACGGGTGAGCAGATTCTCACAGGCAACAGGGAGTTTAGGCAACTAGAAAGTAACGCAACCCAGGCACTTAGCCAGCTCGGGATCAGACCTGACTACCTGGCAATTTGTAATGCAGAAACTCTCGCTCTCGCGACCGCAGCTGACTCTAAATTAGTCCTGCTGGCCGCTGGCTTCGTCGATTCTATTCGATTGATCGACAACCTCACTGTTGAGCTATAGGGTCAGGCGCATTAACCCACGACCTGAATCCTGATGCTGGAACCCTCCTCGGTTGAGGCAATAAAACTAATCGGGCATACTCAAAGCCAGTTCCGGGCCACCTGGCGTGACCAGAGACAGTTCGTATAAAGCCTTAAAAACTTCCACTCTCACAACGCCGGCAGGCAGATATTGCATCGTAATAAAAGTGAGATAGCTGAGCTTGAATTCATCGCGAATCAGATCGAGAAATACCATGCTAGAAATTAAAAACCATCCCGTTTCAGCGGCCGCTGCTGCCCATAGCCACCTTGACAAAGAGCAGTACGCTGAAATGTACAAGCGCTCGATTGAAGATCCCGAACAATTCTGGTCTGAGCAGGCTGAAGAATTTATTCATTGGCACGAGCCATGGAGACAGGTTTTTAACAGTGATTTCAAAACCGCCACGACGAGCTGGTTCAGCGGCGCCAAATTGAATGTGAGCTACAACTGCATAGATCGGCACCTTGAGAAGCGAAGCGACCAAACTGCAATCATCTGGGAAGGAGATGAGCCTGACCAGGATCTGAAGGTGACTTATCGCGGATTGCATGAAGCTGTCTGTCGCTTCGCCAATGCAATGAAAGCCCGCGGCGTTAAGAAAGGAGACCGCGTATGTATCTACATGCCCATGGTGCCCGAAGCCGCATATGCGATGCTCGCCTGCGCGCGGATCGGCGCTATCCACTCCGTGGTTTTCGGCGGATTCTCTCCCGAATCCATCAAAGACCGAATTCAGGACTCCGACTGTCAGACGGTTATTACCGCTGACGAGGGTGTACGCGGCGGCAGGATTATCCCCCTCAAGGCGAATGTGGACAAAGCACTCACGGAGTGCCCAAACGTCCACACGGTATTCGTCGTCGAGCGAACCGGGGCTGACGTTCCTCGACAGGAGGGGCGCGATGTTTGCTATCACGAGGCAACGAACAGCGCGAGCGCGGAGTGCGAGCCCGAACTCATGGACGCGGAAGATCCCTTATTCATTCTTTACACATCAGGCTCCACGGGCAAACCCAAAGGCGTAATGCATACCACCGCCGGTTATTTACTCGGCGCCGCCATGACGCATAAGTACGTCTTCGATTACCACGACGGCGATATTTACTGGTGCACCGCAGACGTAGGTTGGGTCACCGGCCACTCTTACATTGTGTATGGCCCTCTCGCAAATGGCGCGATCACGCTGATGTTTGAGGGAGTGCCAACTTATCCCGATAACTCCCGTTTCTGGCAAGTAGTCGATAAGCACAAGGTCAATATTTTCTATACGGCGCCAACCGCCATCCGCGCATTAATGGGAGCCGGTGATGAACCGGTAACCCGCACTTCGCGGGCATCTCTGCGTATCTTGGGGTCAGTCGGAGAACCTATTAATCCCGAAGCCTGGGAATGGTACTTCCACGTTGTGGGAGACGAGCGCTGCCCCATAGTAGATACCTGGTGGCAAACGGAAACAGGGGCAATCATGATCACGCCAATTCCTGGTGTAACAGAATTAAAACCTGGATCTGCAACCCTGCCATTTTTCGGTGTGAAGCTTGCTTTACTGGATGCAGATGGCAAGGAGTTGGAGGGCATTGCTGAGGGTAACCTGGTTATTAGTCAGAGTTGGCCAAGCCAGATTCGCTCGGTGTATGGCGACCATGAGCGCTGCATTAATACCTACTTCGCAGCGTACCCGGGCTACTACCTGACAGGCGATAGTGCCCGAAGAGACGAGGACGGTTTTTACTGGGTAACCGGAAGAGTCGACGATGTTATCAACGTTTCAGGGCACAGACTCGGTACCGCTGAAATAGAGAGCGCGCTAGTTCTGCATGATGCCGTGGCTGAGGCCGCTGTGGTGGGCTATCCGCACGATATTAAGGGGCAAGGCATCTATGCCTATGTCACTCTCATGGCCGGTACCAAAGCGAGTGAAGAATTGAGTGCCGAATTGGTTAAATTCGTCGCCAATGAAATTGGTTCATTTGCCAAACCTGAAATCATTCAGTTCACTCCCAACCTTCCCAAGACCCGGTCCGGTAAAATCATGCGAAGAATCCTGAGAAAGATTGCCGCTAATGAACTTGAAAACCTGGGTGACACCACAACCCTAGCAGACCCTGCCGTTGTTGATGATTTAATCGATAACCGAGCGAATCGCTAGCGGGTCATGTCTGACTATTTAGCTATGCTAAACTGGACCAGCGGAGACGGGAATTTTCTTGCTAAGCAATATTCCCGCACCCATGAATGGCATTTTGATGGTGGCGCGGTGGTCGCAGCATCAGCTTCGCCGCATATTGTGCCAACGCCGCGGTCATCCCCCGAAAACGTAGACCCAGAAGAAGCATTCGTAGCGTCCCTTGCTTCGTGTCATATGTTGTTTTTTCTCTCCATCGCGGCAAGCAAAAACTTTGTAGTCCAAAGCTATTCCGATTCAGCCAGCGGCAAGATGGAAAAAAAACCCACAAGGCAACTATGCAATCAAAAGGTATTTCTAAGACCGGTAGTCAAGTTTGCCAAGGGCACGCTCGCAAGCGAAGCCGCAGTCATGGAAATTCACCGCCTCGCTCACGATAAATGCTTTATTGCCAACAGCGTCACTGCCGAAATTTTGATTGAACCTGTAATCTAGTTTCAGGCCGAGGGCGTGGCACCTGACTGACCCTATTGAAAACGACGGATGTCATTGATTTTCGTTGAATTTCGTTGAGCTTAGGGGTAGCCCATGACAGAATTCCGTTCCACTATTCTCGCAAGACGAGTCTCTTTCTGGTGACCCAGATTCTTCCAAACTCACTGGTCAAATTGTGCGCGAAAACCTGGCGCTACCTCGCTGGGCTGTTCCCGCTAACGCTGCAAGGCACTATCACACTGCTTTTTACCTCGTGGGCGCTGAGCGCATATGGCTATGGTGCGATGGATCTGGTGGTATTTGCGCTTGCTATCTGCGGTCTGTCCATCCTTATTTGCTGTTTGTTTTGCACTGTGGGGTTCGGCATCTTCATGCAGCGCAAAATCCGTCGGGAGATTGCGAACAGCAGCGCATCCCTGAACAATATCGAGGTCGAGGCAGGCTATCCCAATGAGACTGGCTTCAGCCTTCCTGCAGTATCGTTTTTCCCGTTAGTACGATTATTCTGGAAAATCATTTATCCCGATGAAATTACTACCCGCACACGCCTCGATACAGAGAACCAGCTTCGCGAGGAAATTATCCCCAGCCGACGCTGCCTCAGCGAACACATAGTCCGGGAATTTTACGTACGAGATGTGCTGGGGCTGAGTCAGTTCTCCTGGCGCCTGGAGCAGGCAGTCAGCTGCAAGGCGCTTCCTCAGGTCAGTGCAGTTAAACAGTTGCCGATCCTGAGGTCGCTGACTGCAGAAGACGGAATCCCCCATAACAGCGGCGATCCAGAGGGGGACAGAATGGAGATCAGGCCCTACGCACCGGGAGATTCCGTCAAGAACATCATGTGGAAGGTCTATGCCAGAAACCGACAGCTCAATGTGCGATTACCGGAGCGTAGTGTTTTCCAAAGCAAGCGTACCCTTGCTTTTCTGCTTACCAGCAAGCACGACGAAGCCGCGGCGGCAGTTGCGCGAGTAGCACTTGAAACGGGCGCCCTGGGAGAGGACTGGGCGTTTGGCGCTGACGGCTATGAGTCCCCGGTCTCGGATTTACCCGGCGCTCTGCTCGCTATAGCTGGATCACGCAATCTCGACGGGCATCATGACTATGGACTCGACAGGTTTTTGGGCCATGCCGGAAATCATGGGTCTGCCCACTGCATAGTGTTTGCGGCAGCGGAGAAAAATCCCAGTCTGGAGCTTTTAAAGAGCACAATCAGCAGCTATTCCGGTCAGTTTTCCCTCATAATGGCGACTGACAGCCTGCAAGAGGAACAAAGCCCTGCTTGGTGGAAAAAATATCTGCTGCGGAGAGACACTGATGCGCGGCCGTTATCGCACAGCACGCGGCGTGATTTGTTACATTTGTTGACCGAGGTTGGGCAGCAAGTAGAATCCACCCTGGTTGTTGACCGTGAAACTGGTTTCAGTTTTGACCAGTATCTTCGCAAGGTTTGAGAAATGAAGGAAAACACTGCCACAGTTCAAGCCCATTATCTGCCTAGCGCGTTGCGGGCATTGATAATCGCCAGTGCCTTTTGGGCGTTGAGCCTGAGCTTGACGGTCCTTAGCGGGTCTGTTGCAGCCATCGCAGGCTGCCTGATTGCCTGTCTGGCAGTCGATCGCTGGGTCAACGCTGAGCCTATCAAGCAAATTCGTACTTCTACCATCGTTGCAGCCGCGGCTGCGTTGCTTTTGCTCAATTATGCAGCCGTCGGTCTGGTGACAAGATCAGATATCCTCGCCAGCATGCTTTCGCCCATTATCACCTTTGAATTGGGGGAGGCCCTGAATTGGTTTGGCCTGTGCCTGGCCGCAACAACTGTGCTGCGCGCAATGGCACAGCGAACCAGATTCGGCGGCGTGATGGAAATACTATTTGTCGCAACTGCGTTCGTAGTGACCTTATCCGCCCATCGCAACGGCATGATCCATCGACCATTTTTTATTGGCGATTATGCCCTTATCCGGGGTATCGACCCGGCAACTATTCTAATGGCGTTTGGCTGCCTTGCAGTCATTGCCTTGTCGGCCCTGCTAATGGCAGAAAACAATCAGCGACGCCTGCCCTACCATTTCGCCATTCTCGGCTTGCTCTGCTTTTCACTGGCGGGCTTTGTGCGCTTTTTCGGCCTGCCCACCCCAGGTATGACTGACGATTTAGGACTAACAGGTCAAGAAATAGCCGGCAATAATCAGCAGCAAGAGAACCCTTTCAGGGATGGGGAAAACACCGCAGAAGACAAGGAGGCGCCTGTTGCTGTCGTGGTGTTCCGTGACGACTACGAACCCTTAAACGGATCCTACTATTTCCGCGAGTCTGCCTATTCGCAGTTCAACGGTGTCATGCTGGACTATACAAACAGAGGCGACATGGATCGCGATCTGATTGAATCGTTCACCAATACAGAGCTGACAGCCCAAGTCCTGCCCCAGGCTATGGAGCAGCGCAAGACTGTGAGAACCACGGTAGGCATGCTGGTCCCGCATCGCAACCCGTTTGGACTGGTAAGCCCTGCCACCTATACAAATGCAGCCAACCCCAACAATCTGCGATTCAAGCGCACTTACGACACTCTGTCTTACGCACCTACCTACGATTTCGAGTACATGCTGGGGCGCGAGTTGGGCCGAAACGACTGGTCGGACGAAGTTCGCAATAAGTATCTCGAGTTACCGCCAGATCCGCGCTATCGAGACCTGGCCGAGTCACTCATTGCCAATCTGAGACCAGAATATGCAGACGATCCTTTCGCAAAGGCCTGGGCAATAAAGACTTATCTCGACGAAAACGGCATCTATAGCCTCAAGAACGATCATGCCTATGAGACTGATCCAGCTGCTTCGTTTCTGTTCGGTGATTTAACTGGCTATTGCATGCATTTTTCCTTTGCGGCGACCTATATGTTCCGAAGCATCGGTATTCCGGCCCGAGTCGGTATCGGGTATTCCGTTCCAGCTTCCAACCGCGCCGGTGGCTCAGCACTGCTTGTTCAAGCTGTCCATGGCCACGCCTGGCCTGAAATCTATTTCAGGGATATTGGCTGGGTGATAGTAGACCCGGCGCCGCAACAAACTCTGGTCGATATGAGTACAGATCCGCAGAATGAACTGCAGCAGCTGCTGGGTGACATGCTCCGGGATGACGCCTCATTCGCCGACTTTATGGAAGAACAGCAGTCCGGGCTGATAGATCTGCAGACGCTATTGAATGTCGTATATGGGCTGCTGATCGCAGCTATGGTTCTGGGTTATAGCATCCGTACCTATCGCTACTTCGCACCTAGCGTGTATGGCCCAGAGCAACAATATCGACTGGCCTATCGCGCCGCCCTTGATCAGCTAGCCGGTGTCGGCGTGATCCGGCACTACGGGGAAAGTCGAGAGCAATTTGCCGCCAGGGCAGCGGCCACATCGCCCACTATAGAACCAGCCACAGCAACCCACCTTGCCAGGTCATTGGGTGCTAACCAAGGGAATAGCGCTGCCACTGACTGGAAGACCATGAGACGCGCTATTGCCAAGGAAATAGGTCAAAACACGCCGCGCTGGCGACGCGCCCTGGCATTTTGCAATCCTTATTCCTGGCTGTTTACTCGCTAACAAGCATATCTTCGTTTTATCGACCGCCCTCCGGAGCCATCTATGTCCACAGAAATTCTTGCAGATTCAGCAACCGAAACTAGGGCTGAAGAGATTTCGCAAGCACCCGAATCCGATCAGGGCCTGACACAGTCCATTGAGGTATTAAAGCGCCTTAGCAGCTCCGTGAAGAGCCAGGTATTGGGTCGAGACGATGTTATTGAGTTAGCCATCATTGCACTCATTGCCGACGGCCATGTCTTGCTGGAGGACTTTCCTGGATCCGGTAAGACGACCCTGGCCAAGGCATTGGGTGAGGCAATTGTCAGTGAAGATGACGGAGCAGATGAGAAGGCCGACAAGGAAATAGTCCCGTTCCGCCGCATTCAGTTCACCCCTGACCTGCTGCCTTCAGATGTCACCGGAGTCCCGGTGTTCGACACCAACACCAATGCCTTTCATTTCCGGCACGGGCCGCTTTTTGCCCACGTGGTTTTGGCCGATGAAATCAACCGCACCTCTCCCAAGGTACAGTCAGCCATGTTGGAGGCAATGGGAGAAAAGCAGGTAACTGTAGACAACGTCACTTACCGCTTGGACGATCTTTTCTTTGTTATTGCCACCCAGAACCCGCTTGACCTGGTGGGCACCTACCCGCTGCCTACACCACAGCTCGATCGATTCCTGTTCAAGATCACTATGGATCATATTGATCGCGATGCCGAACTTGGGGTATTGGATACCTATCGCGAAAGAAGAGACAAGACTCTGGCATCAGTGACCGTAACCCGCAATGAAGTGCTGGAGGCGCGCCGCAATATCGAGCAAGCGGTCAATATCCATCCTGCTATCAAGGAATGTCTTGTCGATATCTCACGTAACCTTAGGGCTGACGACCGCGTATTGCAGGGAAATTCTACTCGCAGCATGGTGCTGATGCTTCCTGCTCTGCAAGTAGCTGCGGCACTGAAAGGCCGCAGTTTTGTGAGCGCAGATGATATTGAGCTATTGTTACCACGCGTATTAGGACATCGCGTTGAAATGGCGCCTGGTGTCACAGAAATTGATCGTGTGCTCCGCGATTGCATGCAACCCCCAATGGAGCAGCTTGCGAGAAGCACCCTCGAGTGATGAACCCATTGCGTTTCAGGAATCTGAGCAAACTGCTGAGCATTACCATTTTCTGGTTCGCGGCATCACTTGTCGCGGCACAGGATGACAGCGGTCTTGGCGACATTGTGATTCCGAGGCAACAAATGCCGCTGTGCTTCGGTTTCAGTGATGTCAGTGACCCCAGCGCCCTGGCTATCTGTGATGCCCTCAATCTGCGGGAAAACGTCAAGGCGAGGGAGTTAAGCGAACAGTGGGTTCGCAGCGAACCTGATTCGCCAGCAGCCCAGTTCGCCCTCGCGGAAGTGCTACTTACAGTGGAAGGAAACATGCCAAGAGCACTGTTTCACCTGAACCGCGCTGAAGAGCTGACTCCTTATAGCAGTTTGGAGGAAGCCTTCGAATCAGGCAATGTGCAGTGGCACTATCTCACGATCAGCCAGTTAAGCTATGTCCATCAGCTCATGGGAGATCAGATTCAGTCTCTGGAATACCTGGAGAAATTGGAGTCAATTTATGGTCAGGACGTCGAGTCCTTTCGCGGTTGGCCACTGATCAAGCTCAAGGAATATGATGCTGCTCGCGCCAGCGCTTATAAGGTACTCGAGAATGAAGATAGCGTTAGGGCAAGAGCAAGGGCTTGGAACACCATTTGCGCAGCAGATCTGGCCAGCCTGGCGCCGATTGGGTCCAACAACGCCTGCGACCGCGCCATCGCCGAGGACGAGAGTGCTGCTAACCAATCTAACAGCAGTGATACTGTCTATTTGACCAACGCTTCTGAAGTTGCCCTAAGTCTGTTGGAAATCGATCAGGCAGAGGATTATCTGAACCGTGCCACCCGCTTTTTGAATCCTGACAGCGTCGCCGACCCCTGGATCTATCGCCTTTACCTTACCCTGAATCAGGGCCGCTTCGATGAAGCGCGGAGTTCGCTTGACCGCATGCTGCTATGGCGCCAACAGCAGGAACCTCTGGTCAGCGCGATGAATCGAGCCGAACACTTCCTGGTGAGCGCGAGCTTCCTGCTCATAGCGGGCTATGCTGAAGATGCCGCCAAACTCTCGCAAACCGCCCTGAATCAACCAGACCGTAATGGTTCATACAGTGCCGATGACGCGCAAAAAGATGCCTATGCAGCGCTTATAAACATGCAGGCCAACCGGGCTCTGTTTGAGATAGAAAAGGAACAAGGGGTAAGCCTGGG
The DNA here is from genome assembly GCA_938091935.1 of uncultured Pseudomonadales bacterium. Taxonomy (GTDB): domain Bacteria; phylum Pseudomonadota; class Gammaproteobacteria; order Pseudomonadales; family Pseudohongiellaceae; genus UBA9145. Next base: position 26,915 of record CALKNV010000016.1, read on the forward strand.
CTGGTCAGAACTGCCGTCTCACCAGCTGCGACTGTTTGATCTGAGACTGCAAGCCTGGCGGGCTGAACGCAGGGCAGCATCATTATTTGCCAGCTTCGACACCCTGCAGAATCGAGTGAGACCCTATGCCCCACTCGACGTTCACATTCCGGAGTGGCTTGAGCCGGAATTGGTAAAGATCATAGGCACTGGCATTATGAACCAGATATTAGACCAGGCCTTGGCTAATGGCGCTTTCCAACTCAATGACGGCTACTTTCATGCCTATAAGACCGAGATACACGCGCAGGAAGGCGATGCCGATGAGCTGATCAGATCTGCCACGACCGCGCTTGCTAAACTGCCTGACCAGGAAATTTTGCTGCGGGCCCGGATTTCAGCACGACTCGCCCGAGCACATTGGGAAAGAGGCGAGGCCGAGGAGGCGCACGCTCAATTCGTCCAGGCCTTTAGCCAGGACCCAAGCGTTATCCGAAGACTGCAAACCAGCCTGCCCGTGGAACTCCGCACCGACGGTACAGCGCTGGCACAGCAAGTGAGTGATCTACTCAGCAAGTCCCCGCGCTTTGCCACCTCTGAGAACGGCCTGGTGCTGAACATCAGCGCTGCGCCAGAACTCTCAATTTGCCTCCGCTCACGCTCGGGCGAGGCGCTTTCATGCTACACTAGCGCCGCTTCTGAAAGTGAGAGCCTGGAATGGAATGCCGCCGAATTGGTTAGGGGCTTTCATACCAATGCATTTGGTCTGGGATTCGATATCAGCCAGGCTCAGCGAGCCATGTTACTTGGCTCTAGTGTAATCCTGAGCTCGCAGATAGACCCCAATGCCCAGCGAAATCGCGAGGCTTTTCTGAGGCCCTGACTTGGCCAATTTGGCCGCCCCCTGGATAAGCGCGAGAGCACAGTCCAGGACCCCTGTATCAAACTACAGAATCTGACCAACTTGTCTGGACTTAATTTTCTATCAAGACAGCTAATTGTTCTATTGGCTGCCACTTCTGCCCTTGGGCCTGCAGCCATGCAGATTCTGCTGCCAGCCTTGCCGGTAATTCAGGAAACTTTCGCCGTAAGTAACGATGTCGCCCAGCTAACGCTGAGTCTATCCATGCTGGCGATAGCCCTGGGCACACTCTTCTATGGTCCGCTGTCAGACAAATATGGGCGCAAGCCGGTCATGTTGCTGGGCCTTTGCATTACCTTCCTGGGTTCAATTGCCTGTCTATTCGCTGAAAGTATCGAGTGGCTGATCCTGGGCCGCGTCGTTCAAGCCTTTGGTGGAGCGGTGGGTCTGGTGCTGGCCCGCGCCATTGTGAGGGACATCTATGAAGCCGAGGATGCTGCCAGGGCAATCGCAACCCTGGTAATGGTGATGGTTGTTATTCCGATGCTGTCTCCAGCTCTGGGCGGAGAACTGATGGAGCGCTTTGGTTGGTATTCGGTGTTTACTGTAATTGCCTGTTTCAGCACCATCCTGTTTGCAGTGTCGCTGTTTACACTTCCCGAGACCCTCAAAGAATCAGCGCCATTTGAAGGCGTAGGCGCGATGCTTTCTACCTTCGCCCTGCTGCTCAAATCTCCTGCCTTTCGAAGTTATGCGCTTTGTGTGAGTTTCGTATCTGTGGTGTTTTTCAGCTTTATCGCTGCGGCACCAGAGATTATGGTCAGCGTTCTGCACCGACCGCCTACGGAATATGGCTATTATTTCGTCTTGATACCGCTGGGCTTTATGGCAGGTAATTACGCGACTCGAATCCTGGGGAAGCGGCTGAGCATCAATCAAATGATCAGCTATGGAGGCAGCATCGCTATATTCGGTATTGCCATTGCGATCGCGCTACAGCTAGCAGGCCTTGCTCACCCTATTACCTTATTTGCCCCTATAGCCCTTGCCGTATTTGGTAACGGCATCACGCTGCCAAATGCGCAGGCGGCCGCCATCAACGAATTTCCCCAATTCGCAGGTAGCGCCTCCGGATTAACCGGGTTTTTGCAGATGGCGCTGTCAGCGATTGCCGCACAAACTGTGGCCCTTATCTTCAACGGCACAGTATTCCCGCTGCTGCTGATGATGTTGGCTGCTTCAGCCCTATCACTGGGGCTCTTTCATATCGGCATGAGCGCGAGGTCTCAAACGGCTTAAAGCTAAAGCTGATTCAACTGTTGAATAAAGTCATATTCGTCGCGCAGGCAACGCAAATCCAGCAACAGCTTGCCATCATGTATCCGCCCTACCACCGGTTTGGGCAACTGACGAAAGGCCTGTGCCAGCCTTAAGAGGGATGCATCCCGCTCCCCCTTCAATGCAACGGGTTTTATGCTAAGACAATAGCTATCCAGCAAATCTAATGGCAGCGAGCCGGACCCAATCTGGCTCTTGCAGCTGTCGACTCCAACTTCAGCTCTATTAGCCAATGATTTTTCCAGCTCAGGAAGAATACGACGGCAGACCTGCTCTATTTCTTCAGCTGGCCGAGTCAAGTCACGCAACAAAGGTAAGCGACTCCTTAATTGCTCTGGATCCCGATACAGGTCAAGCACAGCAAGCAGTGCCGCCATGGTTACCTTGTCGATGCGCAAGGCACGTTTGAGTTGATTCCGTTTCAGCTGGTAAATAAGGTCTGCTCGACCGACTATGATCCCTGCCTGCGGCCCGCCCAACAGCTTGTCGCCGCTAAAGGTGACCAGATCAGCCCCCATGTCTAGGGTTTCCCGCACAGTAGGCTCCTTCGGGAGACCATATTGAGTCAATTCTACCAGCGTGCCACTCCCCATGTCGGAGACAAAAACGACGCCAGTTTCGTGGGCAATCCTGCCGAGTTCTTCATCCGATACCGACTTGGTAAAACCTTTGATTTCGTAGTTACTGGTGTGGACGCGCATCATGAGCGCTGTCTGCTCATTGACAGCTTCACGGTAGTCCTTGGCATGCGTCCGGTTAGTGGTGCCAACTTCTCGTAAAATACAATTGGCGCTTTTCATCACTTCTGGGACGCGAAAAGCGCCACCAATCTCAACCAATTCGCCTCTGGATATAATGACTTCTCTCTCTTTTGCCAGAGAATTCAGCACCAGCATCACAGCAGCGGCATTGTTGTTCACAACGGTTGCAGCCTCTGCTCCCGTCAGCTCACAAATAACTTGCTCAAGATGATCATCTCGATCCCCTCGCTTCCCGGTCTCCAGATCGTATTCAATATTCATATCCCCAGTGGCGGCGATTTCCATTGCGGCCACTGCCTCAACCGGCAAGCGCGCCCTGCCAAGATTTGTATGAATGACGGTTCCAGTAAGGTTATAAACTGGAGCGAGAGAATTTGAATGTCGGCGCAACACTGCTTGCGCAATGCGAGTAATTAATTCGAGTTGGATGTCAGATTCGAGAACCCATTCGATGGTTTCCTTATCATTCAGCGCAATTTGCGAGCGCAACGTAGCCACCTGATATCGGGCCTCTTGTTTGACATAGGCGAGCTTGCCGGCAGCAGCGAGCCTCAGCAAATCCTCCTGCTTTAGCAGTTTTTCTATGGCTGGAAGTGCTTTAAATGCCTCTGACTGCTGTCCCACGTCTAAAATTCCTCACCCCAACCGATCCGGGATTTAATAACCTTCTACAGAAACCAAGTTTTCCCGCAGCGTATCGATTCGCATGAGAACTTGATGTAAAAACTCCGATGGTACTACACTGCTCCTCGATTTCTCACTATCCGCTTCATCGCCCTGAGACCAAAGCTTATAGCCATGACCACAAAGCCCATTGTCCTCGTAGTCAACAACTTTCACCCGGAAACCCTGAGGAAACTTGATTTGCTCTATGAGACCCACCATCTGTGGCGGCTTGATGACACCAAGAAACCAGAGCTATTGGCTGCGCTGGAAGGTCACTGTGAGATTGCTGCCACTGCTTCCTGGATGTGCGACCCGCGTATTTACGAACTGGACTCCCTGAAGCTAATCGCAGCATTTGGGGTCGGTGTGGACGGAATAGATTTCGCGGCTACTGCTCGCCAGCAAATCAAGGTCACCAACACCCCGGATGTGTTAGATGATGGTGTCGCCGACCTGGCGCTGACACTCGTTCTTTCAACAATGAGAAACCTGGTTAACGCCGATCATTTCTCAAGAAGCGGAGCGTGGACTGCCGGGCCATTCCCATTCGGCAGCTCGATGGCAGGAAAAACCCTGGGAATCGCCGGCCTCGGACGAATCGGCGAAGCCATCGTGCAGCGCGCCCTGCCCTTCAAGGTCAATATTGCCTACCATAATCGCCGGCCCAAAAAGCTGCCATACAGCTACTACCCCACGCTCGAAGCCCTGGCGGAAGCATCTGACATATTACTGTGCATGTTACCCGGCGGCGCGGAAACCGATAATGTCATCAATGCAGAGGTATTGGAAAAACTCGGGCCAGAGGGTGTCTTTGTCAATATCGGACGTGGGAACGCGGTGGACGATGCAGCCCTGGTGCGCGCACTTGAAGCAGGTAAAATCAGGGCTGCCGGTCTTGATGTGTTTAAAAATGAGCCCAGTATCCCTGAGGCCTACACTGCGCTAAATAATGTCATCCTGCTGCCCCATATTGGCAGTGCAACAGTTGAAACTCGCAGGGAGATGGGAAATCTTGTCATGCAGAATATTGCCAGCTATCTCGGCGATAACACTCTGCTGACTGAAGTTGGTGGGGGATAGGAAGCTGTTACATCAAGAACCACAAAAATGTACCTGCCCTTACTGCGGAGAGTCCATAGAAATTCTGATAGATACCTCCGTACCAGAGCAGGAGTATATTGAGGACTGCCAGGTGTGCTGCAGGCCAATGGTGATTCATTGTTATGTGGATGAAGAATCCGCTGGCGAAGTTAGCGTAATCATAAAGCGGGAGGACGAGTAATCATTCAAGCAGATGGAAATAGATGTAACGGGCGTCATTGTCATACATCAGCTGGAAGTCGCCAACCAGGGATTTATCCTTCAAGTCAATCTCAGTGAAGAGTTCTCGATAGGATGGACTCAGCGAATTGTAAACAACTTCTTGCACGATCAGAATGTTGAAGTCTACAAGGCCACGCTCTGCCGCAGCCTTCAAAAATATATTCCAGATTATTGGCTGCTTCCGTAATTCTTCGTATTTGGAGGCCTGAATCAGTGACTCACCGAACAGGTCGTAAGATCGGATACCACCACTCTGAAACGTTCCCTGCACTGAGTTATAGGCAAGCCCCATAGCAGCCTTGATTGGGCGGGAATAATTAAATCTCTCAACCTCTTTGTTAAAAGCCTCGAACATTGTGAGTGCAGTCGCGACCGCACTGTCCGCCAGCGATCTGGAGTCGACAGGCAAAAACGGATATCCCACGGAGCTAATAAAGCCATCCCCGGTTTCCTTCAAACGGAAAGCCTGCGATCGCAGTGGATTATGCTCGTATCCCTTCATACAAATCTGCAAAAACGACTGAAACAGATTCATAAAAAATTCCGCAGTACGCTCATGCCTGATATCGGAAGATCGCTGCACATCAAAAACATTAACGACCGCCTTCCCCTCCTTCAGCGGCATCGTATCCTCAAGCTCATCACCCAGCTTGATTCGCTCTAGTTGATGCGGATACACAAGCTTGGATAGCTGATTGTAGAGGTGCTGACGGGTGTCGGCGTCGGTGGATTTTAGGTAGAAGCGGGCCCGGATACCATCATGAAACACCCAGCTAATAGTAAGTCCCAAAAAGTATCCCTCTAATATGGGAAGCAAATTGGTTTGAAAGAAAGAGGGATCAACCAAATACATGGCAAACGAAACCACCAAAGTGAAGACAGTGTTTCGAAGAACCGTGAATAGATAGGATGCATGAAAGGAGAAAGCAGTTCCCAAGGCAAGCACGAAAGCAATTTGTCCCTGCAAGTATTGGTTATTTGTAGTTATCAGTGATGCATTTGTCGTACCTTCAAGAATAATATAGAGCGTAGCGCAAAAGCTCAGCAATCCTGTTAAACACAACAAGTCAATCACAATAGAACAGTGCCTATAGATCGAACTAAACAGGACACTGCTAATCGGATACAAAGAAACTATTAAAATCGGTACGGCATAGGTAACCAATGCGTATCCAGCCAGAGTATTTCCCCAATTTAGCTGGGCGTAAAATGTTATGAGTGAAGAAATTGCCATCAAAGCTGCAGGTGTTCTTGCATGCCAATTGGTAAGCGTCCTATTTGCTTCTTCCCTTAACAAGTTAACAAACTCTTCGATATGCTCTTTACAATAAAGAGAATACTTCGCTGCTTCTGTCCCGTTTTCAGTCATTTATGGCGA
>CALKNV010000017.1 GCA_938091935.1 uncultured Pseudomonadales bacterium
ATAACGATGGTCACCATGCCAATGATCTGATCAAAAGTCTCCATGAGTTGTTCAGAGGTTTGAATCACAAAATCATCGTCTTCATCTGCGGAGAGGTCGTGGGCATTACGCAGCATAGCGGTGAGTTGCCCGGCGACGTCATCAATATCAACGCCTTCAGTGAGACTGAGTTGGATTTGAATGTCGGTCCTGGCCTGATTGCCCTGCAGGCTCTGCATGGTGGAATAGGGGATCAGCACGATGTCATCCTGACTGAATCCCATGATCTCGCCTTTAGTCTCCAGCAGTCCCACAACCTTGAACCATTCACCGCCGATCTCGATGTATTCATTGATCGGGTTCTCGGGTAGCTCCAGATTTTCCCTAGTTTTTTCGCCGATCACCGCGATGCGGCGACGCGTCTGATTATCGCTCTGTGCGAGAAAGCGCCCAATTGAGGTGTAGTATTGGCCCACATCCTGGAACGCGTAGGTGGTACCCATGATCTGGCTGAATACTGTCAGGGATCCATATTTCACCTGTGAGGTGCGGTTGGCATAAAGAATTGGCGTGATAGAGGCAATGCCTTCGCCGCGCTGCTCAATCAGCTCCAGATCTTCACCTGTCAACCGGGAGCGAATCCCTTTCATGCGATCGGCCTGCGGCGTGTATGACTCGATAGTCAAGCTGTTCGATCCCAGGGATGCGAAAGTTTCACCAATAAACGCGCTCATGCCCTGGGTTACTGACACCACGGCGATGACGCTGGCGACGCCTATAACGATACCCAGGGTGGTTAGAAAGCTGCGCAAGCCATGGGCGTAAATAGAAACGAGTGCTGAGCGAGAACTTTCGAAGAGGGCAAAAAACATCAGGCTGTCACTCCGGCATCGGCAGGGTTTGCGCTGCGGCTGTCTTTGAATATTTTGCCATCTTTCATCTCAACCACTCTTTGACAATGAGCGGCTATTTCATCCTCGTGGGTGACGATAATCAGCGTGTGTCCCTCACGGTGAAGCTGATCGAACAGGTCCATGATTTCCACTGAAGTCTTCGAATCCAGATTCCCGGTAGGTTCGTCTGCCAACAGGATTGAAGGGGTGGTGACCAGTGCCCTTGCTATGGCCACGCGCTGGCGCTGGCCACCTGAGAGTTGATTGGGCAGATGATCCACCCGAGGTCCCAGACCCACGCGATCAAGGGCTTCCTGGGCCATACGCTTCCGCTTCCGCAAGGAAATGCTGCGATAGATTAGCGGTTGCATGACATTAGACAGCGCGGTCTGGCGCGGAAGTAGATTGAAGCTCTGAAATATAAAGCCAATTTCCTGGTTGCGAATGTCGGAGAGCTGGTTTTGATCCAGGTTTTCTACGTTGGTGCCGTTGAGGTGATACTTGCCTGAGGTTGGTTTGTCCAGGCAGCCCAGGATATTGAGCATGGTGGATTTGCCAGATCCTGACGAGCCTATAAATGCAAGATATTCATTCGTTTCTACATCCACATTTACACCGTCTAGGGCGCGCACGGTTTGCGTGCCCATTTCATAATGCTTGGTGATTTGCTTGAGAGAAATTAGCGCCATGTGCGGTCAGTCCCGGTAGGGCTTACTCGTCTTCGATTCGCGTGGGTTGCAAAGGGTCGCCATCCAACAGGTGTCGCAGTTCCTGGTTCGGGCCTACCACGATCTCCACATTACCCTCGATCTGGCTAAGCAGTTCCTGATACTCATCATCCGACAATCCCACTTCTACTCTGGTCTTGCGGGCAACTCCGCCATCATTAATAAAGACGTAGTGTTCGCTTCGCAGTGCTGCACGATCCTCTTCGAAGATGACAGCCTGCAGGGGGACGGCGGTCACTTCCTGATCCTGTCGCGTGAAAATTTCTGCCCGGCAGGACATGCCCGGACGCAATATCACATCGCCCGGATCAGTAATTTCAATCTTGACTGTAAAGCTCAGCCCCTGGCGGCCCGGGGCAACCTTGGCGCTGTTGGCAATAAACCTGACCACGCCCTGCATGGGTTGATCCGGGTAGGCGATGGCAACAATTTCTGCCCGCTGACCTACTTCGATCGTGGCGACATCCGCTTCATCCACCAGGACTTCGGTATAGATACTGGCCGGATTGGCAATGGTCATCAGGGAGGAGCCTGGGATGTTGGTCGAGCTCGCGATTGCCGTTTCGCCAACCTTAATGTCCAGACTGGTAATCACACCATCAATTGGTGAGATAATTTTGGTCTTACTTAGCTGGTCGTTGACCTGGTCGAGCTGGGCCTCAGCCTGTGCCAGGCGCTCACGTGAGGACTTGAGGTCTATACGGGCCAAGTCTAACTGGTTTGAAATGGCATCGAATTCCTCGTCTCCAATCAAGTCTCGATCATGCAGGCTGCGGCTGCGTTCATACTGACGCTCAAGATTAGTTATGCGAACTTCTTGTCTTTCTATGTCTATCGTATTGAGTCTAAACGCAGCCTCGGCCTGATCCAGGCTGGCGATAAAGTTTTTATCATCGACTGTTAACACCAAATCACCGGTCGCGACAGTGTCACCCTCTTCCACGTAGAGTTCCGACACCTTGCCGATAACTTCAGAACTCAACATGACTTCTTCCTCATGGGTCAGGAAACCAGAGGCCAGAATCGATGGGCTGATGACGCGCTGGCTAATGACAGAGACATTGACCTCCTTCGCATCTGTGCCCAAGACCACCCTATTTATAAAAGGGAGGGCAATGACTGTGCCAGCGAGGAGTATGATGAGGAAAAGCTTTTTGGTGTTCATTGTATTGCGCCTGGGCGAAATCTTGCTTGGAAATATTTGGCTATTGCTACTTAATTTATCACGATCAGCTCGGATAACTATTACAGCAGGGCGCTACGCTAGCACAGTTGCCGCTCAGGATAAGGCCAAAAACGCCCAAACCCCGATTATTGTGAGATAAGGCGCAAGCACAATGAGTGAGGCTCTTAGCCAACTGCATTCAAGCCATTGACGGTACCCCAGTAGTATAATCACCACGCTCCAGACCATGACGAGGCTGACGGAATTGTACAGAGATTGCAGCGTGGCATTGTCAGTAGCCATGCCAAGGTTTCTGAGAGTCAGAGGATCCAGGTCATAGGCGCTGAGTTGCCCATTGGGACTCAACAGGATTGTGACAGCCATACCGACTACAGAGAGAAGAATAGGCGTGCTGGACCAGCACACCAGCGAGAACCAGTGTCGAAATTTGAAGCGATCACCGCGAAGGGCAGCTACCAGGCTCAAGTAGACGGCTTGAACAAGGAATATGGCAGATAGTCCAACCACGCTGCCTATTAGCGAAAACCCCATCATGCTATTGCGCGACATGGATTCGAAGTTTTCCCTCGCGTCTTCGAGGTTCTCTTCGGAGATGTTTGCCGTGCTTAACACATCATCTATGTACCAGTCGAAATCCACAATATTGAAGTACCATGCGAGAACCAGGCTATTGCCAGCAATAATGAGTAATAGGGGGAACAGGATGCTTGGATGCAGCTTTAGCTCCTGTAGGGCTTCGCCTGGAGAGGCAAAGACGTTGATCAGCACGGAGATTTTTCCTGCAGGCGGGTTACCTGAACGTTCGCTCGGTGTTTCCATGGATAGTTCCTGTGCCGAATCCTCTGGCGGGTGATTGATTACTGAGACCGATAGTCAAAAAGAGAGTTTCCGACGTTTGTATCTTGCTCTCTGATGATATATGGCCAATTTGAGAGAATACTAGGGATAAGCACAAGCGTATGAGCAATTCGCAGCTCGGCTATGGCCGGATTCTGCAGCAGGCCTGGCCGCTGATTCTCGCCAATGCGGCAGTGCCAATTCTTGGTCTGGTGGATACGGCGGTGATTGGAAATCTGGGATCTATTGAAGATCTCGGCGCAATTGCCTTTGGAGCAATGATTTTTTCATTCGTCTACTGGGGCTTTGGCTTTCTCCGCATGGGTACCACGGGCTTTGTCGCCCAGGCGCTGGGCGTCAATGATCAAATCGAAATAAGAACCATCTTAGGGCGTTCGCTGCTCATGGCGGTGTCGCTGGGCTTTATCCTGATCGTTTTACAGTGGCCAATTCAGACCATTGCGTTTGCCGTGTTGAATGGAAGTGAAGGGGTAGAGGAAACGGCGCGCGCCTACTTTGCTATCCGTATATGGGGGGCACCTGCCACCCTTGCCAGTTTCGTTGGAGCTGGCCTGCTGATTGGTCTGGGTAAGAACAGGCTGCTGCTCGGCCTGCAACTTTTTCTCAATAGCCTTAACATCATTCTGGATATCTTGTTTGCAGGTGGCCTGGGAATGGGGCCGGCCGGTATCGCACTGGGTACCGTAATAGCAGAATGGAGTGCGGTCGTGCTGGGTTCTTGGATGATCTATCGCTCCCTGCGCGGGAATCTCGATTCAAACGATTCTTTCTGGTCTTTGCAGCGAATCATTAACCGCGAAAAAATGAAAGTCGCGGTCGCTGCGAACCTTGATATCATGATTAGAACGCTGCTGCTGGTATTTTCATTTGCGTTTTTCACCAATCAGAGCGCGCAATTCGGAGATGTGGTGCTGGCGGCGAATCACATTCTGCTGCAGACAATCTCATTTGCTGCCTTTTTTCTGGACGGTTATGCATTTGTGGCAGAGGCACTGGTTGGCAAGGCCTATGGCGGGAATGACAGGAAAGCATTCAAGATTGCTGTGAAGCGTACCAGCGAATTGGCGATTGGTTCAGGTATCTTGCTCGCATTGATAGTGTTGGTATTCGGCCCCTTTTTCATTTCCCTGTTAACTGACATTGAGTCGGTGGGCAGCTATGCATCCGGCATGTGCTACCTTGCAGCGAGTTATATTCTGCTGTCGGTAGCGGCGTTTCAACTCGACGGCATTTTTATTGGGGTATCCTTTACCCGACAGATGCGTGATGCAGCGATTCAATCACTCGCGATATTTTTGCTGGCGTGGTGGTTGCTAGTGGATGCTTATGCCGTGGCGGGTTTGTGGTGGGCGATGATCATATACGTGGTGGCACGGGCGCTTTGCTTGCTGCGCTATTACCCGGCGATTTTTCCTGCCAAACACGCGTCTGCTTAGTCAGCGCAATTCGTATGTTTTAGGAAAGTCAGGTAGCAACCCGTGAAAGCTAGTGCAGTTTTTCTGGTTCGGCTGGCATGATGTAGGGATCGAAGTGCAGTTGGCTCAGCTGCAGGCCATGCATAAGTACCTCACCCTTGTGCCGCATCTCCCCGGTGCTGGTGAACTCAAAGCTATAGCGCCGCCGCAATACCAGGTTGCCATTCTCGTGTCGGACCGGCCATACACCCCGCAATACCAGCGTCTGATCCAGTAGCTGCAAATTTTCCCCTCGGCAGCGCAGGAGCACGCTGTGTAAGGCCAGGCGCTTGATCTTGTCACTCTGCCACCAAAAACTAACGAGGGCAGCAGCTATTGTTAAAAAGGCAATGACATCAAGCGACATGAATCTGTTTACTTCCTATGCCGAATGCAACCAGGTGCTAATCCTAACGAAGAGTCCCGGTTTCGGTGCGTTGGGACTCTCCGAGTAAGCTGTTGGTTTGTTGAACAGTGAACTAGCGATAGCTGTTGACCGGCGGCAGGCGTGAACCAGTGCCACCCGGGGGTGGGGGCTCTGCCTCTACCTGAATTGACATGCTGCCGATACCATCGATGCTGGCTTCCATGACTTCACCGGATTGCAGGAAGCGTTGCTCACCGCGAACCGCAGTGCCCATGCCCGTGCCGCCAGAAGTGCCATTGTTAATGACGTCTCCGGGATACAGCGTGATGATCGACGAGGCATACTCGATGATTTCCCACAGCGAATGGATCATGTCGCCCGCTTCGGCGCGCTGCATGACCTGGCCGTCCACCGTCAGGGTTTGCACGAGATTGGACATGGGGTCGCCGTAAAATTCTTTCGGTACAATCCAGGGTCCCATGGGAGCAAAAGTATCGTGGCCCTTGCCGACGAACCAATCCGAACGTGTCGCATTGCCGCCAGGGGGACGCCCGCCGCGATCAGAAATATCCATTGTTATCACATATCCGAAAACATAGTCCTGTGCGGTAGTTGCATCAACGTATTTGGCGGGGCGTCCAATCACCGTGCCTAATTCCACTTCCCAATCGGTGCGGTTGCGGCCATAAGGAATGATTACTGTGTCATCTGCACCAATCACGGCGCCACGGGAAGGTTTGAGAAACAGGTAGGGCACGCCGCGTTCTTCCCGCCGCCTGCGTTGCTCTGCGATTCGCTCCTCGGGTGTAGCCTGTTCGCTCACGTGGCTATAGAAGTTCACTGCGGCATTGAGGATCTTGCCAGGATACTGGATGGGCGCCATCACATGTACGTCTTCTCGCTCATGCACATAGGCTGCCTGGTTACTGCCGGCAACCAGATTGTTATCAACCATATAGGTAACGATTTCATAGAGCCGGTATTTCAGGCCATATTCGTAACGACCAATCAACTCAAGCATATCCGCCGGCATTGGGACCTTGGGAAAGGCAGGGTTTACTTCCAATGCCGTATTCGCTGCATTGACTTCGATGATGTATTGATCGCGGAGCACGACGCCAACAGTGGGGATGCCGTCAATGCTGAAAGTGCCTAGTTTGAAAGGTTCCGCACTGGTTGTCAGCGGACCTGCCTGGGCCAGGCTCTGAATCGGGTTTATTAGAAAAACCAGGCAAGTCAGAGCCAGAAGTTTTCTCAGGATGATATTCGGGGGCATGGTCATCTTCGACGCTTCCTTTATATTCATTTCGGGTTTTGTTAATTCGGGAATTTTTAGAGGCAAGCCAGTATAAGACTGCCCCCTCCAGAAAGGAATAGCGTAGGCCGCGTACCCCGGTGAGGTCAGAATTGGCGCTAGCTGGATTCAGCGTGCGCGGCGTAGCGCTTGATATGGGGCTCAAGGATTTCCAGGGCAGTCTTTTCGCAGGGCGGCAATTCAGCGTCAGAAATTTGCAGTGGCGTGACCCGGTCTCCCCAGCGAATAAGCGCCGCTCCCCAGGTCAATCCAGCGCCGAAGGTGGCGGACAGGACGTAATCTCCGGGTTTGATGCGGCCTTCCTCCAGCGCCTCGGCCAGAGCTACCGGAATGGTGCCTGCCGAAGTGTTGCCGTATTTGTGCACATTAACGAAAACGCGCTCTTCATTGATCCCGACGCGCTTGGCCAGCGCATCGAGTATGCGTTTGTTGGCCTGATGCGGCACTACCAGGTTGACGTCGTCGACGCTTAATCCGGCTTCCTCGAGCACGTCTGCGCAGGCTTGCGCCATGCTCTTGACGGCGCGTTTGAAGACTTCCTGGCCTTCGAAATTCCAGCCCACGTAGAGAAATTCCTCTGACAGGCGTGAATAGGCAGAGCCCAGGTTCGTGATCTGAATGGCATACTTGGCGTCCGCTTCACAGCCGATCTTTGCTGATATCAGACCCACCGGCTTGTCTGTTGCTTCCAGAACTACCGCACCACAGGCATCGCCAAACAGCACCGCCACGTCGCGCCGGCTCCAGTTCATATAGTGGGAGATAAATTCGCCCCCAATAACCAGCACCTTCTTGTGGGCACCGGTGCGGATCAGATTGGTGCCGATATGCAGGCCGTAAAGGAAGCCAGTGCAGGCCGAGTTGATATCCAGCGCTGCTGCATTACGGGCGCCCAAAGCATCGGCTATCAGGGAAGCGGTATTGGGACACAGCGAGTCATTGGTGAGGCTGCCCAACAGGATAAGATCTAATTCCATGGGATCCAGATCGGCGGCCGCCAGTGCTCTGCGGGCAGCCACCAGGGCCATATCTGAGAAGTTTGTGTGGCAGATGCGACGCTCTTTGATACCGGTGCGAGATGTGATCCACTCGTCGGATGTTTCCATGAAAGTGGCTAAATCGTCATTGGTCAGCACCGCAGGTGGCACACATTTGCCCCAGCCGGTGATATCAGCGTGATGCATCCTTACTCCTCGTTAGCAACATCCTCCTCTTCTCTCTGCGCTCAATTTGCCCTTTTTGGCGGGTGTCCCAATCCGGGATTTCAATGAGGCGGTGAGTCTTCTCTCAGATGCTTGATGCTCGTTGTGTTCTACGTGTTTGTCTTTGGGCTATAAATTAAAGCTAGCCAAGAAGAGTACTTCATTTTGGAAAGGCTGAATAGGCTATAAACTGTGGCCGTCGGATGAACGTAAAAGCTACTATGGCGGTCTTATTCTGGCGCCTTTGGGATATGCTCCGGGAAAAAATTATGAACGCCAAACGTCTGATCGCGATAACGCTGCTGTGCTTCACTTCACAGTGTGCGTTAGGACAGGATATGCAGAGCCAGTTCCCGCATGATCTCTGGGACAGCTTGCTGGACAGATTCGTTCACCCTGAAAATAACGGGCGTGCCAGTCGGGTGGACTACGCTGCATTGAAAGGGCAGCGGCAGGAGCTGAAGGCCTACCTGGACAGCCTCGCTGCCGTCACGCGCTCTGATTTCGACAGCTGGTCACAGGATGAACAGCTAGCTTTCCTGATCAACGCCTATAACGCCTGGACGGTGGAACTGATTCTGAGTGAATATCCAGGGATAGACTCCATTCGCGACATTGGATTCCTGCCCGGTGCACCGTGGCGCAAGGACATTGTCGTCCTGTTTGGGGAGCAGGTGTCACTCGATGATGTGGAGCACGGCATGATTAGGGGATGGGATCGCTATCAGGAGCCACGCATTCACTTTGCTGTTAACTGCGCTGCTGTTGGCTGTCCGGCGCTCAGCAATGAGGCCTACACAGGCGCCAGACTGCAGGCGCAACTTGAGCGCAATACCCGGCTGTTTTTAGAGGATAGATCCCGTAACTATGTTGACGGCAGCAGGCTCATGGTCTCGCCAATATTTCGCTGGTACGGGGAAGATTTTGAGCGCGGCTGGATGGGGTATGACTCTGTCGCGGAATTCCTCAGCGCTTATGCCGCTGCCCTCGGCCTGACTGATGCACAGGAACAACGTCTGATTAATGGTGATCTAGGTATTCGCTTTGCGCGCTATGACTGGCGCCTTAACAGTGTCGACTGACTCTGATGTCCGCCACACCACTATCATCGCTCCTCACCTAGCGCCTCCCTGGCGCTGGAGGTCTCCCAAGCTTGTGATACACTTTGAGGCGGAAGAGTATCATCCCCGGTGGGGTGCCCGGACTTCAAACCCGGTGAAGTCTGTTAATAACAGGCTTGGTGGGTTCGACTCCTGCCTCTTCCGCCACTATTTTCTTCTCGTTAGTTTTTAAATAATCCAACTCGATTTTCTTCACTACGCTCTTTAGTTCGCAGTCAAGAGCGATTCCAGTTCCCGTGGCCGGTACTTTTCCAGTAGTGCCCAGATAATGGCGACAGATTCGGCGTCAATCTCACCTGTGTAGTTCCGCGGTCTGTAGTGCAACTGCATAGCGCGCATGGCATAGCGAGTGGCGCTATCGAACTGGCCAGAGGCTTCGACACGATAACCCAGGCGATTGAGCGCGTCCTGAATTGTGGATATCTCCGGCAGGCGCTGCGCGAAGCGCTGTTCATAGTCTGCTTTAATGTCCTCCTCATACCAGGCGCCGATGCCGGCTTCATA
>CALKNV010000018.1 GCA_938091935.1 uncultured Pseudomonadales bacterium
CACCAATCCTCCGCGTAGAGTCGCCGCCTTGAAGAAGAAAGGGCTAAGGCGTGGGGAATACCGTCATGCCGTATTCGGGCGCGCAAACAAGCCCTGCTATAAGTGTGGCTCTCCAATCCAAAAAGACTCTCTCGCCGGTCGGCGCTTATACTGGTGCGCTGACTGTCAGGCCAATTAGAACCGCGCCGGAACTTAAACGCCCTTCCAGTCGCGATAGCTCGAGAACAAGTCTTCATGTAACGGCTTTTTGCGCGTACATATCGATTGGCGAGTCGAGATTACTGGATAGATCAACCGGGGAGGCATTAACGCTGAACTGATGTCTTTACTGTGCCGAAAATTCTGAACTGACAAATAACCTGGTTACGGTCATGCGACAATAAACTGCCCCATCATGCCATTGTCCTCATGCTCACAGATGTGGCAGTGATACATATAGGGAAGTTACGGATCTGAAAAATGCGCGAACTCCATGACGATCTTGACGGTCTCGCCGGGTCCGATTTTCACCGTGTCCTTGAAAGCTCGCTCATGCTCATGAGGTGCTCGACCATTGCGTTCCTTTACCTGGAACTGCCCATGGTGGACATGAAATGGATGCATCATCATGGAGTCATTGGTGATCTCCCAGACTTCTGTCGTACCAACTCGAATTCGTTCGTTGATCACACCCATTTCCATGGCGGCGTCGTTGATAAAGAACTGGTCGCCACCGCCCATCATGCCACCGCCACGCTGGCCTCTGCCGCCAGGGCCGCCGCCGCACATCATACCCATGCCCATAGCCATGCTTAGCGTAAACTGGCGTGTATTGTCGATACCGACGTCCTCAAAATCTGCTACATCGGTAAGCTTGCCTGATATCCGGTCAGAGGTTTGCAAGCTGGATTGCTGAATAATAGACAGCACCTGGAGTCTGTCGTTGTCTCCCGACATTCGGCGCATCATGCCCCTGGATTGAAAAGGAGAGTCAGCCGCCATGGGCAGGCTGATCAGGTCAACCGGGTTTCCATCACTGAAATCGACAACAATCTCGCAGCGCTCAGCAGGGGCGAGCTCCAGTAGGCTCATGTCATAGGGTGCGCCGAGAAAACCGCTGTCACAAGCTAGCTGCTGGAAATTGCGACCATCGCTAAACGCGATGTTATAGGTGCGGGCATTGGAACCGTTCAAGATGCGGAAACGTACCTTCCCCGTAGTAGGCACAAAATAAGGTGAGCGGGTTCCGTTTACCAACACCGTGTTCCCGCGCATTCCCATCATGATATCTCGATGAGTGGAAATATATTGGAAGGAGCCATCCTGGTTAAAGCGGCGATCCTGGATTACCAGCGGAATATCATCCACGCCATATTCAGACGGAAGAGCAAGCTGATCCGTCTCAGCATCGCCGACGATGATCATGCCGGCAAGTCCACGATAAACCTGTTCACCGGTTTTTTCGACTAAATGTGAGTGGTACCAGAAGGTGCCGGCTTTTTGGATAACCTGAAAAGAAGGATGCCAGCTGCCACCCTCCGGGATTTCCTGATGCGGCCCACCCTCGGCAGATGCCGGCACATGCAAGCCATGCCAATGCAGGGTGGTAGACTCCTGCAGCTGATTAAATACATCCATAGTGACCTGGTCGCCACCGTGCAGTCGCAGCGTTGGGCCCAGAAAACTGCCGTTGATGCCCAGGGTAGGGGTATCCAGATCATCGAAGAATCGCGTGTTGCCAGACTGGATGTTCAGCTGATAGTGCTGTCTGTCGTCACGTATTTCGCCGATGTTTAGTGTTGGGATTTTTAGCGGATTTCCGCGATTAGCCGCCTGCTGTGCCCAGGAGAATTTGGGCAGCAAGAGCCCGGTAGGACCAATGCTGGATGCCTGCAAAAATTGCCTTCGTTTAATCTTTCCTGCTGAGTCCTCGGGTTAATGGCAAATTATTTATCATTATTGCCTGAATCAAATTATGACAGAAAGAGGGAGCGCGAGAGGCAGCATCAGTAGCAAACCCGATATAGCTCAAGACTTTTGCAGAGTCAGTTTCACCACTGGCTTGGGTCTACCCGGTAAAACACCTTTAGCTGATGAAACAACTCTTTGTGATGTGTCGCCATCTCTTGCGGTCTTTCAAAAAATGTTTCCGTGGCGACGGCAAAAAATTCTGCCGGGTTCTTTGCGCCGTAGTGATCCAGGAGTGTTTGTTTGCCCTGGTCGGCACGTTTTTGCAGCTTGTCGAATTCCTCGCTGAACACATGTGCCCAGCTGCGGTATGCGCCATGGGTGCTGAGGACCGGAGCGCCGTTGGTGGCACCGGATTCATGGTCTAGCTGGTGCGCAAATTCATGCAACACTACATTGCGGCCATCGCGCAGGTTCTGTACCCCCTTCTTAACGTTATCCCATGCCAGGATTACCTTGCCCTGACTCCAGGATTCGCCTAGCAGGGCAATATGGTCGGTGGAAACGAAGCCATGTTCATTGGCCACATCCCGTGTTGCCACAAAAGTCGAAGGATAGACAAGGATGGACTGGAGATCTGGATAAGGCACTCGATCCTGATTTAATAGCATCAGGCAAGCCTGGGCAGCAATCGTAACCCTAATATCATCATCGATTTCCTGGCCTGCACAGCCATAAAACGTTTTGTCGTTGAGAAAAACCTTGATAAGCAGTTTTAACTGCTGAAGCTGCGCATCCGGTAATTTCAGAACGAATGGTAAACGCTGCTGGAGAATACGCTGCCATGCGTCGGGAAAAGGCCGCTGCTGGATGCGGGCAATTCGGATTCTGGGCCAGAAAAAGTTGCGGAATACTACTGCGGCAACAATCAGCAGCAGTATCAGTACGGTTAGCAGAGATCGGGTATCCATGCAGCATGATGATACCCGATCGAGCGGATTTCAGGTTGTCTCAATGGCCGGGGTGCTCATCTCCCTGACCATTATGATCCATCGCGGCATTGTCGCTCTGATTCATGCTGTCATGACTCATACCGCCGTGATTCATACCGCCGTGATTCATGCCTCCGTCAGTCATTGGCTGTCCGCCTGCTATTCTATTGATTTAAGGCTGTTTTTCAGACGGTTACGATATGAGGGGAAGCAACGGACCGCAATTTATTGCCAAATCACCAACAGGCTGTTCAGATTTGGCACTAGATGCGGTGCAGAGAGTTATTTAGATTGGCGTGGCGGCTTGCTGTTTAGCGAGTGTGGAACTTCCAGTTACCGTCCACGACTTTAAGATAGGCATAGCCTCCGGTGAAGCGCGGAGCGGAGTCTGTGCCCATGGGTTGGCACCAGAAAATACCAACTATCGCGTCGGGTGCGCTGGATAAGCTGCTGCCCAGCAAGCGATGCTGTTCGATAGATGGGTCGAAGGCTTCCTGGTACATGTATTTCACGCCCATGTCATTCTGTGCCAGCTGCCGCACGTTCGAGATGAAACCGTACATATCAAGGTAAGCGTCGCCGTCAGTGACCAGAGTCTTGAGCCACTCATCATCTGCCAGTGTGACTGCGGCATAGGCATTTCGAAACAACAGCAGTTGGTCATTGAACAGCGCTGTGACGGTTTCTGAATTCCAGTTGTGATAGCGCGCGCACTGAGACCCTTCGACCTGTTGCAGTGGGGTGAAGATGGCATCGAATTCGTCTTCCGGGTTGTCATAGTCTTGTGCAGATACGAATAAGATCTTGCTTAATATCAAGCACAAGAGTGTGGAACGACTTATTTTAAGCATTGGGTTCTCTATTGCTTGTAGGTGGCTGCTAAAATTACAGGCCAAGAGGGTAGTGTATCCTAATTTTGTCGAGTTTTAGCACCATGTGGCCGCGTGTTGGCACATTTTAGAATTGATAAATTTTGGGCTGGCTCAATAATTTGAGCGAATCAGCCCTGGGGAAAGCATGGTACTTTAGACTGAGACTACTCGCCAACCACATAGCGATTGAGCCAGCTGTTCATTTCCCAAAGTGTATGCAGCACCGATTCCCGCGCACGGTAGCCGTGGGATTCGTGGGGTAACATCACCAGCCTGGTTTTCACCCCATGCCCTTTGAGTGCATTGTAGAAACGGCGGCTCTGCAGTGGGAAGGTGCCTGAGTTGTTGTCGGCCTCGCCATGGATCATCAGGATTGGCTCTTCGACTTGATCGGCATGCATGAAGGGTGACATTCGAAAATAGATATCAGGTGCTTCCCAGAAGGTGCGCTCCTCTGCCTGAAAGCCAAAGGGGGTCAGGGTGCGGTTATAGGCGCCGCTTCTGGCGAGCCCCGCAACAAACAGATCGGAGTGTGCCAACAGATTTGCGGTCATGAAGGCGCCGTAGGAATGACCACCGATGGCGATCTTGTCGGGTTCAGCAACTCCCATGTCCACTACGGTGCTTACAGCGGCAGCGGCGCTGCTGACGAGTTGTTCCACGTAGGCATCATTGGGTTCAGTTTCGCCCTCTCCGATAATAGGCATGGTGGGACCATCGAAGATGGCGTAGCCGCTGGCCAGAAAGGGCAGCGGCCCATTAACGCTGATGGCGTTGAACCGGTATGGCGAGCCGCGCATCTGGCCCGCCGAACTGGCATCTTTGAACTCGCGCGGATAGGCCCACATCAGCATGGGGAATGGGCCATCCTCCTTGGTCTTACCTGGGGGCAGGTAAAGGGTAGCCGTGAGCATGACGCCATCATCGCGCTGGTAGCGAACCACTTCCTTATAGACATCAAGCATATGCGGGTACGGGTGCGGAAACGCAGTGAGTGCTGTCTGTTGGGTGGAGCTCAAATCAAGCCGGTAATAATTGCCGGGCGCAGTGGGTGACTCCTGGCGAATGAGCAGCGCCCGCTGATCGCTGTCCAGAAATCCCATGAACGCAGCGTAGCTCGGCGCTTCAGAGCGCCATAGTCTTTCACTGGTTTTGCTGGTCAGATTAAGTCGGTCAAGAAATGGGCGATCACCCTCTGCTGATGCGCCGGCACCGGAGAGAAAAATATCGCCTGAAGCACTGCTTATCAGCGTGGGTCTGCCATACTGATTGCGCTCGGTGATGGGAGTCCCAGGGTCGTTGTAGCGATCTTCGGTAGAGCGGTCGAATAACAGTTCCGGAGTCGCGCCGCCATCGGGCGCCACAATCCAACTCCGGGTCCGGCGCGTGCTCCACCAGGATTCATTCACCAGGGCCAGCTCGCCATGGCCCCAGGTAGTGCCGGCATAGCGCATTTCCAGCTCGATAAGTGTTTCGGGCTGGTCGCGAAACGGTGCGCTGTAAGTGAACAGGGTGTCGCGAATGTTGACGTCGGCGCGCGGGTTACCGCCATCCTGAGCTTCAACCCAATATAGGGTCGCGGGTGAGTCAGCTCGCCAGTTCATGGACCGCGGGCCAGTGGGCACTGCGCCACGCCCGATCGGCACTTCCTCGGCCAGCGGCAGGCTGGCGATCTCTCGGAGCAAGTCTCCGGAGCTGTCCCAGACTTCGAGCCGGTGGGGAAATCGGTACTGAGGAACCAGGTAAGAGAAAGGCCGCTGCACTGTTTCCACCAGCAGATAATCAGCGCCAGGTGAAGGCAGGGCGCGGCGAATCAGGTCAGGCTGTCCCAATTCCTGGGCGTAGCCGCTGACATCGACCATCAAAAGCTGGACCTGGCCGTAATACTCGAACAGCGCCTCATCATGGCTGTTTTCCATCAGATCCTGATAAGTCCTGGCGGCCGCAGGTCTGCCAGTAGATTCTTGAATCACAGGCCCGGACGGTACCGCCGGCTCCTCGGGCTCAGGTCCCCGTGCTTCGGGTACGGCTTTAACTAGCAAGCGGAATGAGTCTGACATCCAGCTGAACGGTGCGCCGAATAGCCCGTTCATCTCTCTGGCGATGAGCCGCCGGGCTGAAGCCGAATCCACTTCCGCAAGCCATAGCTCAATGTGGTCACTCTGGTCCAGGGTGAAAGCGATGCGGGAACTGTCTGGTGACCAGCTGACGTCTCGAATTCGGGGATTGGCGGGTAAGCCGGTGATGACGCGAGAACCACCATTTTCCAGACTCTGCAGCGTCAGGCTGTTGTAATAGCTGCTGCGGCTCCTGCCATTGTTGGCAGGATTAATCCGCAGGCCGGCGATGCGCAGCTCCGGCTGCGAGAGCTCCGTGATCGAGGGCAATCCTGGTCGTCCCAAAATCAGCATCCAATCCTTGGCCGGGTCAACCGACACCGCTGGTGTAGGCTGTGCATCCACAATATCGGCAATATCCAGGGGCGGGGTTCGATAGGCTTGATCCGCGTTTTGTGCTGCAACAAGACTGCTCAAAAATGAAGCTGTGATCAGCAGCACTATCTGTAAACTGGATATACGCGGTGATGTGGCGGTCATGGTTATTGCTCCGTTAGATATCGATCGCATTCACTGATCGCTGGACTCTGCTTCTAAAGCTATCGGAAGTGATCGAAACCGGCAAGGTGGAGTTTGCGGGCAGCGACAAATTGCCCTGCCGCGCAATAGTCGATAGATTGACTGTCTATCGGATGCTGCTTGGGATCATCGCAACTCCCAGTCAGGATGCTGAGCGGCTGTTATCAGTTACTTCAATGTGGCCAGCAGAGCTGGCGGGTGATCATGGGATGAATCGATTCTTATCTTGTTTTGCTTTCTTATTGGGAATGTTGGGCCCAATTCATAATTTGACTGCGGCTGACAATCAGCTTGTTGTAGTCGGCGGCACTGGCGTTGATTGCATAGAGGATCCCGGCTGCGTCAACCGCTTGCACCCTGATATTCCAATGGCGGCACGTGCGGCGCCTGGTCAGACAATTTTATTTCATACCCGTGACGCCCGGGATGTAATCGGTGCTGCTGCTCAGCAAGGGGAGGAGCCCGATACCCTGAGTGGTGATTTCAGCCGTGTGCATCCAATCACTGGTCCTGTTCATATCGTTGGCGCAGAGGCCGGAGATGTGCTGAAAGTGACTATCAACAGCATCGATCCAGGATCCTATGCCTGGTCCACAGGCGGGAGTTCTGGATTCATTCCCGACCTGGTGGATGGCCAGAGCATGGTGATATGGCGGCTCAATAGGGAGTACGCGGAGACTGACGAAATCCCGGGTATTCGCATCCCCAACGCCAGTTTCCCGGGTGTCATCACCACCTTGCCCGGCGCGAACGAACACCGACGTATGCTGGAGCGGGAACAGGCCTTAGCAGACGCCGGTGGGCGGGTGTCTTTACCAATGTCAGAAGGGGCAGACCCGGTCGCGCTGTGTGGGCCGCGCGGTCCAGCCTCTGAAGAGTGTCTGCGCACGATTCCGCCGCGTGAGCACGGCGGTAATATGGATATCCGCTACCTCAAAGCCGGCGTGTCGGTCTACCTGCCTTGCTTTATAGATGGTTGCGGTCTGGCCATTGGCGATTTGCATTATGCGCAAGGCGATGGCGAGGTTTCTGGCACCGCTATCGAAATGTCGGCCGACGTCTGGGTTACCACCGAGGTCTTGAAAGATGGTCCAGACTTATCGCGCGGACCCCACTATGAGGGCTCGTCGCAACTGCTGGATATTCCCTCCAGACGTTTCTATGCGGTCACGGGCATTCCTGTAAAAGATGCGGGTGAAGTGCCGCCGGATATGGAGTATCTGAATTCTGACGTAATAGCAGGACTAGAAAATCTCTCCAACGATATCAATCTTGCCGCGCGTAACGCCATCGACGGCATGGTCGATTACATTTCTACGACCTACGGCTACACCCGTCAGCAAGCCTATGTGATCGCCAGTGTGGCGGTTGATATTCGAATTTCGCAGCTGGTGGATGCGCCTAACGTGGGAGTTACCGCGTTGCTGCCTCTCGATATATTCATTAGCGAGTAAGCAGAATTTTAAATTAATATACCTGGCCCTTTTTACTCATGAAGTTGAAACACTATACACTGGTTGGTATCGATCTGGCGTGGGTAAGTGCGAACAATCCGACGGCGATAGCAGTAGGCAGCCTGCGAGGCAAGACGCTGACTCTCGATGCAGTGTTGCAGAATCTTTATGGTATAGAGAGTATTCTTCAGCATCTTGCTGGCATCGATTCTCTTCATGGAGTCACCATTGACGGACCGACGATTATTCGAAATTTCAATGGTAGAAGAGCCTGTGAGGATGAGCTGAGTCGGGTCTACGGTAGCCGTAAAGCAGGCTGCCATACTTCCAACCTGTCGCGTTATCCTAACGCCGATAGTGTCAAGCTAGGGGATGCGCTGGCAGCCAGAGGCTTTGTCCATCTTGGCAACCATGCTAAGTGCTGGCAGTCTGAGTGCTATCCTCATCCCGCTTTGATCGAAATCTTTCAGCTGCGGGAGCGGCATCTCTATAAGAAGGGTGGGGTAGAGCAGAAGCGGCAGGGACAGAAAGCGCTGGCGCAGTTGCTATTGCGCCTGGAAAGCTCGCCAGTACTGCGTTTGCGCATACCAGGCGAACTTAAATTCGTGTTTTCGCGTGAGGCGATCACGGCGCTGCGCGGGAAGGCTCTCAAGCATAATGAAGATGCGCTGGACGCAGTGATCTGCCTCTACATCGCGGGACTGTATCAACTGGGTCACCAGGCCAGAATATTCGGTGATGCGGCGTCGGGCTATATCTATGTCCCCCAGGGTGGCTGCTTGCCCTGAAGCGAATTGATGAGTGCGATTTGCTTGGGGTTCAATTGCTTAGCTGCATTTATTCAAGTGTCGATTCCACAGTCTTTCGCAACTTGCTAATTCCCCGGTATGAATTAGTCTTGCTCCTAAAGCTAACCTTGTGAATATTTAATGCTGTGTTAGTCCGTCAGCGTTTCGGCTCTTGTGGGTAATAAAACGCGATAGAAATCTTGAGCTGTTTAAAAAGCATTCAGATAGTTACTGTGTCACTGACCTTGCAGTCGTTGTGGATAAATTGTTTATAAAACGATAGTTCAAAAAGTAATCAATCTTAAGCTTAAAGCAATTTTTTTTTCAAAAAAGTATTAAGAAATATTGGCAGCCACTAAGTTTTATGTATAATCAAAGCATCGTTGTTCAAAGTGATCGCTTCGGTGTAAAAACCAAAACGACTCTTCAAACAGCGCTCACGGCGCAGGAAGTAAGCCGGGAACAAACATCGAATTGCACTGTCGTTGCGGGCATGTCCGAAGCGGCTGAAAGCAAACGAGGAGGGTGGAACTCAAGGGTCTGAATCGAAAGATTTAGGTCGGCGAGGAAAGCAGGAATCGCAAGCTGCGGATTGATGCCCCGGAACTCTTGCTAACTGATGGAACGTTGTGACGAGTGCTTTTTCCATAGCATCAGGATCGCCAAAGAATCTGTTCGGCCAACAGGCTTTGACGGGTCCCGGCCTAGGACTTTAAATCTGGGATTTATTTCTCAGAGGCACCCGGAAGCCACCGCAGACGCGCGAGCCCTCACAGGCGCGAGCCGATGCAACGGCCTATCGCTGAAGTCGCTGAAAAGTGATTTTTGGGGTACGTCAGGAAACTTGCGGGCTAGGGTTAAAAGAAGAACACCAGTATCTTGTGCCTCACCGCTCAGATACTGACAGCTCAACTGATGATCCTGTAGAGGGGGCTCCGCTTGCGGCGTCCCTTCTCAAATTTTATATCGGCCGAAATTTCCTTCAGTTTAGCCTTTTGCACCTGCTCCACTTTTCTCCTAATAAATTCAGTTGCTTGGTTCCGCAGCGCATGTGCCCACTGTCTATTCTGATATGGAGCGCAGGCTTACTGCGGTCCATTTTTGGGGTCAGTCAATAAACTGGCGAGGGCAATCCGAGCGGTCATGGCTGTCGGGAGGGCGTTCGCTTGCCAATCAGTGTCCGCCCAAACGCTTTTCCTCTGTTTTGCGACAAGGGGAAAAACGTTTGCCCGGATGCTCGAGTCATTTTAAGGTTCTAGGCGGCTGGAAACTCGTAATCTGCAAAGGTCTTACGCAGACCCAGCTTGTTCAGTTTGCCAGTCGCGGTGTGCGGGAGCTCGTCGACAAATTCCACGCCGTCAGGCACGGCCATCTTGTGCAACTTACCGCGCAGAAATTCCAGTACTTCTTCGCTGCTGAGGCTCTTCCCTTCCTGTAGCACACAAATAAGGAGAGGGCGCTCAGTCCACTTGGGGTGGTAACGCCCGATGACAGCAGCTTCGGCAATATCCTCGTGGTTGACCGCGGCGTTCTCAATTTCAATGGAGCTGATCCACTCGCCTCCGGACTTGATGACATCCTTGGTGCGGTCTGTAATTTGCAGAAAGCCATCGGGACTGATGGTGGCGACGTCGCCGGTATTGAACCATCCCTTTTCATCTACTGGACATTCTTCATTACCCGGCACGTCAGACAGACCGAAGTAACCCTTGGCAACCCATGGGCCTCGCACTTTAAGTGCACCGAATGCCTCGCCATCCCAGGGCAGCTCCTCATTGTTCTCATCAACAATACACATTTCGATACCAAATACGCCGCGTCCCTGAAGACACTGGAGGTCGGTCATTTGCTCATCGCTGTAATTTTCCATGCCTTTCTTGAGGCTGAATATGGTGCCGAGCGGGCTGGTCTCTGTCATGCCCCATCCCTGCACAACGGTGCAGTTATGCTGTTCCCGGAATCGCTCGACAATTATGCGAGGACAGGCAGCGCCACCAACGCTCACGCGAGCAAGGCTTGGAATGGTCTTGTTGTTCGCGGCCAGGTAGTCCAGAAGCGCCAGCCAGATGGTTGGAACGCCAGAGCTGAAGGTGACTTCTTCGCTGGTCATCAGGTCGGTGAGAGTTTCGCCGTCTGCCATCTTGGGCCCAGGCAGAACCATTTTCATGCCAACCATAAGCGCTGCGTAGGGAGCACCCCAGGCATTCACATGAAACATAGGGACAACCGGTAGGGTTGTTTCCATATTGGATGCAGTAGTGACATCTGGCAATGCGCCCGAAAGGGCGTGCAGCAAGGTGGAACGATGACTGTACACAACACCCTTGGGATGCCCGGTTGTGCCAGAGGTATAGCACATGCCGCTTGCCGTGTTTTCATCGAACTGTGGCCATTCGTATTCATCGGACTGCTCTGCCAATAACTCTTCATAACACACAACATTAGGCAGCGTGGATTCTGGCATATGCGCTCGGTCAGTCATCACCACGATAGTTTCAACCTTGCTCAGGTGATCCTTCAGCGCTTCCAGCAATGGCATGACCAGCACATCTACAAACAGGATTTTGTCCTCTGCATGATTGATGATGTAGGCAACTTGTTCGGGAAACAGTTTTGGGTTGATCGTGTGACAAACCATGCCGGAACCAGAGACCCCGTAATAAAGCTCCATATGGCGGAAATCATTCCAGGCCAGAGTGCCTATCCTGTCTCCAAATTCAGCACCGAGGGCGGAAAGTGCATTAGCCAACTGACGACATCTTTTGGCAAAAGTCTTGTAGGTCTGTCGATGGCGCGGGCTATCGACCGTGACAGAAACCATTTCTACTTCCGGGAAATTCTTCTCCGCATGTTTCAGAATCGACGAAATCATAAGCTGGGAATTCATCATCAGGGCTTGCATAGCGTTTCCTTCTCTAACATTGGGCAGTGTACTTATTAATGTGTTTACCGGTATCGCCCGAAATTATTTGGAGCGGCAACGGCAGGTAAGTGTAGCTTATACGCAGAGCTTGTCGGACACAATCAGGCTGAAACTTCAGGACTGTTTGGCACTGGCTGGGAAACTTTGCACTCGTGCCGAATTCCCTTTAATCTGCAGGGACACTGACAAAAAGCTGCCGTGTTGCCTGGTTCTGGACAGTCGCGCCCGCATTGATCCCGTACTCTAATTCACAGCAGATACCAATAACGATAATAATTTAACTCGAGGCTAGCCATGGATAAACGTGCTTTCATCAAAAACCTGGGTGTCATGGGTGCCAGCCTCTCAGTGGGATTTACTTCGCTGCGGAAAGCCGTGGCTGCGGTAGAGCATGTGTCGCCTGCTGATCTGGCCGCCGATGAAGATTTCTGGCTCAAGGTCAGGGGCGACTATGAGATCAAACCGGACTATATCAACCTTGAGAATGGTTATTACTGCTTTCTGCCGCAGCAGACTCTGGAGCATCTCATCGATCACATGCGCATGGTTAACCGGGAAGGTTCTTACTATATGCGCACGGTGCAGTTCCAAAACAAGAACAGAGTGGCTAATGCCGTGGCCGAGATTGTCGGTTGTAGTGCCGAGGAAGTGGCTATCACCCGCAACACCACCGAGTCCCTGGATCTCATCATTGGTGGTCTGGATTGGCAGCCAGGAGACGAGGCGGTCATGGCCGAGCAAGACTATGGCGCTATGCTTAACCACTTCAAGCTGGTGGAGAGGCGCTATGGCACCGTCAATCGCTTGGTCTCGGTGCCCAATCATCCCCGCAGCGATGAAGAACTGGTGGAACTCTACGCCTCGGCGATTACGGATAAAACTCGGCTCCTGATGATTTGTCACATGATCAACATCACTGGGCAAGTGCTGCCGGTGCGCAAGATCGTAGACATGGCTCATGCCAGAGGTGTTGAGGTCATGGTGGATGGTGCTCACGCCTATTCCCATGTGCCGTTCAGAATGAGCGACCTGAACTGCGATTACTATGGCACCAGTTTGCATAAATGGCTGAGCGCGCCACTGGGCTCAGGCATGCTGTATGTGAAGAAGGAGAAAATCGATAGGGTCTGGCCGCTGCTCGCCGAGCGCGACCTTGGAACGAATGATATGCGGCGTCTGAACCATGTTGGCACCCACCCGGTGCACACAGATTTGGCTATTCTAAACGCGATCGAGTACCAGAACACCCTGGGGCTGGAGCGCAAGGCGGCTCGCCTGCAGCACCTTCAGCACTACTGGACCAGCCAGCTCAGGGGGTTGTCTAAAGTGATTATTAATACCCCGGCAGAATTGCATCGCCATGGCGGCATCGGTAATGTGGGCATCGAAGGGTTGGAGCCAGCTGAGCTGGCTGAGCGTCTGATGAACGAGCATGGAATCTACACCGCGGCAATCAATCGGCCAGGCGTTCGCGGCGTGCGGGTGACGCCAAACGTGTACACGACCAATGGCGAACTCGATGCCCTGGTGTCTGCCATCAAGACCTTGAGCGCTTAGGTTGACAGGAAAAACCTCTCTCGCAAAAAAAGTGCAGGCCTAATCTTTATCGGGTGGCCTGATCGCGCCATTGTAGCTGTGGCTATAGATACCGATTCGGGTTGTTCACAAAATTGAAAGGGTTTTGTGGTAGCTTTGAGTTGCCGGGTAAGCGTTATCACTTTGCGTTTTTCAGCGTATGCGCCGGCGTATTTTTCGATGCAAATTCCAGGGTAAAATTAAGCGCAAAAATCAACATGAGATTTGGCTTTAGCTTCGACGAAAGCAGCCAAAGTTATCGTCTCAATATTTGAGCTTAGCCATAAAAAGTGTTCCCTATGCCCGATCCACAGGCTTTATCCCAGCGCAAAACCAAGATTATCGCGACAGTCGGTCCGGCATGTGATGACGTCGCTACCCTTGAGGGCATGATTCATGCGGGGCTCAATGTGGTCCGGCTGAACCTCTCCCATGGGGACTATGAGAGCCATGCCAAGCGAGTGGCGCAGGTAAGACGGGCGGCATCTAATGTGGGTGCGCACGTTGCCATCATGGTCGACACCAAGGGTATCGAGGTCAGGACCGGGCTGCTTGAAGACGGCCCACTGATCCTGGAAGCGGGTGAGACCTTCTCGCTTTTTTCTGATGATCGCACAGGTAACCTGGAAGGTGTGTCCGTTAGTTACCGGAAGCTATCCGCCGGTGTCAAAAAGGGTGACGTGATACTGCTTGATGATGGCGCGATTGAGCTTAGCGTTGCCGCAGTAAACGCGGCGGCAATCGAATGTGCGGTAGTGCATGGCGGGGTGCTTGGTGAGAGAAAGGGCGTCAATTTGCCAGGTGCCCAGCTGGCAATTAGTGCCATCAGTCCAGAGTTTCTGGAAAACCTGGAAAACGAAATCGACTTTGCGGTCGCCCAGCAGGTGGATTATATGGCGGCCTCTTTCGTGCAGTCCGGCAGCGAAATCCAGGGGATAAGAGACAGGCTGAATGAGCGCGGTAGCCAGATTCCAATCATCGCCAAAATCGAGAATCAGGTCGGCGTCGACAATGTTGAAGCTATCGTGGCGGCAGCAGACGGTATCATGGTGGCGCGAGGCGATCTCGGTGTGGAATTGCCTTTGGCGGAGGTGCCAAGTACCCAGAAAAAGCTGATTCAATGCTCGGTGACTAACGGCAAGCCTGCGGTCACGGCAACCCAAATGCTGGCCTCCATGGAGACCAACCCCAAACCCACCCGGGCGGAAGCCAGTGATGTGGCCAATGCGATTCTTGACGGCACTTCTGCAGTGATGTTGTCCGGCGAAACGGCGGTTGGACTGTATCCGGTGGCGGCCATACAAACCATGTCCGCGATTGCACTGCGGGCAGAAGCGTCTTTGCGGGAATTTGGCTTCCTGCAAACCATCAAGATGACTGAGGCCGCCAAGATTGCCGAGGCTATCGGGCAAGCGGCAGCGCGCCTTGCCGAGCAGCTGCAGGCCGCTGCCATCATCACCTTGACGGATAGCGGATATACAGCGCGCTTGATCTCGAGACATCGGCCAGAGAGTTTAATCCTGGCTGTAACAGCATCTGACAGAGTGGCGCGCCGCCTGGCCATGAACTGGGGCGTGATTCCCTTGCTCTACGATGAGGAAACTGCAGATAGTGATGAATCGCGGACCAAATTTGGCTGCGGGCGCGCCCGCGAATTGGGCCTCCTCGAGTCAGGTGATGTAGTCGTAATTACCCACGGCGCACAGCGCGGTGCTGGCGGCACCGACCTGATACGCGTGCTGGAAATCG
The DNA here is from genome assembly GCA_938091935.1 of uncultured Pseudomonadales bacterium. Lineage (GTDB taxonomy): Bacteria > Pseudomonadota > Gammaproteobacteria > Pseudomonadales > Pseudohongiellaceae > UBA9145. The sequence continues at coordinate 14,877 of CALKNV010000018.1, forward strand.
ACTAACTCCGCCAGGCCTGATTGAAATCAAGGCTTTGTTGTTTTCACAGTAGCAGAGGTTTTGCCTCTCTAATTTGGTTTGCTCTCTGGTTGTGCCGATCCAGCTTAGCTCAAATCTCTGCCAGTTCATTGTACTCAGCACCGCCGAGTCGGTGTAAACTGCGTGCTGTCCTTGGCGCCAACATTTACCGCAGGAGAAACCCATGAAGAAAGATACTATCGCTATTCACGGCGGATACGAAACCGATGCCACCACCAAGTCAGTCGCTGTGCCGATATTTCAAACCGTCGCCTATGAATTCGATGATGCCCAACATGGTGCCGATCTTTTTAACCTGGCGGTACCTGGCAATATCTATTCACGCATAATGAATCCAACCAACGACGTGTTAGAGCAACGCGTTGCTGCCATGGAGGGAGGGCTGGCGGCGTTGGCCGTGGCATCCGGCATGGCGGCCATCAACTATGCGATCCTTACTTTGGCGAAGGCTGGCGACAACATCGTTTCCACACCGCAGCTGTATGGCGGAACTTATACGCTGTTTGCACACATGCTGCCGAGCCAGGGCATTGAGGTGCGATTCGCAGAAGACGATTCTGCAGAAGCGCTGGAAAAACTTATCGATGACAAAACCAAGGCGGTATACTGCGAAACAATAGGTAATCCGGCTGGTAATATTATTGATCTCGAACCAGTGTGTGCGGCCGCGCACAAACACGGTGTCGCTGTGATCGTAGATAACACGGTGGCGACCCCTGCGCTGTGTAATCCAATTGAATTCGGCGCTGATATCGTGGTGCACTCCCTGACCAAGTATATTGGGGGACATGGCACCTCTATCGGTGGCGTGATTGTTGATTCGGGTAAATTTCCCTGGGCCGAGCATGCCCAGCGTTATCCCGAGCTGAATGAGCCTGAGCCTTCCTATCACGGCGTGGTATATACAGAGGCGCTGGCAGAAGCAGCTTACATAGGCCGTGCCAGAACAGTGCCACTCAGAAACACGGGTGCTGCGTTGGCGCCGCTCAATGCATTTTTGCTGCTGCAGGGCTTGGAGACATTGGGTCTGCGCATGGAGCGACACTGCGAAAATGCTATGGCTGTTGCCAAATACCTGGAAGCCCATGACAAGGTTGAGTGGGTTAGCTTCGGTGGCTTGGAATCAGATGCCAATCATGCCCTCGCACAAAAATACTGCTGTGGCGTTCCTGCTTCGCTGCTGACATTCGGTATTAAAGGCGGTTTCGAAGCAGGTGTTAAGTTTTACGATGCGCTGCAGATGATTAAACGTCTGGTGAACATTGGTGATGCCAAGACTCTGGCCTGTCACCCTGCTTCAACTACCCACAGGCAATTGACCGAAGCTGAACAGCTTCAGGCTGGTGTGAAACCTGAAACCCTGCGAATCTGTGTAGGTATCGAGCATATCGATGACATTATCGCCGATATCGAACAGGCATTGACTGCGGCATAGAAGCTTATGCTTGGACCCTGAGGTTAGATCTCAGGTGTGAAGCAAAAAGTTAATCCACGCTCAGTCTTAGACCGGGTGTGGATTTTCAGTAGCAACAAGACAGCCTGTACATATAAAGGATTGCGAATGAAATCAGGCCGAACATTAATCAGATTGATTGGCTTTTTGGTGGTGCAGTTGCTTGCGATTGCATCGCTGTCCGCGCAGCCTGCGAGTGGACCAGAGGCCGAGGCACGTGCGGCGCTGGATAGATTTCTTATTGCATTCAATTCCGGAGACAATGAGCAGGTACGACAGCAGCTGCATTTTCCGCACGTTACCCATCGGGCCAACTCGATTTCTGTCGCGGGCCACCCCGCAGACTTTTCCGTCGCCTATGAGTCCCATCGCAGGTCAGGTTGGGCGCGTAGTCGTTGGGATAATGTTGTTACCTACCTGGTGTCGGATGAAAAGGTAAATCTGGGTGTCGACTTCTCGCGTTTAAACGCCGCCGGTGAAGTGATTGCGCGGGGCTACGTGTTTTACATATTTACCAGCAAAGAAGGCCGCTGGGCGATGCAATACCGCGCGGGTAGTCTTGGCCCGGAGAGCTACGAAGAGGCAGAGTTGGCGCAGGCACAGCGTGATGCGTTTGCGGCCGTGGAGTATTTTTTCGGTGCGTTTAACGCGAATGACCGATTTGCCTTATCCTATGTAAATCACGTCCCCCAGGCAGCTATCGTTTATGAAGATAATCGCTTTGTATTCGCCGATTCCATGAATTCGCCGTTAATTGAAACCGACTTTGATGGCCTGAGAGATAGGGAAGACTGGTCCCGCAGTGAGTATTCGGATATCGCCATTCGTGGCGCCACGCCTGATCGCGTGATATTCGAATTAACCTTTGAGCGGCTTAATAGCGCGGGTGAAGTCTATATGCGCATTCCAGCAACCTGGGTGATCGCCAGAGTCGACGGACGCTGGGGAATGCAATTTCGTTCCCTGATGACTTCTACCATTTCGAATTAGTTTCCTGAGATATTCACCACCAGTCCTTTTTCCGGCGCCAGCGTGCCGCCACAAACATCTCCGTACACATCAGCCAGTGCTGCTACGCCTGTGAGATTTACTAACTGCATCCACTGGGCGCTCTGCTGTGTTGCTTGCAGGACGAATCCGGACGAGCGCTTCTCGAATTCTGCTGGTCCCCATTCCTTCATTCGCATTTGAATGTGACTCGGTGCGAAGAAAAACTCGCGCTTTTCCTGGGGAATGCCTGTGTCTTGCCCAGCCTCATCCCAATGGGTGAGACCTACATTCAGGCAGTAGGCCAGATTGTCATCAAGATGCTGCGAAATGCGGGCGAGCAAGCCCGCATTGCCGGACATATCGACAATGACTGAGGGTTTGGAGGCATCGATTCTTTCCAGCGCATCATAGCTGACGGTCTGGTCATAAATGCCGAGACTCTGTACCCAGTCCTGATTGCCAGCGGAGGTCAGGCCGATTGATGTGGGTGCGTTTTCATCTGCCGCCAAGGCATAAGCCAAGCCGATGCTGGTTTTGCTTGAAGCGCTGACGATGAGCACCTGTTTGGCGCCGTGCCATTGTTTGTGTTGCAGGCTATCCCATAAGCAGTAGGAAGTGATAAAGAGTGGCCATAGCAGCATGCGGTAATCGTCCATGCTGCTGTCATAGCCCGGTTCAAAATCAACCCGGCGATAGGTGTTGTATCCCGCCGGCAGTCTGGATCGGTGTTCTGCGCCATCAACCAGGCGATTTTGGAATACCCCGACATTCTGCATTTTTAGATGACTGCCAGTGGGAAAGTATCCAAATACGCGTTCGCCAACTTCGACTCCTTCTGTGTTGCTTTGCACTATATTCGCAAAACCCCACACCGGGATGATGCCCCAACTATCATCAGCATTGTCCCCTGCCGGAAAGAACTGCCAGTAACCCAGCTGAGCACCTGCAGCCGCATAGGTCACGTTGTTTGCACTGAAACCGAATTTGTCGATTTCCAGAAGAAGTTCTCCTTCAGCCAGCGGCGCGCTGACATCCAGTTGAGAATCCGTCAGGCGGGTTTGAGTGATATCGGATTTTGAAGTTTGAAATTCTTTCATGTGTTTTGGGACCTGTCTAAAAATTCGCGGTTGATGCGCTTAAAGGCTTTCAGCTATAGATTCGAGGTGTGGCATGCAAGTTACTCTGACGTTTTTGAGCTGTCCACCTTCATCTTTTCAAAATGTCGCCAATCCCACGCTGCCAACAGGAAGTTGCAATGAAGCAGCAAAGGGGAAATTGCTTATGGCTGGTCTAAAGGTCTTATAAATGACAGCTATTTGCGCTGGACTGCAGGATTTCGCTACCGCCGTGATCGGTTCGGCCCAAGCCCGGATTTGCCACCGCCTTTAATCTCGATGAATTGTACCGAGCGGAAGACCTTTACCTGGGGCAGCAGCTGATGGTGCGAGTCGGTTATGCTGCTGAGAAATTCGGCTCGGATCAAAACCGGGTCGTGCTGGAAGGTAGGTACAGCAGCACCCTGGTGTTTGGTGGCGGTCAGTTCTGGCAGCATAGTTTGAGTTGGGAGGCACTGCTCAACACCAACTCCGGTAATTCAGAGGATCTGCTGATCAGTTACTCCAATCGCCATTTTTACCGCCATTCTCCCCGCTGGGCATTCTTTGCCGGCATCAACGCCAGCTACGCAAACAATCTTAGCCGTGAAAAGCAGATCTTCATGGGTGGCGATCGCGGTGCCCGGGCATTTGACAACCGGCTACAGGTAGGGGACCGGAGTGCGGTGTTTAGCCTGGAAGAGAGAGTCTACACCGACTTGCACCTGTTCAATCTGATTCGCATTGGTGCTGCTGCGTTTCTCGATGTTGGCAGGGCTTGGGAGCCAGGAGCAGATTCTGGTCTACCGGATGACTGGTTGGCCAATGTTGGTTTTGGTTTGCGCTTGATGTCCAGTAAGGCTGCGTCCAGCCGCATAGCCCACCTGGATATCGCCTTTCTCATGACTAACCGAAATCACCCAGCGGTGGACAAGGTGCAAATCGTTTTCAATATCAAGGGTAGATTCTGACAGCGCTTGAGCCAATCTTTGGAAGTAGCGAAAACGATTGGGTTAAGTACTGATATGGTCAGCAACAGATGACGGCGATACGGCATGGGTGAACATCTCGCGACAATCGATTGGTTGATGATTGCTGCCAATCTGATCTTTCTGGTTGCCTTCGCTGTGGTTACTGGCAGGCTGAGGCAAAATACGAGTCAAGCCATTGAATAAACCTGCGTTCTGGTTTAGCAATGGTCAGATTGCGCTGGATTGCTGCCTTCAAAACTTCCTTTATCTCTTTTCTATCCTATTGTGTTGCAAGGGTTAATTTCCGTAGCTCTGGCGCGCATACAATTTGTAACACTTGGCAGCCCAGAAAATTGACCTATATCAGTAATTCCTTGCTCCCTCCTAGCAAAATCCTTCCCATGGCGATTTATAACCGCTAGGTGCAACGACAGACAGCCAGCGCCTTAAAAATTGGAAGATTGCAGTTGATTCCAGTGCTTCGAGCCTAAGTTATATAGAAGCAAGAACGGCTGAAAATGAAGTGATACAGATTCTGTGTCGTTAGTTCTTAACAGGAGAGCTCCATGAAAACTACTAAACTAATTGGGCTATTTTCAGCAATGGCCCTCGCGCCAAACCTTGCAGGCGCCCAAGATGCTATGGATGAGCACCCGACTTACGCAAAAGAAGTCTCAAGAATCATTCAGGAAAACTGTCAGGGCTGTCACCAGCCAGGCCAGATTGGCCCCATGTCTTTTACCAACTATGAAGAAGTTCGCCCCTGGGCGCCTCTGATTCAGCTTAAGGTGGTGCAGAAAGAAATGCCTCCGTATCAGTATGACGATCACATTGGTGTACAAAATTTGAAAAACGATTGGCGTATGGATCAGGAAGACATTGACACCATCGTAGCGTGGGTGAATGCAGGTGCGCCTTTTGGTAACCAGGAAGATCTGCCTCCGCCCAAACAGTTTCCAGAAGTGGGTGAGTGGCGTCTGGCTTCAGAGCTAGGTGAGCCAGATCACGTCATCAAGTCATCCGCGTGGGATGTGCCAGCCAATGGTCAGGACCTGTGGTGGGAGCCTGAAGTGGATTCAGGAATCACGGAAAGTCGCTGTATCAAGGCAGTTGAAACCTTGCCGTCAAAAGCTGCCCACGGATCGACTCACCATGCTAATTCTCACTTCCTGGTGCTGGACAACAATGGTGAGTGGGTACGCGGCGATCGTCTGTCAGAGTTTGCATTCGGCAAGCTTGGTGAGAAGGTGCCAGAACGAGCCTGTCGTAAAGTACCCGCCAATTCCAAGGTTGGCTGGAGCATCCATTACTATCCGGATGGTAACGCAGTGCCCGATGACCAGGTGTCAGTTGGTATCTGGTACCACGACGAAGCAGACGAATTTGTCGAAGAAGAGTCTTATAAGCAGGATCTGCGACTCTATAACCTCACCAGCGGTGGTGACTATCTTATCCCTCCCCACGGCAAGTTGATGACCCAGGGTTTTCATTCATTTGATCACCCGGTTCGCATCGACAGCTGGCAGCCGCACTTGCACTTGCGTGGTGTAGCTATGAGCATGGAAATCTATGATCCAAACACTGGTCGTCGTGAGATGCTTAGTCAGGCTTCCAACTGGAATGCGGGCTGGAACCACAGCCATACCTATGAGGATGGATATCAGCCGTTGATTCCGGCAAATACAACCATTATCCTCACCGCCTGGTATGACAACAGCGCAAACAATCCTCTCAACCCGGATCCAGACCAGTGGGTTGGTGCAGGACAGCGCACAACTGACGAAATGTCTCATGCCTGGATTGCGGTGACGCATCTGGATGACGCAGGCTTCAAAAGAATGCTGGTTGAACGTGAAGAACGAGATCGTCGAACCTTTGCAGGCTCCGGAGGAGATGAATAGTGAAGTTTTTTAAGCGAACATTGATAAAGGCCTCGGCTGCAGCCTTAATGGGTTTAGTTGCTGCGCCACTCTGCGCGCAGCTGCCGGAACACCTCCGCGACTACCCCCTGGCCACGCGAGGCGCTACCGGTGAGTCAGTGGCGCCATTCTTCAACGGCTGGATCAGGAATGAGGATAGATCAATCACATTGATATTCGGATTTGCTAACCAGAATCGCGAAGCCGTCACCGATATTCCGTTGGGCCCGAATAACTTTATCGAGCCAGCAAAGTATGATGGTGTTCAACCTACGCACTTTCCGGTCTACCAACGTCGCGGTTTTGTGGGTATCCAGGAGCGTGGCGCTTTCGCTATCGTAGTGCCCGCCGAAGAAGCTGACACCGAGGTCGTTTGGACACTGACCTCCGGCGGGCAGACCTGGTCTGTTCCTGGGCGCGCAACCTCAACATCTTACGAGATGAGTGATGGCGAGCGTGCGCTGGGTTCACTAAAGCCCGCGATTCGCTTTGACCTAAATGGATCTGAAGCTGCCAGTGTGCAGGGCATGTATGCGGCGCCTATGGAAGCCTCTGTTGGAGATCCGATCACCTTATCTGCCTACGTGCAGGATCGTGGCAATCGCGAGGCATACCCGGAAAACAAGATGATGCTCTACCCTGTTGGTACAGAGTGGGTGTTGCACCGGGGGCCAGCCGGCGCTGTACCAGAGTTCTCAGTGCCTTTGATTACCGGCCGCGAGCGCGCACAGCAAGGTGGTGAAAGTGGTACCAGTGGCAACAATGGCTGGGAAGAAGTCACCACACAGGCGACTTTCTCAGAACCTGGTGAGTATGTCGTGCGACTGCGTGCCGATAATTTCCAGGCGCCTGACAGCAAGTTTGACAACGTTTGCTGTTGGTCAAACGCCTATATACCGGTGACCGTTACACCTTAACTGTACTCTCCTGCAAGAGCGGAAGACGCCCTGGGTTTTGAGAGAGACCTGGAGCGTTTTTTTTGCGAACTAAAAATCCTATCGGTTAGTGTGAGACCTGGCTTTTAGCTTGTTCTTATCATGCCGGAGTATTACTGTCGGAGCAGTATATTGGATAGTTGAACTTATTCGCGCAGCGCAAATTCTGAGACTCTTAAAATGAATCAAGTCACTAAAAACACCACGCTCAGATTTTCGCTGGACCTGCTGGTTTTGATCCCTTGAGCCGCTTTTGCTGCAAAACCAGCAACATAAATTTCACATGTGGCGAATCCGCCACGGCAATTCCGCTAAAAGTCTAATGGTTGAGTAGCTTCTGTTGCGGAGTATTCGCGAATTGATAGGAAGCACTTGATGTCATGTCTGCCAGAATCACAATTTCTGTGAAGTTCGTGTTTTAAACACGTCCAAATTTGATTGATCTGAGGCAATTTTTTTCCATGTAAAAGGCTATTCGGTCATGCCTGCGACACCATGTCGCAGGCATGACTTGGACAGCTTCCGCTTGATTCGTGGTGCTAAATCGAAATAATTTATTCGGAGAGAAAATGCGAAAGTTACTAAGCCTTGTGATCGGTGCAGTTGTGGATCCGTTCTGGTTCTGGGTGTTCAAGACAGTCATACAATAGTGACTGATGACACTCTAGTAGCGCCGGCGGATACCGCCCAGATGCTTCGCAAGATGCCAGGCGCAAACATCAACAAAAATGGTGAATTGACCGGTATTGCACAATATCGCGGCGTGTTCGGTGATCGTATCAGTGTCGCGGTTGATGGTGCCCAGATCAGCGGTGCCGGGCCCAATGCCATGGATGCCCCGCTGTCTTATGCCCCGGTCGCCCTGCTCGAATCACTAACCATCAATCGAGGCATTGCGCCGGTGAGTTCCGCTCAGGAAACTATTGGCGGTTATATCCAGGCCAATACCTATTCTGGTGAATTTGGCGTTGGTAATGGTTTTGAATTCGCGGGCCGGACCTATTTCGGGACCCAGACTGTGAATGAGGGCATGGTAGCAAGTGGTTTCTTTTCCATGGCGAATCGCAATCATCTGATTCGTGGTTTCGTCATGAATGAAAGCGCCGACGATCAGGAGTTTCCCGGCGGCAAGATCTTGCCCAGTGAATACGAGCGCGAGCGCTTCGACTTGGGCTATAGCTTTCGAACGGGTGATCACGAATTCAGTATTGATCTCGCGCGGAACAATACCGGCGACGCGGGAACGCCAGCGTTGCCGATGGATATACAGGCTATCGATAGTGACTTGTTTCGATCCAAGTACATTTATTCTGGAGCCGGCGGCACTCTCACAGCTGAGTTCTTTGGTAGTGACAATGAACACTGGATGACGAACTTTCATCTGCGGCGACCACCGCAAGATAACCCAATGTCCCCAGGCAGAATGCGATTCCGCCAGACCTTTGCAGCCAGTGAGAACCTGGGTTTCAACCTAAAATACGAACAATATGCGGGCAATGGCACTTGGATGTACGGACTCGATGGCCATTTCACCGACCATGAGGCGATTGTGACCAATCCCAACGTTGGGCCGTTTTTCCTCTACAACTTCAATGACACCCAGCGTGACATTCTCGGCGCTTTTGTTGAACTCAGTTTGTCGCTCGGCAGCAATATGGGGCTGGATGCTGGTGTTCGCTATAACCGGGTGAGCATGGACTCCGGCGATATTGGTTCCAACCAGAATCCCAAGAATATGCCCATGGGGATGCCGGTGATGATGAATAATATGTCATCCATGCTGGCGAATGAGTTCAACAACTCTGATCGCTCCCAGACCGACAATAACTTAGACTGGTTTGCACGCCTCAGTCTGGGGGCTGATAACGGCTTGATTTGGTACCTGGGTGCTGCGCGCAAGACACGTTCGCCTTCCTACCGGGAGCGCTACCTGTGGACGCCAATGGAATCTACCGGTGGCATGGCAGACGGCAAGACCTATATTGGCAGAGTAGATCTGGACCCGGAAGTTGCGCACGAGCTTGAATTGGGCTTCGATTTCGATGGCCAAATTTTTTCAGTGTATCCACGTCTGTTCTACAAAGATGTCTCCGATTTCATTCAGGGAACGCCTGCAACCAATATGGTGGTGAATAACCTGGCGATGATGATGAGCAATATGGGTATGGGGGCGCCAAACCCGCTGCAGTTTAATAACACAGACGCCACGTTTTATGGCTTCGATGTTGAGGCACGCTATGAACTCTCCAGCCAGTGTACGCTACGCGCTATCGCAAACGTGGTGCGGGGCGAGCGTGATGACATCAACGACTACCTGTACCGAGTATCCCCGGATAACCTGATTCTGGCTCTGGACTACTATGCTGATGATTGGCTGATTTCTCTGGAAGGCATTACCTATGCCGACCAGGACCGCATTTCTGTAACTAACCTGGAGCAGACCACCGATGGTTATACATTGCTTAACCTGTCCGGCATTGTAGGTTTTGCCGCTGGCGCCGAACTGCGATTGGGCGTCGAGAACTTGTTGGACGAAGACTATTTTGATCATCTTGCCGCATACAACCGGGCCTTCAATCCCGATATTGCAGCGCGCACGCGTATGCCTGGTCTGGGCCGCAATGTCTACGGCCGCTTGATGTGTTATTTCTAGAGTTTAATCATTCTTTAATTCGCTTGGGTCGGCTTCAGTTAATGAGGTCGGCCCATTTTGCACCCAATGCAAGCCGGCTAGTTGACCTCATGCTGGTGGCTCAGGGACGGCAGGCTATTTTAATGCTGTATCGGGATTTCATATTTTTTCTCCTGACTCGTTTTTGCCCAGCATGATAAATTCAGATTATCCAGCATTTAATCTAAATCAAACCAGGGCCGAATTGGTCTCGCGTGCTCAGGAATTGAGAGTCAGTTTTTCTGAACGTTGTTGCTCAGTGAAATCAACGCAAATAAAAACCCCACCTCACAATGTGAGATGAGGTTTTATATGCTGATACTTTGCAACTGAAGCAAACAAACAGGCTGTTCGGCCTGTCCTGAGTTCGCTAAGTCGACTATTAGCGATTGTCTCGATAAGTGCTAACAGGAGGCAGCTGCGCGCCTGACAAATCAGCAGGAACGCTACCCTCCGCCCGCACCACGTGGGTGAGGGTGCCGATTCCGTCAATGGTGGCCTGAATCATTTCACCATCAACCAGGAAACCTGAACCCGTGGCGCGTTCCACTCGGCCGGCACCAGTGCCGCCAGAGGTGCCACTTTGCAGCACGTCGCCTGGAAACACAGTAATCAGCGATGAAGCGTACTCGATGAGTTCTGGAATATTGTGAATCATGTCGCCAGCTCGTGCTTCTTGCACGGTCACGCCATCAACAACAGTAATCTGATGCAGACGGTCCATGGGATCGCCATAGAATTCTTTTGGCACAATCCAGGGTCCGTGGGGAGCGAATGTATCGTGCCCCTTGCCAACAAACCAATCCGAACGCACGCCATAACCACCGGGTGGGCGACCACCGCGGTCAGAGACATCCATTGCTACCATGTAGCCAAACACATGGTCATAGGCGCGAGAAGCTGAGACATACTTGCCGGCCTTTCCGAATACGATTGCCATTTCAACTTCATATTCAATCTCATCACGGCCATAAGGCATGATGATGTCATCGCCGTCTCCCACGATGGCGCCGCGGGTAGGCTTCAAGAACAGATAAGGTACGCCGCGATTTTCCTGGCGTTCGCGTGTGCGCCGCTCAAGTTCTGCCGCGGTGCAGCCTTCGCAGGCGTGGGTGTAGAAATTCACAGCCGCATTCATCACCTTGCTTGGGTACTGAATGGGCGCCATGATGTCCACATCTGCAACCGGGTGTACGTAGTCAGGCAGGTTGCGTGTTTCCAGCAGACCTTCCGCTACCATCCAGTTGACGACCTCGTATACGCGATACTTCAGGCCATATTCATACTGTTCGATGAGTCCCAACATGTCTTCCGGCATGGCCATCTTGGCGTATTGTGGACGCAATTCCATGGCGCGATTTGCCGCTTCGAGTTCCACAATGAGTGAGTCATCGCGAACCACGAGTCCAACTGTGGGTACATCATTGATGGCGAATGTGCCGACCTTGAAAGGTTCGACCGATTCCATGTCTTGAGCGAAGACACTGGATACGGAGGTCATAAGGACCAGAGCCGTACCGAGCGTCAGGGAGATAAGGCTTTTTCTTATCATAATTTACTCCCGTGCCGAGGCACTAAAACGAGATTTATGTCTTGTCAGCGCAAACCGGGCTGGTTGTATGGCTGACAGCCAGCAAAAGGTATCTCTCCCTTCCCAACTTGTCCAGATTAAAAGACGGATAGAGACGTCTGAACGCAGCAGTTAGAGCTAAACTGACGTCCAGAAAGGGTAATGCTGGGGATTTCTGCCTAATTCTGAGCAATCAGTATGCTGCTTAGCCATTCCAAATCGCCTGCTAGCGGTTTTTCTCCTGCGGGCATGCCGTTGCTCGCCAGAATATGGGCCATCAAGGCAGTGCTTTGCTCTGTGCCAAGGCTGCCGGGCTGATCCATCGGCATGGTATTTGCGATACGCAAGTACAGTGCTGCAGCCGGCGTGCCTGACCAAATCGTATTGAAGGCTCGGCCGGTGAACTCTTCGATGCTGTGGCAACGGGCACAATGCTGATCAAACAGCCCCTCGCCTCGCTGCGCCTGGGCTGCTGTGAAAATGCCATCCGCAGTGGTCTCGGGAGACTGCTCCGTGCAAGCTGCTAACAATAGTAATGACGCCCACAAGAATCCTGGTCGCGCAGATCCACTCATCGCGTCAAGACCTCGGCGGATAATCGAACTGCAGGGCAGGTGGGCATTGCGAACCTGATGCATCTCCCTTGACCCAGTCCTCCAGTGCGCGGCGCTCAGGATCGTCCTTGGCAAACCAGCGGCGGCCGCCGTTATGCATGAGATCCCCTCCAGCATTTGGGTGCAGCGGTTTGTGCAGGAACCGGCTGCTGTCCGGGCGACCCGGATCAATCAGGTAAACCAGATCTTCATAAGCCTGGCGCGATTGCTCTTCAGTCCAATAGGCATTAGCTGGCGGTTCGACAGCAAATTCGCCGCTGTGACACTCTGCGCAGGGCATGGCGTTTTCGATTGGATTTACAAATATGGGCTGCACGCAGGAACGAAAAAATTCGTAATCGACTTCCGCCACTTCGGAAGCGCCGGCGGTATCTGAGCCGGATGCGATCCATTCGGCAATGAGCCGGTATTCACTGTGGTTGCTGCTGTCCCAGAAAATTCCACCGGAGTGTCGCTCTCCTCCAGCTGCGGGAGCCAACGGTGCCATCAACAGCCGACTGCGATCAGGGTCGCTTGGATTGACTAGCATTGCTACGTTCTCAAAATTCTGTCTGGACTGCGCTTCAGTCCAAAACACCCGGTCACCCTCAAGTGTCAATGGCTGCAGGCCAAGTGGGGCATTGGCCTGGCTGGTATGGCAAGCGACGCATCCCGCATCTGAGCCGATGTAGCCGCCGCGCGGCCGCATGAAAATGGGCTCGACTGCCTCTTTATAGAATTCATAGTCCAGGCCTTTGGGAGTATCTGGCGCGCTGATATTGGACTCAGAGAGAGCGCTTTGCGGGCTGGGGGTTTCCTGTCCGCAGCTTGCCAGCAGCAGTCCAGCCGTTGTCAGCACTGCCAGCTTGAAAGAAGTTATTCTCATTGCGCCTCTCCCTGCCAGTCGCTGGGCATAATGGCAGTAAATATACGCTTTGGAGCCTGTCCAACCGGAAATCGCTTGATCACCTCCATCGCCTCGACATCTACTACCGCAGTCTCATTGTGGCTGGCTACACCTACCCAGATGTGTTTGCTGTCATTGGTCGCGGTTAGCCAGGCGGGGTTGCCAATATAGACTCGGCCCAGGTATTCATAGTCTGGAAAGCTATAACCATAGATGTGCGACGTGGCACGACTGGAATGCCAGACCTGACTCTGGTCAGGCAAAACGACTATACCGTGGCTAGGTGCACTCTGAATGCCATCAGCAGTTTGGTCGGTACGATTCCAGGCGTCGTCCGGGGGGCTGATCTTGTTTACTACTTCCTGGGAGTTCCAGTCTATCTCCCAGAAACCATGCCAGCCACCGACATTGATGAGCAGTGAGCGCGTGGAACCATCGGGGTTGGTGGTAAAGGCGATGGGGCGGACACCGCCGGTGAAGGGGTTTTGGGTATAGGGTATGGACATCTCCCACGCCACTTCATCTGTTTCGGTATCGATGGCAATGATTTCGCTGGCGCCAATCATACCGCCCACGGCGTAGCGACCGTCTGGAGTAACAAAAGTATTGTGAACACCACCGCCGGTCTCAATGTTGGCGATGATTTCATGTGAATCCATATCGATCACCTGAATCAATGGCTCGGCAATGATTGCCACATAGACCTTACGGGCGCGCATACTGGCGGACAGGTTGTGCGGGCCATTGGCTAGCTGAATGCGTTCCTCCACCTCAAAGGTTTGAGTATTAACCACATCGACAGTTTGTTCGTGTTCGTTGGTGAAATAGTAATGAGTACCGTCGGCGTGCACCGTTGCCCCATGGTTGTGGGGTAAATCAGGAATGTAGCCGACTTGCTCCATGGTATCGGGGTCAAATACGAAGACATCCGTGCCGGCCGAGTTTGTCTGCAAGATGCGTGTAGGACGGTCCGTCAGCGGACCATCAACCGTATCGGCATAATAGGTTTGAGCAGCAGCAGGGAGGCTGCAGAGCCCACTTAGGATCAGGCTGCAATAGAAGGGTGTTTTCACAGGGACCTCCAAATTAGTTGTTGTTATAAGGTTTGTGTTTCTGGAACAGTGGATAGACCTTATCACCGATAAATTAGGCTATCAATGATTGCAGGTGATCGGCTTCGTAACAGGGGAGCGCTGCAGGGAAGGCTAACTCACTCCAGGTGGGAATCGTTGCAAAGCTGAGCGCGTAAGGAAAGCGTGCTTCCGGTGTTTGGCTATCAATTAGCTGCGATTCTGGAAAGATTGCACAAAAGCTATGCAATATCGCGCTAGCTGTAGGGCACAATATTGCTGTGAAAACCGAATGTTAGCCGTAAAAATTGCTTGGCCAAATTCCCGGGCTTAATGCAGAGGTCAAGAGTTATATCCATACCGACTGCGATCAGCCTCATGCACCAGAAAATTATCTATGGAAGGGTATGAGGAGGTGTGCTGCGCGCCGGGAATCTTGAGAATGTTTTGAAAAGGGGGGGGCTTCAGACGTAAGTTTGCCTGGAGCCCCCGTTGTTTAATCATTTGTGCTAGCGCCTGGCCTAGGGCTGCAGGCATGGTAACCCGTAGCTCAGTTCTTGATCGATCACTGTGACCGGGGCATCCCAGGTAATGAACCGTTCATTACCCATCTCCTGTAGGCGCGCTGCCTACTCTGGTGTGACACCGCTAAATGGTCCTGAACCATCCAGAGCCGCATAGCCATCCTGCGGCACTAGCAGCCAGAACTCTCCTTGAGAACCGCCGGTTGTCGTTTGAAACATCTGTGCCCCGACGACACCCGATTTCGTCATGGCTGGCCTAGCCATATCATTCCAGTAGCTCGCAAATGCCATTCTTTGCCTGGTTGAACTAATAAGTGTACGACCGTTGTTATGCCGGTATTGGGCGTGCTTTCCATGCTGAGATCAGGGCGCGACGTCACGTTCATGCTGCGTCTGGACTTGACGGTTTGGTTCCAGAGTCCCAGGGCCAATTGGCTTTCAAGTGAATTTGCGCCGGGTGAATTTTAAGTCTCCAGCGAGGTCATATAGGGAATAGGTATTGCTACGGTGACTTGCATGGTGTTGCCAAGGGTAACCCGATTGGTCAGCCGCCACGCCAGTCCTCTTGCCCGTGATGCGGGAATAAAAGAGTCTCTATGTATTGCCCTGAATTGCTCCATCTTGTCTGGATAGATTTCAAGCTGATTCACCTGAATGAGTATTGGCTCGGCGTTCTGTTGGGCAATGGCCTGGGTGGTAATTGTCGACGCCAATAAGGCGAAAAGTAGATTACTGAAGGTGAGCTTTTTATTAGTTCGGAATAGCATTGGCCTCTCCTTTCCAGGCGCGCGCACGATCTACGCCCGAAAACGTTGTTTTTGGTTATGTTGCTTGGTTGAGATGCTAATAACGAATGATTAGTGCTGAGAGTGCTTGGCTAAGGATTCAGCATGCACACACGCTAGCACGGGATAATGTCTAGTAATAGGATATTTAAACCGACTATCTCAAAATAAGGGGCATACATCGTTGGCGTGCCGCATAAATCCGGTCTTCTTCGGAGAGAGGTGCTTTTTTCTGAAAACCAGTCTCAGCTATTCAGTACGTTCGTTCTTATATTTCTCTGTGATGATATTGGCGGCTCGTTCAAAATCTCGTTTGAGTGCAGAGTTAAAGACTCTTCTAACTATGAATGCGAATAGTCTGCTGCTGGCTTGATAGCTTGCCGCGACACTTAGCTCGGTATTATTGTTATCAATTTCAGTGAGTGAATAACGCGTGATTGAATACTTGAGAGGAGCCGACAGCGTGGAGAGTTCCATGTTGGTATAGTAGGCAAACTCTGCTGGAGCAGTGAATAGCAGGAACCGCTGTGCCAGGGTTTCCCCGTTGTCCATTGTCGTAACCCGCAGACTGCCTGGCCCAAGCATGCCTCTGGTGGTGGAGCCGGAATGATCAAACCGCAGCGCGGCAGCGCCATCAGCATATTCGTCCAGCCGAGTGGTGAGAAAATCGAATACATAGTCACTGGGCGCTGCAATACTGACGCTAACTGTACTATCCGGGTCAGACCGTGTCCGCTGTAACTCTGCTGCGATGAAGTCGCTACCAAGCCCAGGGGTTCTATTCTCCGCCCCATGGGTGCCGGGTATAACTATTAGTAGTAATAAAACTAAATTAGCGCTTCTCATCGGCTTAGGCTATAAATTCCTTATTGCTTATCTATGGATGGTGCGATCAAAGGCTGTTTGAGTAAAGCCGGGATGGTCCGTGTAGTTTTGCCAGTAAATCCATTAATGCCAAGCACCATGGTTTCCTGGCTTTCCTCTGGCGCTTCAAGATAAGTGCCAAGCATTCGATCCCAGAAACTGAAATTGAATCCGAAGTTCTTGTTATGCTCAGTTTGATCTCGCGAATGGTGTATACGATGCATGTCCGGAGTAACGATGACAGTTCTCAGAATTTGGTCGGCGGCACGAGGCAGGCCAAGATTGCTATGGTTGAACATGGACATGAGGTTAAGGATTACCTCGGCTAATAAAACCGCCAGGGCAGGTGCGCCGAGGGCTACTATTAGCGCGAGCTTGATCAGGGCTGACAGCAAGATAGAAAGAGGATGAAAGCGATTGCCGGTGGTGAGGTCGTAGTCTTCGTCTGTGTGATGGACACGATGCAGGCGCCAGAACAGCGGGATGGCGTGAAATAACCGGTGCTGGCCGTAAATCGTCAGGTCGAAGAGTAGGATAAACAGGGCAATCTCTAGCCACGGCGGCAGCGTCAGCAGATTGAACAGTCCGATACCTCGGTCAGTGGCCCAGACTGCCCCCGCCACGCCAGCTATGGGCACCAGCAAGCGCAAGATCAGGGAATTGGCAAGGCTGAGCCCCAGATTTGTGGCCCAGCGCTGTTGTCGTGGGAAGTTGCGCTGTCGACGCGGCCATCGAACTTCCGCCAGCGCGAGGATTAAGAATATCAGGGCAAATAATCCCAGCCTTACCCAAATTTCAAGATCAGGTGTCAGGGCGTTCAAAGCGGCAGTTCCAGGTTTAATGGTGGGTAAAGGGCTTCAGTTTTGTAGTACGGCATAGGGGTGCTCACAGTGGTTGTTGAGTAGCTCGAAAATGGCATTTGGCGGGCGATATCAGGATCCAAACTTACTCCATCAAGCGAAACTGCTTAATTCGTGCTCGCGAGGCATGGCGTTCTGCGCGCCAAGTCGGGTCACCGCTATGGACGCCGCATAACAGGCGAATTCTATCGCCTTACTCAATGTCGCGCCTTTGACGAGCGCTGTGGCCAGCGCGCCATTGAAACAGTCTCCTGCTGCAGTGCTATCCAAGGCGCTTACTGTAGGCGCAGCGATGACTTCTATACCCTGCGGAGAAGCCATCATGACACCTTGTCCACCAAGGGTCAGTGCCACGTTGTTTGCGCCCATTTCTAATAGCCGATGGGCCGCAGTCTTTGCGCCATTGCTGTCTTCGATATCGATGCCCGTCAGCATCGCAGCTTCCGACTGATTGGGCGTGATCAGGAACAAGTCCTGAAACACAGTATCCGGTAGTTCTCTGGCGGGAGCTGGGTCCAGAATAATCTTGCAATTCTTCTGCCTCGCCAGTGTCAGCACATGGCTGACCGTATTCAGCGGGATTTCAAGTTGCAGCATAACCAGGGAATTATCAGGGACATGATTAAAACTTTGTTCTACTTGCCGCAGACTCAAGGAACTGTTGGCTCCGGGCGCAACCACGATATGGTTTTCTCCCTTTTCATCCACGCTAATAAGTGCGACACCTGATGCTCTGTTCTCATCTCGATAAACGTGGCTACAGTCGATTAGTTCGTCCTTAAGCCCTGCGATGGCTTTATCACCAAACACGTCGCGGCCAACACAACCCACCATGGCGACAGCAGAACCCAGGCGTGCCGCTGCGACTGCCTGATTGGCGCCTTTACCGCCAGGATTCATAAGAAATTCACCTCCCAGTACCGTTTCACCTGGGCTTGGAAGCTTGCCAGCCTTTACAACCATGTCGGTGTTGATGCTTCCGATTACCCAGATAACAGTGCTGCCATTGTTCATCAATTATTCCTGTCTTTGGCCGCTGTGCTCAGGATGCTGCGGCATAGCTCAAGCACAGCTGGGCCATCGACACCGATACAAATAGTGCTGTCAGCCACATCATCCCACGCGCTGGAAACGTATTCTCTGAGATCATCACCATGAATGGTCTGGCCCATTGCGATGCCTTCGGTAACCGCTCGAACTGGTTGATTGATCGTAGCGAAGAGATCTGGGGCCAGTAAATAGGCGATTGCCGCAGAATCATGCAGGGGACACTCGAACCTGCCGCTGAGGCTATGATGGAAATCCAGATAGTATTGATGGCTGTTGGCAATAAACTTGCCGGCTTCACCCCCATATTCAAGCAGTGATTGCATATAGGGCCGATCCATTATGATTTCATGGGTCACATCCAGGCCAACAATGGTAGTCGCCATGCCGCTGCGAAATACAATATCTGCCGCTTGTGGATCGCTGGCGATATTTGCTTCCGCGACGGGGGAGACATTGCCGTTGTGCCGATTGTAACCAAAAGCCCCACCCATAATGATGAGCTGTTTGACCCGGTCAGCAAAATTGGAATCCAGCTCCAATGCCTGTGCGATATTAGTCAGTCCGCCAACAGCAATGATGATAGCCTCGCCGTCACCTTCTTTTGTCACTTCAACCAGAGCTTCAGCCGCTGGCATCGGATCAATCTTTGACCGAGGAGCCGGCAGGTCAATGTCGCCCAGCCCATTCTCTCCATGCACGTGAATGGGAAAACCCTCTCCCAGACGCTCGCCCATCGGTGTTGCGGCACCCTGGAAAACTGGTGCCTCAATACCAAACAAGTCTTTCATGATTAGCGCGTTGCGGGTTGTGTCGGCGATGCTGGCATTGCCAAAGCGGGTAGTGATTGCTAGCAGCTCAACAGACTCGGCATAGTGCAAAAGCAGCAGCGCCATGGCATCGTCGATGCCAATGTCATTATCAAATATGACTGGATGCATGTTCGCCAAGGACTTCTCTAGTTTGTCTGCGGAGCGGCTTCGCCGAGCAGCCACCAGGTTGCTGAAAACGGCACCTGCTTGGCATCGTCTGCCAACGCCAGTTCTGCAGCAGCGCTATTGTTAAACGCCGCCAAGAGTGAAGCACAGAGAAGTGCATCGCACGGCATTTTTCGAGATATGAAGCATGGCTGCTGCGACTTTGGAAATAGGGTATCGGTCATGAGTTACCTGGCACAAAAAGCGGGTGGAAAAAGAAAGGTTAACGGGCACATGCTCAATGGTCTTCGGAGGAGCTTAAAAGCTCTATAGCAGCAAGTCCACCTGAGCGAGGCCAAATCATTTCCATTTTCGGATCTATAGGTAGGTTAGAGTTCGTTATCACCTCATATTGGATCCTGGTAGCACTCTGTTTACGAATCTTAATCGCGCGGTGCCGAGATGCCTCATGGGAATGGCCATGCGAAGTTCGAGCATCACAAATGTTGCCTGACTGGATGACTTTCAGACTACGGGTAGTTGTCCCGGCGGAATTAGCTTGAGAACTAACGGCGCTATGTCTGTCAGACTAACTATAGCGGGTTTTAGCGAAACCACGCTATGGTGGCCGCATAGCCGAATTTAATCCGATCTTTTTGGCTGTCTTATTTGCCCTGATAGATGCCTAGGCTTGTGCAATCAAAAATGGCTGAGACCGGAAATCTGAGCGCTGCAAACAACGCTGTGATTTGTCGCCAAAGGCCTACGCTGTGCGACAGCATAAGCGTAGATTCAAAGCTCGGGCGAGTGTAGGCTATCGGCATGTAGTCGGCGCGTACAGTATGAGCCATTTTTCGGTTTGTTTTGAATGTCTGAAGTCTTTGCTTGAAAATTCTGCTTAAAGTGATTGCCGAAATTTCTGCCTGCTTTAACATCGTGAGCTTTAATTGTTTGTACGCGCTATCGACGGCTGATCCTGCGGCACGAGGTGAAGTAGGCTCAGCCAGCTCAAAATTTTTTATCTGTATTGGTGATCAGCCGGGATTGGATTATGGGCAGCCCAGAAACGCAGACGGGCAGGGCTTTGCCGCCTTCGGTCGGGTTGTTAGGGGCATGGAGGCAGTAAGAGCTATCAATGCCGCAGCTACAATCAATAACTCGGATTCAGAATACACGCAGGGGCAGATTATCGCTGATCCTGTCGAGATACTATTAGCCGTAGTTCAGTAATAATTTCTGGCTTGCGGCTTTGTTTGCATTTATGCCCACATGAGTGCGCTAAGAAAACGCCAACGCCGACAACGACGACAGGAACGCCTAAATAGTATGACCAGGTTAATTATTACGCTCACCGCATTATTATTCTCAGAGTGGGCTTCCGCCCAGGGCGGATCATCTATAGTCCCAGGAGAAGAAGGCGCAACTCGGGCCATTCGTAACGGCATCGCGATTCCTGATTCTGCGCCGAACCGCAATCGGGGTGAAGGCCCGTTCGATCAGTTGCTCATCACCAATGTCATGTTGATCAGCGGCGAGGGTGCACCGCCACGGGGGCCGGTAACAATCGTGGTGGAGAGAGACCGGATAGCCGCGATTGAATCTACTGCTCCGGTTATTTCTGGTGCGAGAATTATTGACGGTACCGGCATGTACGCATTGCCCGGCTTCATTGACGCCCATACCCATATTGGAAACACCGGGCAGGGCCTCACCGGTGCGATCACACCGCCGGAATACGTTTTCAAACTGTGGATGGCGCACGGCATTACCACAGTCAGGGAAGTTGGTAGCGGGATGGGGCTGGATTGGACCGTGGCGCATCGCGAGCGCAGCGATGCGGGAGAAATTACCGCGCCCAGGCTGGTGGTGCACGCGATGTTTCCCGGCGGTTCGGTGACCAGTGCTGCAGGTGCTGAAGCCTGGGTTCGGGAAGTGCATCGCCGCGGCGCCGATGGTGTGAAATTGCGAGGCGCGACCCGCGCCGCGACGGAGGCGATCTATGCCACCACCCGTGAACTGGGTATGGGAACATCAAATCACCACGATCAGACTTCGGTGTACTCCACTAATGTGCTGGACAGTGCGCGGATGGGATTGGATAGCATGGAACACTGGTATGGTCTGCCGGAATCTCTGTTTACTAATCGCACTATTCAGGACTATCCGGTTGACTATAACTATTCCGACGAGCAATGGAGATTCGGTCAGGCAGGTCGCCTTTGGCAGCAGGCTGCAGCGCCAGGTAGCCCAAAATGGAATGCGGTGCGTGATGAACTGATTGAGCTCGATTTTACACTGGTGCCTACGTTTACAATCTATGAAGCCAATCGGGACGTGATGCGGGCCCGCGATGCGGAATGGCACGAGTTGTATACCTTGCCGGCGTTACAGGAATTTTTTATGCCGGATCCACGTCTGCACGGCTCCTACCATTTCGACTGGACCACCGCCGATGAAGTAGCCTGGCGTGAAGCCTTCAGGATCTGGATGGACTTCGTCAACGACTTTAAGAACAACGGCGGTCGTGTGGTCACCGGTTCTGATGCTGGTTTTATCTTCAAACTGTTTGGCTTTGCCTACATCAGGGAGTTGGAGTTACTGCAGGAGGCAGGTTTCCACCCGTTGGAGGTTATTCAGGCGGCAACATTGAATGGTGCTGAACTGATCGGTATGGAGGATGAAATAGGTTCGATCGTGCCGGGTAAGAAAGCCGATATTATCCTGCTGGACGAAAACCCGGTAAGAAACTTCAAGGTTCTTTATGGCACGGGCCACATGTACCTGGACCGGGAAGCAGGTGAACTGAAACGGATTGGTGGTGTCAGCTACACCATCAAGGATGGCATCGTGTTTGACGCCAAACAGCTCTTGGCGGATGTTGAAGCTATGGTGCGCGCGGCTAAAGATCTCTAGCCTGCAGTTGTATGGTTTTTCCTAACATACCTGTACACATCTGTGCACACTGTATTAGTGGATGAATAGCCGGGGTGCTTGGACTGATTCCAAACAAAATCAGCAACGCTAACACCACTGGGCAACGAGGGTAGAAAATTGAAGAAAGGAATAGCATTTGTAGGCAACAACTGGCTCCTGCTGATCGTTGCCGGATTAACTTTTTCACAAGCACTCGCGCAGGAAACC
This sequence comes from uncultured Pseudomonadales bacterium, assembly GCA_938091935.1. Lineage (GTDB taxonomy): Bacteria > Pseudomonadota > Gammaproteobacteria > Pseudomonadales > Pseudohongiellaceae > UBA9145. The sequence goes on from CALKNV010000018.1 coordinate 37,227, forward strand.
AAATCAGGCATTCCGCTGGATCAGCCCTGGAAAGAAACGGTTTATGAATTTGCGGCTAACAACCTGCAGCACACGGCGTGGGGGCTTGAGCACAGTGAACGCGATTACCAGCTGGCAAGAGTATTGGCTGCAGGCGATGGGCTGGAGATTGATGAAGATGTCCTATTCGCGGCAGCATTTCTGCACGATATGGCAGCCTTCGAACCCTACGCGGTAGCGGGAGAAGATCATTCCAACACGGGTGCTGACAAGGCGGGCACTATCCTGGAGCCAGCCGGTTTCCCTATGTCAAAATTGCCGTCTGTGCAGGCCGCTATTCGCGCCCATATGTATTACGCCGAAGCGCCGACTGAGCCTGTTGCGCAAGTATTGCACGATGCGGATACTCTCAATTTCCTTGGTGCTATCGGCGTGACCCGCATTATTTCCCTTACTACACGGGAAAGGCTGGCCAAGGACTTGCCTACGGCGGTGGCTACCCTCGAGAATTTCAGTCGTCAGCTGCCCGCCAGTCTGGTCACTGCAACCGCAAAGGCCATGGCCGCTGACCGGGTGCAGGAGATGGAGAGTTTTCTGGCGACGCTCCGTGCCCAGAGCGCCGACGGCAGGGCGCTCTAAGCTCACTCGCCGCGGATTTCTCCTCAACTTCAAGTTCTCCCTCCCGTTCCTGACGGAGCGGCTAAGGCTGCGCCGAATCAGGGGCAGGCTATGAGTGTGATTCGGCCCGAAATTCCCAATTTTGGGGCGGTTTTCTTGCCCGCATATGCCAGACCACTTTATCAGTTACAAACTATTACAAACTATTACAAATCGTAGGGTTAAATTCACTCTAAGCGATTGATATTGAAACGAGTTTTAATCTTGCCGCTTAGCTTCGCACTTGCTTGTAAGAGGGAGATTGCTTATGCTCTGACTGCGTCTGTCACGCGTGCTCAGGCTAAAAACAAATCTAAAAACAAGCCCTAGGTCTGGCCACACAGGAGCGCATGTAATGCGCAGTCTCAGCGATCCTGTCTTACGAAGACGCTGGCTCAGACCACATTCAGTCAGTGTTCAGCAGCCCTGAGCAGATAATTTCAAGAACAGATATTAAGAGAGCCCAAAATGAGAACACCCAGGAGAATTATTTCTTCACTGCTAATGAGCGCCGGCACGCTTGCTCTGTCGTCTGGAGCACTCGCCCAGTCAGGCACCTCAGTTTACGAAGGTGATTGGCCCGAGTATCACGGTGATCATTTCGCACAGCGCTATTCGCCCTTGGATCAGATCAACGCGGAAAATGTTGGTGATTTGGAGATCGCATGGCGCTTCTCTACTCAGGGTTTTGGACCCTCCACAGATTTCAACAATCCCTCAACGCCTATCGAAATAGATGGTGTGCTGTATGCCAACGTGGGCAGCACCCGGAATGTAGTGGCGCTGGATGCAAGTTCCGGACAAATCCTGTGGTTGTGGCGTCCACAGGAAGGCGCTCGTTTCGATGAGGCCCCTCGAAAGGGTGCCGGTCGGGGCGTTGCCTTCTGGACCGACGGTGACAACAAGCGCGTCATAGACGTCACGCCTGGCTATCACCTTGTATCACTGGACGCCGAGACCGGTGTACCGGATCCGGCATTTGGTGAAGACGGTATCGTGGATCTCTTCGATGGCTTGCGTAACGCTGACGACCCCAGATTTCCTTATCCAGATATCGGTCTGTCGGCCGCACCATTCGTGATGAATGATGTGATCGTGGTTGGCGCGGCTCACCGAGTGGGTATGCGACCGCGTTCCAAGTCCAATGTGAAAGGCGATATTCGCGGGTTTGATGCGCGCACTGGTGAGCTGCTGTGGACTTTCCGCACGATTCCAGAACGCGGCGAGGTGGGTTTTGAATCCTGGCTAGACGGGGGCATCGAATTTACCGGTAATGCGGGTGTTTGGGCACCGATGTCCGGTGATCCAGAACTCGGTCTGGTCTATTTGCCGGTTGAGTCTGCTACCGGTGACCGCTTCGGCGGTGATCGTCCGGGCGATAACCTTTTCTCTGACTCAATCGTGGCGGTGGATATCAAGACTGGCGAGCGGCAGTGGCACTATCAGCTGACTCACCATGACATCTGGGATTGGGATATTCCATCTGCGCCTGTGTTGTCTGATTTGCCTAATGGTCGCAAGATTCTGATGTCTGTCACCAAGCAGAACTGGGTTTATACCTTTGACCGCGAGACTGGCGAACCAATTTGGCCAATCGAAGAACAACCGGTTCCGGCGGGCGATGTGCCGGGTGAGTGGTATTCACCTACGCAGCCTTATCCCACTCGACCTGCTCCTTATGATCGACAGGGATTTACCGAAGATGATCTGATTGACTGGACACCTGAAATTCGGGCACTGGCGTTGGAGGCGATCGAAGGCTTTCGTCTGGCCCCCAGCGTCTATTCGCCGCCTTCACTGGCTGATGCGGATGACGGCACCCGCGGTGTGCTGACCTTACCGTCTGCGACCGGCGGCGCAAACTGGGAAGGTTCAACCATCGATCCAGAAACCGGTATCTTATACGTGCCGTCTCGAACCGCACTGGCTGTCATGTCGCTAGGTAAAGATGAAGATTCTGACCTGGACTTGAGCGCAGCTTTCGGTGTGCGTGTGCCGCGCGTGCAAGGCCTAGAAATTGTTAAGCCGCCTTATGGTCGCATCACAGCAATCGACATGAATTCAGGTGATCACCTCTGGATGATTGCCAACGCCGATACACCTGACCAAATCAAAAACCATCGCTTGCTGGAAGGTATAGATATTGAGCGTACCGGTATCCCTACGCGCTCTGGTATTTTGGTCACTAAATCCCTGCTGTTTGTCGGTGAAGGCACCGGCGGCCGGGGAGCAAGCCCCATATTCCGCGCCGTCGACAAGGCGACTGGAGAGATCATTGCCGAGCTGGATTTACCCAATAATCAGTCCGGCCTACCATTCACTTATGAACACGATGGCAAACAGTATTTGGCAATGTTTGTCAGTGGCGGCGGTCAGGCAGCAGAGCTGGTGGCCTTCGCGTTGCCATAAACTTAGACAGGAGTAATTAATCACATGCGAACTTTAATGCAGAAGTTCTTTCTGGGGATCGCACTTTTCACTACTGGTGTTGTAGCCAATGCGGCTGAATGGGTGCTGGATCCTGGCTTGTCCCAAGTTATCTTCGAGTACTCTTATGGCACTGATCCATATCAGGGTCGATTTTCCAATGTGCAGGCAAACTTTGATATCGATCCGATGAGCCCTACCAGTTGCAAATTCGATGTCACCATCAACATAGAAGATATTGAGGTGGATTCGCCTGAGGTTCTAGACTACCTGCTCGACTATGAGCTGTTTGACGTGGATACCTGGCCGAGCGCCACATTCACCGCTGAGAAGTGCCGTCTCACTGGCGTCAACACTTTCGAAGCGGACGGTACTCTGACGATTCGTGATCAAACCAATCCAATGACTTTTCCATTCGAACTCAATATCGATACTTGTGATGGGCAGGTCTGCTTTAACCTGGTCAGCGAAGTCGAGCTTCTGCGCCTGGAATACGGTGTGGGTCAGGGCTACTGGGCAAATACTGCTGAAGTGCCCAATGAAGTGACTGTTAAAGTCGATGTCTACGCGATGCTGCAGTAGCAACCGATCAACAATAAAAGGCTAAACCATGCTTAATCTAACTAAATCCAGTCTCGGCCGCGCTACCGCTTTCATCGCCAGTGTGGCTTTCCTTGGTGCCTGCGATCGGCTTGTGACGCCGGATCAAACCACTGAAATCACCGAGGTCAGGGGCGGGCAATATGTGCTTGATAGCGACCACGCTGCGCTGTTGTTCAAGCTGAATCATCTGGGCTTTTCGACTTTCCTTGGTCGCTTTACCGAGTTCGATGCCTCACTGGATTTCGATCCGGAAGATATTGAAAATGCCAGTCTCGAAGTTGTCGTGGAAATGGCTTCTATCAATGTCAATTTGGCGGAGTTCGAGGAAGAATTGCGTGGCGATAACTGGCTGGATGTTGAACAGTATCCGCAGGCTATTTTTCGCACTACTTCCTTCGTTGAAGCAGTTGACGAAGATACCTTCGTGTTCGCCGGTGATCTCACCTTTCACGGCACAACTGCACCGGTCAATCTGGTAGTGAACTTCAACGGTGGTGGCCGTAACTTCCTGACTCGCAGTTATACGGTAGGTTTCTCTGGCAGTGCTGCATTCAACCGCTCGGATTTCGGTGTTGATCGCTTTACCTCATTCGGAGTGGGTGATGAGATCGAACTTGAGATGCACGTTGAGTTCATGGATGCTGGTGGCGAGAGCTAAACAGCCCGCGAAATCTGGTCATTAATCGAAAGATTGGACCAATCATGAAAACCCCAAACGGTTCACGCAGTTTGGGGTTTTTTATTGCTTGTTTTCAAAAGCAGGGACGCAGGATCGCTGTCCATTATTCGACATTGCGCCATCTCGCTGAAATTACCCGTCAATTTCTTGTGTTTTGCCCATGCTGCGACGTCTGGAGCTGGCGTGAGAACTACACTGACTGTTAAATTTTGACACAGTTAGGGCTGGGCGCTTGGGGTTATAATTACAGTTAACACGATGCCGCAGACATCTGGTGGTCGCCTGAATATGTTGCAAACATTATCGAGCCGAAATTTTCGCAGGGTTTTAGTCCTGGCGCTCGTTCTGAGTTCGGCCTTTTTCATGGGCGATAACCTCAGTGCGTGGCTGTCGGCTGAGCAAGACTTTTACCGTTCAGCTTATGCCGCGAACTCGGACCACACCACGGAGCGCTTGCTTAAAGCAGTCGTGCCAGGTGCTGAGAGCTTTTCTGAGAAGGAGGGAGAGCCACCGGTATACAAGGCCTACAAGACTGACCCTGAGACCGGCGAGCAAATTCTGACAGGTTATGCATTTGTGACGCCAGATTTTCCTCCGGAACCAAATGGCTATAGCGGGCCTATTGATACCCTGATTGGAATGGGTCTGGACGGCAAAATAGTCGGACTGAAAGTAATCTACTACAAGGAATCTCTGCGCTATACGATCGGCGATTTCTTTTCCTGGGGCTTCGAAGAGCAGTTTGTAGGCCTGGATGCAGCTAATCGATTTCGTGTGGACAAGGAAATCGATGGTATCGTAAAGGCCACAATTTCAGCCAAGGCTGCAGCGAGGGGCATACGCCGTTCCGTGCGTGCGGTAACCGAAGCCTACATCCACTAATCAAAGTCAGATTCCATCCGCCCTGATCAACCCTTCGTTTTTCTTCTTTCTTCGTCCCTGCGACATCGAGTGGTCTGCGCTTGTTCGCGCCGAAGGCAGCTGATAGCTTTAAGTTGTTAATCGACCCACCTGCTATGAGAGATTCAACCATGGTTTCCAGATGGCTCTTGCTTTGCCTTTTTCCATTTACTGTATTTACAACCTCGTTCGCGGCGGCTCAGTCAGCGGAAGAAGTAGCCCGATTTTCGATTCGATTTTCAGATGACCTGACGAGCGATGCGCAAGATGGGCGTCTACTATTGATGCTGGCCGCCCACGATCGTTCAGAACCGCGCTTCCTTGTCAATAATGGCCTGAACACGCAATTGATCTTTGGTCGAAATGTCAGTGACATGGCTGGTGGGGAATCGGTGGTGATCGATGGCTCTCATATTGGGTTTCCGCTTGCCGATTTATCGGAAGTGCCACCTGGCACCTACTACGTGCAGGCACTTTTGAATCGCTATGAGGAGTTTAATCTCAGTAATGGAAGGACCGTGAGCCTGCCGCCGGATCGAGGCGAGGGGCAACGCTGGAATCGTAAGCCGGGCAATTTTTATTCCGCGCCTATTGAAATTGAAATATCCGAGGCTGGAATAAATCAGTTTGAAATAGTGATGGACCAGGTTATCCCTGAAATCGAACCACCCGCGGATACTGAATACATAAAGCACATCAAGATGCGCAGTGATCTGTTGTCCGAATTCTGGGGGACCGATGTCTACCTCGGCGCCCATGTTCTGTTACCAGAGGGGTTCGATGAGAATCCCCAGGCAAGCTACCCGCTGATGGTATTTCATGGTCATTTCCCGAGTGATTTTGGTGGTTTCCGAACTGAACCGCCTGAGGCCGATCTAGAGCCGGTTTATAGCGCCCGATTTGATCTGGACGGCTATAATCTAATCGAGCAGCAAGAGGCCTATGACTTCTATCGAACCTGGGTCAGCGAAGACTTCCCGCGCTTTCTGATCATTGAGGTGCAGCACCCGACGCCTTATTACGATGATTCCTATGCCGTGAATTCGGCCAGTCAGGGGCCTTACGGTGATGCCATCACTTATGAGTTGATTCCATATATAGAAGAACAATTCAGGGGAATCGGAGAAGGCTGGGCCAGATTCACCTATGGTGGTTCTACCGGTGGCTGGGAAGCCATGGCGGTACAGACCTTTTATCCTGATGAGTACAACGGCGCCTTCGCTGCCTGCCCGGATCCAATCGATTTCCGCGCATACATGACCATCAATATTTATGAGGATGACAACGCCTACTATTACGATAGCCAGTTCCAGAGAATCCCGCGCCCCGCGCATCGTGACTATCTAGGACACGTCGATGCCAGTCAATATGATTACAATCGCCTGGAGGCGGTGCTGGGTGACAAGAATCGCTCCGGTCAGCAGTACGATATCTGGGAAGCCACGTTTTCACCTATGGGAGACGACGGCTACCCGGTGCGCTTATGGGATAAGGAAACCGGCGTGATCAACAAGGAGGTCGCTAAATATTGGCGTGAGAATTACGACCTTCGCCATATCCTTGAACGCGACTGGTCGACCCTTGGCCCCAAGCTGGAAGGCAAGCTACATATTTATGTCGGGGATATGGATAACTACTATCTGAATAATGCGGTGTATCTCACCGAGGCGTTTCTGGAAAGTACCACCAATCCTTACTATGGCGGTGTCGTAGACTATGGGGATCGCGCCGAGCACTGCTGGAACGGCGATCACGATAACGGCAATGGGATTTCCCGCCTACGGTATAACAGCATGTATGTGCCTCGCGTTTTGGAACGGATCGAGCAGACTGCTCCCGCTGGTGCAGACCTTTCCAGCTGGCGGTATTGAGTCGGGAGTTTCATTGACCCAGATACACCAATCAGTAAACAGACTGTATATGTTAAAGAAACGGCCGGCACGCATATCCTGCCGACCCTACAATCGAGGTCTGAACGGGTTTTCGCTGATCATTTCGAGTCTGACAACACTGGTGTTCGCGCTCTCGCCTGGCTGAGGCACTGGTCACGCAGTGCTTTGCGACCGCAGTAGATCAGTCTTATCTGCTTGGCGACTGAGCTTCAATAAAGCGCCGCGTATCTTGCAGCAGTTCGAGCCGTGAGGGTTCGTTCACATACATCATGTGTCCCCCCTGGTAATACTCATACTCCACCTGTTCTGCGCGAATACCGTGACGGTTCAGGGTGTACTCGGCATCAAAGAATGGTGTAACCATGTCAAAGTAGCCGGATGCCACCAGCACCTTCAGAGCAGGATTGATACGCAGGGCGGTGGATAAATCGTGCGCTGTGTTCACGTAGGCTGGCTCCCAGGATGAGCCGTCAGGAACTCGGCGCCAGCGCCAGTTGCTGCTGAGCCCAGGGTCAGCAGGATTGAGGTACTGACGATTCCAGTCTACTCCAAGTTCGCTGCGCATATAGGACATTAGTGATGCCTTATAAGCGCCGGAAATCGCGTCACTCGCTGCATCCCTCGAAGTCTGGGCAGCCAGGTCATCGACTTCGTCTTCGGTATAGCGGGAATCCAGCCTGCCTACAGAAACGCCTTCGTCCCTGCGCAATTCCTTAACGAAGCGGTTGCCCTGGACTCTCAGATTGGCCTTGTCGATATAGTCGGTGCTTAGACCAGTGAAATAGGCCAGGCGATCACGCACTGCCAGGTATTCTTCCGGTGTTATGGTGTTGCCTTTAAACAGGGCTGGCAGATACTCATTGACTGCAAACTCACGCGCCTGTCGCAGGAATATTTCCTGGCTTTCCGGGGGTGGCTGCACGCGCCCATGATACAAGGCAGTTGCGGCCATCGTGGGCACATAAGTGATAAAGGAAATCACATTGTCGCGCACGTATGGGGTAGAACCCTGATAGTCTAGTGCCTGGGAAACAAACACAATACCGTTGAGGCTGATTGAGCGATCTTCTTCCATCAGCTTGGCAACGGCGGCCGCACGGGTCGTACCAAAACTTTCACCGAGCAAGAACTTGGGAGAATTCCAGCGGCCATGTTCGGTAATCCAGGTAGCAATGAAATCCGCCATGGATTCTGCGTCTTCGTCCAGCCCCCAGAAGTCCTTGCCTTCATATCCGCCGAGGGCGCGAGAAAAGCCGGTGCCTACTGGATCAATAAAAACCAGATCGCTGACATCAAGGATTGTCTCCGGCGCATCTACAACCGGGTAGGGCGGAAGTCCGGCGTGGGTTGCATCAGACGGTACGACAATGCGCTTGGGTCCATAGCTACCCATGTGGAGCCAGGTTGAAGACGAGCCTGGGCCGCCGTTCCAAATGAAGGTGACAGGCCTCACTTCTCCTTCTGCCAGATTCTTTTTAGTATAAGCAAAGGTAAAAATGGATGCCTTGGGCTCACCCTTAAGATCCCTGATGTAGGTTTCACCCGCTATCGTCTGGTAGTCAATACGTTCGCCATTGAAGCGGCCGGAATGGTCGCTCATGAAGCGAGTTGGTTCCGGAACGTCGATGGCAGCGGTCTCTTCCTGCTCTGCGGCAATCGTGGTATTGAGTGATAGCAGCAAGGTCATGCAGAGGATTATTAGAGCTGTTATTTGATTCATTGTTTCTAGTGCCTGGAGATTTTATTTGCTGTCAGAAATCGCGGCGCGAATTGCCGTAGCAGTGTATTCTGCGCGAAAATTAATCATATCCTTGCCGAGTTGGATCGTCTCGGCCATTGGAGTGATGGCGACGCCGTTGATGGAAGCGAGCCCTGCATCCACGCGCTGCTGGTAGCGTACCTGATCAGGGTCGGTCACCATCATCATAGCGGTGACCCAGATGTCATCGTGATAGCCATCGCGCTGGGTCTCGGCAACCCCTAGCTCTCGTTCGGTGAATTGCTCGGTTTCTACCCAGCCCGGATCGTAAAACTCGCGAATGAAATGAATGTCAGTGGCATCGCTCGACCAGGCCTCTGCCAATTTGTTGGCGACGTTCGCCATGCCACGCTGATTACCACCGCTGTCACCGATCATTACTATGTCAGAGAAACCTGCCTGCTTGAGGCTGCTGGCGATATCGCTGAGTAGCGCTTCGTAAGTCGCTGCGCTGAGGCTTATTGAACCTGGGTAAAGCATTGCGCCTGATGGTGGTTCAATACTGCCCTCCGGCACGAATTTGACGATGGGAGCACAAAGAGCGTTGCCTAACTCTGCGGCGATAGCAGGGCAGGCCGCTTGCAGAATCAGATTGTGCTTGCCGGTGGTGAGGTATGGTCCATTCTCTTCGATGCCACCGGTTGCAATGATTACAGTGGAAGTGCCGTCGGCGATGAGATCCCGTATTTCCATCGAGGTGAGTTCTTCCAGCCAAAAGGACTGGCCTGCAGCGATTGGTCGATCCGTGTTTTGCCACTCTTCCAGCTCGTTATTCTGCGCGAGAGCGCTACATGCGCAGAAAGCGAGCGGGAGCAAGGTGTATTGCTTTAATGCGGAAAATTGCTCGGGAAAATTCACTGTCAAATCCTCATTAAGAATAGGTGTTTGGGGCGCCATTTCCTGCGCGCAGCTGGATTCATTACGTGCCATGCTACCGCAAAATTCGGGTAATCGCTCACTGAGGCGACCGCATATCAGATAAGGCACTAATTGTTTCAATATCAGGCTTCCAGAGGGGGATTGGACCATTGACAGGGCTGTGGTGATGACGCCTAATCTGCCTTAGTTTTTCAGGCGTGAGCGGGCCTTGGTGAACATCTGGGTGAACCAAATTTGTGCACTGCTTGACGCCACCAGCCCGATAACGAGTATCAGATTTGTCTCTTAAGATTCGCCACATCCTGCTGTCAGGACTTGTTCTGCTGGCATTGCTTGCCGCCTTTATCCTGTTGCGGTCTCCCGCTGTCGAGAGGGAAGGGCCATTGTTGACGGCGCAGATCGCCGAAAGTGAGCTAATTGCCCGCGGTGAATATTTGGTAACAGCAGCAAACTGTGCCAGTTGCCACACCACCAATGACGGCGAATTTATGGCGGGTGGTCTAGCGTTCAAAACCCCTTTCGGCACGATCTACTCCACCAACATTACGCCTGATCCGGATACCGGAATAGGCGCCTGGTCAGATTGGGATTTTCTGAATTCGCTGCGCCATGGTATTCGTCCAAATGGCGAGCACTTGTATCCGGCTTTTCCCTATACCTCGTATACAAAGGCCAGCGATGAAGATATCGCCGCCATGTACGCCTACCTGCAATCCATTGAGCCGGTGCAGCAGCCGCCACTGGAAAACGAACTGGAATTTCCTTTCAATCTGCGAGCCCTGGTGGCTTTCTGGAAAATACCCTATTTCGATGCCGGTGCCTTCGAACCGGAGCCCGATCAGTCTGCAGAGTGGAATCGAGGCGCCTATCTGGTTGAAGCTCTGGCTCATTGCAGCGCTTGTCACACGCCGCGCAATGCCGTTGGCGCCGAGCGATTGGACGCCCATATGAGCGGTGGGGAGTATATGGATCTGGTCAGCAGTGGCGAATACCGCGCGTGGTCCGCACCAAACCTCACTTCCTATGATCGGGGCCTGGCGCTCTGGTCTTACGAGGATGTGGCCAGCTATCTCAAGACTGCGCGCAATGGAATCCTCGAGTCATTTGGGCCGATGAATGAGGTCATTCTTAACAGTACTCGCTATCTTGCAGATGACGATATTGATGCGATGACAACTTACCTGAAGTCTCTTGCTCCAGTCTCCGATCTTAGCACCGCGGAACCTGATGCCGGACTCATGGGGCGCGGCAGAACGATTTACAACCTGCACTGTGGTACTTGTCACTTGCCCACCGGTGCCGGTGACCCGGAAATGGCGCCGCAACTGAACCGTGGCAGCCTGGTGGTGCAGGACGAAAACCCGGCCTCCATGATTAACGCCATTCTGTATGCTCCACACGTGCCAACACCACCCTTGCCGTCAAAATGGCGTGAAGTGATGGAAGCGTATCAGTACACCCTGGATGATGAAGAAGTCGCGGCAGTTGCTACCTTCATTCGTCACTCATGGGAAAATGCGGCCGGTATTGTTACCCCAGAGCAGGTGGCTCGGCAGCGCTAGTCGCATCCTACTCGCGACTCGCGGAATAAGGGCTTGACCGGGCGATACGGTCAGGTAATTTAGAATAACTATGGTTAAACAAGCTGAAATGATGAATACAGTTCTCGCCAAGACTAAAGCCGCGGGCAGCGTGATGCTCATGCTTTTCGCCGTACTGCTGGTGGCCTGTGGTCAACAGCCCAGTGAACCTGCAGAACCAGAAACCGCCGCTTCACCGCTGCGCACGCGTCTGTTAACCGGAGAACAGTATTCCAATACCATTGCTGCTGTGTTCGGCGATGATGTTGCCAACAGTGTGTTGCCGCCGATTCCACCCATGGATCGCACTGACGGCCTGCTGGCCTCTGGCACTGCATTTGTCGGCGTTACCTCTGATCAGGTGTCTCAGATTCAGCAAACTGGCGCGGCGATTGCCGCCCGGGTAGTAGATGAAGAGCACCGTGACTTTCTGATCCCCTGTTCTCCGGAATCGATTGCCGCTGCAGACACGACATGTGCCGGGTTGTTTCTGGGCGAGGCGGGTCGATTGCTGCTGCGTCGACCCCTTGAGGAAAGTCGTTTGGCTGAACTGGTGCAGATCGCGGACTACGCCGCTGAGCAGACAGAAGACTTTTATGATGGGCTGGCTCTGGCCCTGGAGGCTATCTTGATTAGCCCAGATTTCGTCTTTATAGCCGATCGCGCAGAACCGGACCCTGAGGCCCCAGAACAGGAGCGTCTGGACAGTTATTCCGTGGCCTCTCGGCTCAGCTTCCTGCTATGGAATGCGCCGCCTGATGATGCCCTGCTGCAGGCGGCAGAATCCGGGGAATTGCACACCGAAGAGGGCCTGGCCAGGTCGGTAGACCGCATGCTTGCCAGTGCCCGTCTCGAGGAAGGTATGCGCGCCTTCTTCGATGATCTGATGACATTCGATGAATTTGAAAGCCTGGCTAAAGATCCCAATGTCTATCCTATGGTTACCGGCACCACACTGGAACATGCGCGAGAGCAAACCTTGCGGACCGTAATCGATCACCTGATTACACGAGAAGAAGACTATCGGGATCTATTCACGACCAAAAAGACTTTTATGTCGATGCAGCTGGCCACGGTCTACGATACCCCCACCAGGCAGGGCTGGGTACCCTTCGAATTTGAAGAAGACAGTCCGCGCCTTGGGCTGCTGACCCATGTCAGTTTCCTGGCGGTAAATTCCCATTCCGTGCGCAGTTCACCCACGCTTCGGGGCAAAGCCCTGCGTGAGACCTTCCTGTGCCAGAAAGTACCGGACCCACCACCCGATGTAGATTTTTCGGCACTGATAGAGGCCGAAAACGCCAGAACAGCCAAGGAACGTCTGGCGGCCCACAATTCGAACCCATCCTGTGCGGGCTGCCACCTGGTGACGGATCCCATGGGTCTGTCCCTTGAGAATTTCGACGGGGCCGGCCGGTTTCGCGAAACCGAGAATGGCGCCGAGTTGGAGATAGCCGGTGAGCTGGACGGTATATTCTATGAAGATATTGCCGGGCTCGCTCAGGCTACGCGAAACCACCCTAAACTCTCGTCCTGCCTGGTTAATCGGCTCTATGCTTATGGTACCGGTGGGCCTGTGTCCCTCAGGCACGATCGCGACACGTTAGCGTGGTTTGAGGACCGTTTTGTTGCAAATGGTTACAAGTTACCCGCTTTATTACGCGATATTGCGCTCTCAGGTGCCTTTTCGAGCGTGAGGTCAGCGGAAACTCGGGGTAATATAGAGGATTCGTTTCCAATCAAGTCACCTGCCGAAAGAGCCAGCGCTCAACCCAGCCTGGCCAGTGTGGAGAATCAGTGATGAAAAAGCTGGATCAGAAACTAAGCCGACGTCGATTTCTCAAGGGCACTCTGCATGGGGGCGCCGTTTCCGTAGGTCTGCCTCTACTCAATGTGTTTCTGAACGAGAACGGCACAGCCTATGCTGATGGCATGCCTATACCGCAGCGCTTTGGTACCTGGTCCTGGGGGCTGGGTATGAGCGAGTCTATCTTTGTGCCGAAGAAGACTGGCCCCAACTTTGATCTCCCCGAGGAAATCGCGGCGCTAGCGCCAGTGCAGGAGCACATCAATCTCTACACCAACTTTCATGTATTCAAAGACGATGCGCCTAATCTCTGCCATCACTCGGGTTGGGTGGTGCTGCGCTCAGGGATTGCGCCCACTGCGCGAGAAAATCGGCCCGGTGAGACGATCGATGTCTCGGTGGCTCGTCAGATTGGCAATGCAACCCGTTTTCGCAGCCTGAGCGCGACGGCCACCGGCGATGTCAGGGACAGCTTCAGCTACGAGGGTGGAAACTCCGTGAACGCACCGGAGTGGTCGCCACTGCGGTTTTATCAGCGCCTGTTTGGTGATGGATTCCAGGATCCCAATGCGGCTACCTTTACTCCGGATCCCCGAGTGATGGTGCGCAAGAGCGCGCTCACTGCTGTTCAGGAAGAGGCGCAAAAGCTTGAGAAATCGCTCGGCGCCGAAGATCGCCAGCGTCTAGACCAGTACTTCACTGGTCTGAGAGACCTGGAGCGACGCTTCGATCTGCAGTTGACCAAGCCAGATCCACGCGAGGCCTGCGTCATGCTGGAAGAGCCCATGGATCTGCCCACCGGATTGGATGCCGATCTGGTTGCCAAGCGCCACCGCATGATGACGGACCTGATGCTTATGGCCGTGGCCTGTGACCAGACCCGCGTTTTCAATATGTTTTATGCCTCGGCATTCTCTGCCACTACCCAGCCGGGTTACGACAAGCCGCACCACACGGCGACTCACGAAGAGGCGGTAGATCCCGTGCTTGGCTATCAGCCACGTACGTCCTGGTATACCCGCAGGGCTATGGAAGAGTGGGCTTACTACGTGCAGGCTCTGGCTGACTTCAAGGAAGGCGATGGTTCGCTGCTGGATAACAGCTTCATTTACGCGACCACCGACCAGTCTTTTGCCAAGATTCACGCCATCGATGGTATCCCCATGTTCAGTGCTGGCACTGCGGGCGGCCGTGTGAAGACTGGCCTGCATATCGACGGCGCTGGATCGCCGGGCTGTCGACTTGGCTATACAGCGCAGAAACTGATGGGGTTGGATATTGAGAACTGGGGTGACAAGAGTAATAACACCTCCAGCGATATCGGCGAAATCCTGGTCACTTAGTTCTGCTGACCCGGGCCTACATAGGTTTGCTCACACGGTTCTGATCAAATAGGAAACAAGCAGTGAATGTCCTCAACCGACTTTCAGTAGTTTCAATGCTTGGGCTGTTGCCAGCCCTGGCCTCAGCCGCTGGCGAAGGCCAGTACACCGAAGCGTACCGCGACGTTCCCATCCCGGCAGGATTTCGGGTAGAGGCGACACCAGAAGGCCCGGTGTTTGCCAATACTAATGGCATGACCCTGTATAAGTGGCCACAGCATAAGCTCCGCAACGGCTATAGCGGCGAGTCTCCCAGCAATCCGGCATGCTATAACGAAGTGCTCACAGTGACTGCTGGCCTGATGAGTCCATACCCGCCGGGTATCAAACTCCCTGAATTAGACAAGCGTAAAAGCTGCACAGATCTGTGGCATCCCGTTGTTGCTGCGGCTGATGCGGAAGAGGTGGGTGAATGGACCATCGTTGAACGTCGTGACGGCTCCTTGCAGTGGGCCTATGAGGAGCAGCCGCTTTATACCTCAATTAAAGACAGCCAGCCCGGCGATGTAATGGGGGGAACCCGACGCAGCTTCGGTGGGGATTCGCCGGCCAAACGCGTTCCGGTAGGGCCGCCATCCCTGCATCCTCCTGGCTTCAGTATTCGCAGTACTTTCAATGGCCGCATGCTTGCCACTGATCGCAGCGCTTCGGTCTACAGTTTTGATGGCGATTCCGCTACCAGCACAGCCTGCGAGGGAGCATGTCTCACTGATTGGGAGCCGGTTGTCGCTCCGTCCCTGGCTCGCGAACGGGGTGAATGGTCCTTATTTGAGCGCTCGCCGGGCGTTCGGCAATGGGTATTCAGGGGCAAGCCTTTATACACTTACAAATTGGATGCCGGCACCTGGTCACAGACTGGCACTGATACTCCTGGATGGAGCAATGTTTATACCCAATTGGCCGATCCTTACCCCGCCAGTTTCAAATCCCAGCCCACAATGGTTGGTAACGCACTGGCCACTGCAGAAGGCAAGTCCATTTATATATACAACTGCGGTGAAGATTCCCAGGACCAGTTTGGCTGTGATCACCCCGATGACACGCAGGTCTACCGTCTGGCCATGTGTGGTGCAGGTGACCCGGAGCGATGCCAGGAGCACTGGCCATATGTAGTCGCTGACGCCGATGAAGAGTCTAGCGGCAGGATTTGGCGCATCGTCTGGATCGAACCCATGACAGGACGCTTTGCAGAACCCAATCAAGAAGGTGCCCTGAGAGTCTGGGCCTACCGTGATCGACCGGTCTATACCTTTGGTGGCGACAAGCGGCCCGGCGACCTGCATGGTGGCGGCACCGGTGAATGGAGAGGGCAGCGCAATGGCCTCAAAGCCATCATGCTGCGCGACGATTTCTTTCGAGGGCATCTCTGATGAGTACATCAATGAGTACTTTTTTTGCCAGGCCAGTGAAGTACGTGGCGCTGCTTTGCGGTGGTGTACTGCTGAGCAGTATGGCGGTTCACGCCGACGAGTCACGCATACGCAACCGCACCATTAGCTATGTGATGACAGACTTGTTCTGGTCGGTTTACCAAACCGAGGACGCCAAGCAGGAATGCCCCCGCGGTTTCAATGATGGGCCGCGTGAGCAGTTCGAAAAGTTGTTTCCTTATCATGAAGGTCTGTCGGTGGAAGAGACACAACTGGCCCAGGAGATTGAGACCTGGCACCCCACGACCGAATCCGATGGGTTCGAGTTCTACGAAGTGGAAGGCGAGTTATCCTGGGGGATCAACCTCGATGGTGAAGTCAGCCCGAACGATTTCACCCATCCTGACGGTACACCCGGTATCGATAATGAAGTTTACCGCGCGGTGGGCTGCGTCATTGGTTTTCGCGGACCCGATGGTGTCGAATACATCTTCCAGGATAAGGCGATTCTGGATGAAGAATACAATCGTATGATGATTGAACTCACGGAGGTCGACAGCCTGGAGAATGATGACGCCGTGTTGGTTAATATGTATCGCGGCATGGATCGGCTGCTGACCAACGCCACCGGCCAGGAAGTCATGGCAGGAGGCACCCAACGTATTGACTATCGCTGGGGAGAAAGCCTGATCCGTCAATTCAATGCCAGGATTGTCGATGGCGTACTAATTACCGAGCCGATGCCAGAGATGGTTATGCCCTGGCAAAACCTGAGTGTTCCCTCGATTCATATCTTCAAGGATGCTCGCTTTCAACTTGATCTCACTTCAGAAGGGGCAAGTGGAATCCTGGCTGGCTATGCTGATGTGGATAGCTGGTATTATCAGCTGATTCGTAACGATTCAACGCATCACTTGAGCAACGGCCAGATCTCTGGCATCTCACTTTACAAGGCGCTGCGACGTCTAGCTGATGCTCACCCCGACCCTGAATCCGGCGAGAACACAGCGATTTCCACATCTCTGGATGTGAAGATGGCGCAGGTGTACATCGTGCATCCTGACAGCAAGGCAGGCGAGTAGGTAGCTGCTAGCTAATTGCTGCTGGCTAGAATCCGGTCCAGCTGATCCGCAAATTGTTTCTTGTCAGCATTGCTGAAGGCGGCTGGGCCGCCTGTGTGTTCGCCGCTGCTGCGCATTGTGTCCAGAAAATCCCGCATATTCAGCCGCGCGCCAATATTTCCCTTGGTGAATTTTTCTCCCCGTGGGCTGAGGGCGCGTACGTCCTTTGCGATTACCTCCGCCGCCAGAGGAATATCGCTGGTGATAACCAGATCGTCAGGCTCCGCCCGCCTCACGATCTCGTTGTCAGCCACATCGAAACCGGCAGCTACCTGCACGGCGCTAATGAACCTGGAAGGTGGAGTGCGAAGCGGTTGGTTGGCGATCAGGGTTAACTGTGTGCCGGTGCGCTCTGCGGCGCGAAACAGGATGTCCTTGATCGCGCCGGGACAGGCATCGGCATCTACCCAGATTTTCATGCTATAGGTTTCAGCGTGGCTTAAAGTTTAAGTCGCGCTCGCGCCGCGTCATATTCTGTTCGTAGCCGTGCGACCAATTCTCCGGCGGGTAATACCGCTTTCACCGCATTGATGCCCTGGCCTGAGCCCCAGATATCTTTCCAGGCTTTCTGTTTAGAGCTTCCGCCAGAGCCGAAATTCATATTGGAAGGGTCGCTTTCAGGCAAATTGTCCGGATCGAGTCCGGCTGCTTCGATGGAGGGTCGCAGGTAGTTGCCGTGAACGCCGGTGAACAAGTTGGTATAGACGATGTCGTTGGACGCGTTCTCTACTATCCCTTTTTTATAGCCCTCAGCGGCATCAGCTTCCTCAGTAGCGATAAAGGCAGAACCAAGATAAGCAAGGTCGGCACCCATTGCCTGAGCCGCCAGTATGCCATCTCCAGTAGAGATTGCACCTGACAACAGAACCGGCCCATCAAACCACTCCCTAACCTCCTGGATAAAAGCCATGGGCGACAGTGTGCCGGCGTGACCACCAGCGCCAGCCGCCACGCAAATCAAGCCATCGGCGCCTTTTTCTATGGCTTTTTTGGCAAAGCGATTATTGATGACATCATGTAGACAAATTCCACCATAGGAGTGAATTGCTTCAAATACTTCTGGGCGCGCTCCCAGAGATGTAATGACAACTGGCACCTCGTGTTTTACGCAGAGCTCAACATCATGCATGAGTCGGTCGTTGGAGTTGTGGACAATCTGATTTACCGCAAAAGGTGCTGAGGGAGTGTCAGGGTTGGCTGCGTCGTGCTCAGCGAGCTCGGTTTTGATGCGGGTAAGCCATTTATCCAGTTCTTCGGCCGGGCGTGCATTCAGGGCTGGGAATGATCCGACTACGCCGGCCTTGCACTGGGCAATGACCAGGTCTGGATTGGAAATAATGAAAAGCGGCGCTCCTACTACAGGTACTGAAAGGCGGCCCTGCATACATTTTGGTATTGGCATAATAACTATATATCTCTTTTAGATTGGTTCTTTGTTGGTAAATTCCTGAACGCTGCTGGGTTTGAAATCTGCAATGAGTTCGATGTGCCTGTCCTGAAAGTCGATCAGGTGCACGCTGTCTCGAGCCTTGCCCATTATAATCATCGCTGCGGTTTTTACTTACCCCTTGGTCGCTGGCTGGAGCAAACTTGAACCGATAGCGTAACGGGTTTTTTGGAAATAACAAGTTGGAGTCGAGACAGGCAATCTGAAGCATTCAATATCTGAGCCGGCTAGTGTTGGTGTTGAAGATTTCAGGTTTGGTTTTTGGTCCTGTGCTGCTTGAAAACGCGAGTATCGATAGCAATCTGGTCGTGTTAAATCAGCGCTTGGCGATAATCATGGCGAAATGTGGGAGCAGGTCACCACTGTCTACCAGGTTTTTCTCAATAGCAAAAATCAGGTCGAGCATTTTAATCGACTCGGGATCGTCTTGACGGAAATTACCAGCAATATCCTGCAGCATGTACTGCAGCAGCGTGCCGCCAGTGAAGTTGAATTCCTCGACGTGGAAATGCCTGTTGATGGCATCCATTATCTCTTGAGAATGGATTGCCTCTGATGGGTCAACGCGCTCCACTTCCTCAGGGTCTGGGAAATAAACATGGCTGCGGACCTGGCCGCGGTCATGCTCTGCGTGAGAGACTCGATATTTGGCAGGGATCATTTGGAAGACACCCTGCATGGCTTCTTTCTCCCGGTCGCTGTAAGCCATACGATTAGGGCCGATGTATTCGTTCACAAACAGGTAGCCCTTGCGTCGCAGCGCGGCGCGACACCTCGAAAGAATGGTATCGAGATCCGACATATGATGTAGAGAGGAGTTAAAGTAGATCGCATCATATTTTTTACTGGGAAAGTCGCTGGTTTCCACGTTACACACCGAGTAATGGAGCAAGTCCGCTACTCCGGCCTTCCTTGCTTCCTCTCTGGCGATTTCTATTCGCTTCGGCGCAAGGTCGATGCCCTCTATACGCATGGCTGCATTGATACTGGCCAGATGTCGCTCCAGGGCACCATCACCGCAGCCGATGCTCAACACGCAATCTACAGGTTTGCGCGGCTGTGATTTAAAGACTCGATCCGATAATGTGCTTTTGCCGAGAAAGTGCTCGACTGAAAAATTAACCCAGCTCGGGTAGTCACGACCCCCTGAAGCCATGAGCTGATGTCGCCGATTAATTTCCGGGTTGGCCAGCCAGTAGGTCTCCCCGTGAAAACTCTTATCGGTATGCTCATCCCAGTAGTCTGCAACTTTGCTGTCTACGTCAGCCTGGGATTCCGGCTGTGCGGCTGCATCTCCGCCGGTTTCGTGTTTTGCGCTGTGGACGTCTGCTGTCATGGCTTTGCATTGTAACGCTAATCGCGCGGAATGCACGCTGGCTTACTGCTGCCTATGGAGCTGGGGCTGCTGAAGTCATGGAGCCTGCTTAGCTGGTAACTAGGAAAATGCTGTCAACTCCGCTAGTTTGATAGACTGGATAGATGAATCTGAGCCGAACTCAGAGTTTAGTAGAGTCTGGGCGGGAACAGATCCAGAAGCGCGATTGCATACAGTGAAGGCAAAGACCAAATTGATCTGATAAGTAATCTAATTAGTGATCTGACAAGGGGCAGGAATATGCGGTCATTATGTCTCGTCATTGGTGCGGGTGCCGGAATTGGTGGTCATGCAGCGAAAAGGTTTGCCCAGGGAGGCTACCATGCCGCGCTCTGTCGCCGGACTGACCAGCAAAGTCTAGATCAACTGGTGGCAACTATAGAGTCAAGCAGAGGCTCGGCTTCCGGCTAAAGTCTTCGAACTGGGTTGGCGTATGGGCACCTTCGGTCTTTTCCGGACAGCACAAACCGTATGCCCCATGATGCAGCAGCGGGGTAAGGGAACGCTGCTCGTTACCAGCAATTTCCGCAGTTCAGGCAATTAGATCTGTACTTCCGAACTCAGCGTTTTATCGACAGTAACAAGATACAAGCTTGCACTTAGTTTTTCATCAGAGGGACTCTCCATCGAATCTTATGTTCTGTCCTTGTTAGAGGAGAATCGAAATGCCGCCATTTTGTTGGTGCCGATGCTGGCATTTGCTGAGGCCTGCGTTGGTATAGGGATTTTTATTTCTGGTGCCTTTCTCGTCATTGTTTCTTCACTCTTGTTTTTTAACGAGGTGGCGTCTCTTCAAACAATCTGTCTGTTGGCTATGACAGGCGCGCTGCTTGGAGATCACATCGGATTCTATGTGGGGCACTTCGTTGGCCCAAAATTGCATGCTTCGCAGTTTGCGCAAAGGCAAAGGGAGGCGATCGCGCGGGCCGACGCCATGGTTTTCAAGTATGGGCCTTTCACGATATTCATCGGTCGCTTTGTGCCCGCAGTACGCAGTATCTTGCCTGCTCTGATTGGCATGAGCGGTTTCAGTCGGCGACTCTATTCCATTCTCGATATACTGGCCTGCGCCCTTTGGGCTATTGCTCTGGGCGCAATCGTGTATTTCATTGGCGAGACTTTCTGACAATTGTGCTGGCTGGCTAACCTGTTTTGTTCTTTAGTCGTCTGGGGTTAGCAAGTTAGCAGCGCGAGCCTGAGGTTAACCGCTGATTCCAAAAGCTGGCGTAATGGACATTCTAGGGCGTCGGCGCTAGTCTAGAGAATTAGCGTGGTATTTCAGAAACTCAGTTTAATTAGCCAGCAAAAAATGAATCGATCCAGGCCTTTGTTTTCAATACTTGCCGCTGGCTGGTTGCTGAGCGGCTTTGAGGCATCAGCGCAGTCCATTGCGCTGACACATTGTCTCGGAGACTGTCCGCGTTACGAGTCGCAACTGGTCGCTGATCGGGCCAAAGTTGTGGTGCATCATCTCTATGCGGCAGGCTTGAACGGAGATAGTGGACTGGCAGACTGGTCTGCTTACCGCTTGACAGCAGATGCTGTGGGTGTCGCTTCCTTGCTCCCGCGCGCCTGGCAGCCAGATCGATTGACTGAATTTTCGCCACTCGAAGATGTCATATTGGCTGAAAACTCTGGGCTCAGTCTCGCCGAAGTTGCAACCGTGAGTTCGAATCCCTACGCTGGATTGAGTCCGCAGCAAGCGCCACCTGAAGACAGGGCTCGGCTTGCGCCGATGACCAGTTTTGCCAACACACCTTATTGGCCTGACCTTAACAATCTCAGCAACATGATACCTATGCCAGCACCGCTGCGCAGAGGTGCCTGGCTGCAGCTGGAGCAGCGATTAAATCGTTTGGTTGCCGCGAAGGGCGAGCTTTATATTGTTGCGGGTCCATTGTTCCTGATTAGTAATCTTGGTGTTTCGCCCGCAAGTTCCTCATTGAATCCCGCGGCTTACTTCAAAGTCGTAGCTAATTCCAGCGGCATCGTGGCTTTTGTATTTCCGCAAGAGCTTGGGCAATTTGAATCTTTCTGTGCACAGCAAGCCAGGTTGCCGGAGATTGAGCAGATGGCTGGACTTAAGCTGTTTCCAGGTGGCGGTAAGCTCGGTGTGTCTTCAACTCTGATTGCTGATTTGGGCTGCACGGAAATCTAATCTACCTTGATTAGCCGCCCTGCTAGCGAAATGTCGCTTCTGACTGCTTGCAGGTCTGGCTACTAGCGGTTTTGAGAAAAAATTGACCGTCATCTTGCAAAAATGTGAACCCCGCCAACAAAGCCGAAGCTCTGTGCGATTCACAAATGTCATTGATATTTTCTATAATGATGGGCGATTGTTGAGGAACAGCATTTGCCGACATGATGTTTTTATCAATCTCTAGCCAGACAGCTCCAACACTAACTTTAATGCGTTCACTTGGGCAGGGACATTCGGACAACAGTCCAGTTGATTAAGTATGGAAACACTCAATATTTCAGATGGAGATCTCACCCACCGGCAGGAGATTATTCAGCTACTGCGCATGGCGATTGAACAGCAATGGTCGATGTCCTACGTGACTGCGGTGAAGAATCGCGTCACTACACACTCGCTTTACCTGGTCTCGGTTAATGCTCTTGAGGGCACAGTCTCAGTTAGTGGCAAGAATCTGGATACGATTAAGCCCGGTCAGACCCTTATGTTCAGAGGGCAGAGCGGCTCACTGTCAGTGGTATTTCAGACCAGGAAGGGCGATCCCGCAACAGGCGTAAAAATACAAAACTCCGACAGCATTTTTGAATTTGACATCCCCTATAAAATCGCCTGTACTCAGTTACGAAAGACTTTGCGGGTTAATGTTGATTCATTCTACGAGGTACCCGTCATCCTTTATATGGTTAACGGTGCACTGATAGATTCGGTGCTTATGGATATCTCGACTTCAGGCGCGAAATTTAGAGTCTACAAGGATCTGAACAAGGAGCTAAACAGCATGCAGATGGTTGATGCCTGCAAGATTACGTTGCCCGACGGAGAAGTCATACAGACCGGTGTGCAGCTCATCCAGATGATCAATGATGAGCAGTCTGAGCTCTCCTTCCTGCGCTGCCAGTTTATCCACATGAAGCCAGAGGAAGAGAATAAGCTCGAGAAATTCATCGAGGATACCCTCGCCAAGGTTGATGATCTTCAGCCTGACTAAACATCGATGAAATGTTGTGGGCGGTCTCCCATGTTTAACGCCATGTTCCTTGAATGTTCACCCTGGCGGATGTGGCGATTCCTCTCTGTCCCTACTCTTATCGCTGTAATATTCAATTTGCCAGCAATCGCCGCTTTTTGATCTCTGACAAACAAACCGTAATGACTGCTTGCACGGTTTTTCGCTTATCGCTTAAGTTGATCAGATTGAGAACAATGAGAAGAGCGCCATGTTTGAAGCTGCAGAAATTGGCAGAACCCTCGCCAAAGAAGAGTTCAAAAAGCTTGAGCCCAAAATTCATCATCAGGTGTTGCAACTACAGCAGCGCCTGAGGAAGTCTGATAAATCCCTCGTAATCATCATATCCGGGGTTGAGGGTGCCGGGAAAGGTGAGGTCGTCGATCGCTTAAACCGTTGGCTGGATATCAGGGATGTGCAGACTCACGCTTACTGGGAGGAGACTGATGAAGAAAGTCAGCGTCCCAAATTTTGGCGGTTTTGGCGCGATATACCCATGCGGGGGACCGTAGCAGTAATGTTTGGCTCCTGGTATACCAAGCCCCTTATTGATGCAGCATTCGACAGGCTGAATGAGGCAGAATTTGACCAGGCGCTTACCCGCAATCGAGAACTGGAGCGCACTCTGACCGATGGCGGCGCGATAATTTTGAAACTCTGGTTTCACCTTCCAAAGGATGAACAGAAGAATCGCCTTGAGAGTGAGGCGAAGGTGAGCAAGTTCAAGAAATCCCCTTTGCTTGAAGAGTTTTCTAAGAAGTACGACACCTTCGTGAAGGTCTCGGAACATGCCCTGCAGTTCACCGACACGGGCGACACGCCATGGCATATTATCGAAGCTACAGACCCGCGCTATCGTGATGCCGCCGTGGGTCGGGCGCTGGTAAAGTGTCTTGAACGAAGTTTGGGTTCTGAACCTGATCAAGTTGACCCGGCGCCAGCGGAACCCAGTTCGATCGAGTTAGTGCAGCTCAATGATGCCGAGCTAACTATATTGGATGCTGTTGATCTAAGCCTTACCCTGACAGAGAAGGAATACACTCAGCGTCTGCTCAGTCTGCAGGCCGAATTACATGACTTGAGTTGGCAGTTACACAAAGCCAAGCGCAATGCGGTGCTTTTGTTTGAGGGTTGGGATGCCGGAGGCAAAGGCAGTGCTATTCGGCGCCTCACCCAGGCGATAGATGCACGTCTCTATCGCGTGATACCAGTAGCAGCCCCCACTGATGAGGAAAAAGGGCGCCACTATTTGTGGCGATTTTGGCGTCACGTCCCCCGCGCCGGCTATATCACTATCTATGACAGGTCCTGGTATGGGCGAGTATTGGTGGAAAGAGTTGAGGGGTTTGCCCGTCGAGAGGAGTGGCTGCGTTCCTATCAAGAGATCAATGAGTTCGAAGACCAGTTAGTCGACCATGGGGTGGTACTCTGCAAATTCTGGCTGCACATCAGCGAAGATGAGCAACTGCGCAGATTCAAGGAGCGCGAGATTGAGCCGCGAAAGCAGCACAAAATTACTGACGAGGACTGGCGGAATCGAGAGAAATGGGACGATTACAAGCTGGCGGTGAATGATATGGTAGCCCATACCAGTCTGGATCAAACGCCATGGACACTGGTCTCGGGTAACGACAAGCTGAATGCCAGGATTCAGATACTGGAGACTGTCTGTGGCGCACTCCGCAATGCGCTCGGACTGCCGCCATTGTAGGAGTCTGACCCCGGCTCAGGGCCTGAGCAAAGCCAGCCCTGAATAGTTGGCAAGTATCCTCAGGGTTCGCTTTGAATTGTCAGCGTGTAGTCCCCCGTCTCCTGTCCAACAAAGCTGGATACGCTCGCCTGGTAGCTGCCAGTCTCCTCCAGAGTGAGAGTCAGCATGGAGCGACCGCTGTCACCGTTATAGTCATCGTTTATGAACTCTTGACCTGAGGGTGTGCGGACAGTCAGAACGGTGTCGAAACTGCCAGACCGTAATTCCAATATGGCCAGGTCTCCAGCGCTGCCTGAAAAGCTGAAGATGTCGACATAGGAACCATCGGCTTGGGTCATATCTGATCTTATAAGCTCGCCGCGTTCGATGCGGCCCATGCTGCTTCCCTGCATGTCCACTACCAACCGTATAGCACCCTCGCTAAATAATTCGCGACAGTCATCGGCATCATGCAATCGGTCTTCTTCCAGCAAAGTGGAAGCCATGCCTCTACCTGCGAATCGGGGGTCATCACACTCGCCATCACCGGCCCAATCGCTGCTGTTGTCGCCAAAGTCGATAGCCTCGCTAGCTATCCAGTTGCCGGGCTGAGTGCCACCAAACAAGTTAAGTGATGACCAGTCCTGTGCATCCTCTTCGGTAATGATAAGCCTGGCTGGCTCGCCGGCATCACTGCTGCTATAGCTGCCAACCCAAATATGATAGTTTCCAGAAACTGGCGTATTGAAACTGATACCTGCATTAGTGCCAGGTAGCACATCAGCGTCATCGTTACACTGCCAATTGCCTCGAGGATCATTGATTATCAAGGTGGTGTCGATGTCGCTGTCCACAAAAAAACCCAGCTCACTGTTGCCAGCTTCATACTTGATCACATAGTCAGCCTGGTCATTAGAAATATAGCCAAGACACTCATTGTTCAGTAGGGCGACTGAATCCGGACCACCAGCCTCCAACATCACCACCAGAGGATCTTCGATAAAGCCAGACGTCAGCGCGCTGCTGCCATAGAGCGGTTCCGTATCAAGGTTTTGTGAGAATGCTGGTGCACTGCCAAGCAGTGAGAGGGTCAGCAGTATTGTGACGAATGATGATCTGCGTGGTATTCGGGAGTTGGGCAACGTCATAAAGCGTGTCTCAGTCAGTCAGAGAATTTTGGAATCAGTATAGCAAGTCAGACATAAACTCACTATCCAGCTTGGCTAGTATGGGTAAACTGGGCTTCAGTTCTCTTTTTTCAACCCGGCAGACGCTAGTATTTTCCTGTAAATTCACAGCGCAATTGTATTATCGGAATGAATATTGTCGAGTCGTTAACGATTCGACGCTTAATGCGGGCAGATACATGGACTTAGAGGTCAATGGATTCTAATCTTGGCCAATCAGGTAGCTGTAAATCAAGCTATGCGGGTGTCACTAAACTTGCAGGGCTTTAGATTAGGGCTATAGACCAGGACCAGGGATTCCTGGAGCGAACTATAACTAAACTCAATAGAGTAACAAGAAAAAATAATGAGACTTAAAAATATCATGAATGGGGCGCTTGCCGGGATGATGTTGACGAGCCTGACCATTGCGCATGCCAAAGAGATTGGGCAAGGCGCAGGCGTCACTCAGGACGCGTCAGCCATTATTAACGGCACTGCTGCTTCAACCAGCACCTATTCCTGGATGGGATTCCTCGCGAATGAAGATGGCCAGTTTTGTGGTGCGAGTCTTATTTCTCCTACCTGGGTTCTCACTGCTGCGCATTGTTTTCTCAATGTGCCGGGAGACGCGATTGATATTGCAACCGGGGCCCAGGCAAATGTGGTTTTGGGCTCAGATACTGCTAGTCCGCTGGCGACGGGCGCGATCAATGCGGCAATAGGCCAGATTCAGATTCATCCGAGTTACAATCCTGATGAAGCGACGAGTCCTAATAAAGATGATTTCGATATCGCGCTAGTGGAATTGACCGAGGCGGTATCCTTGCAACCGGTTCAGCTACTGAGCGGTGATTCCGCTGCCCTGGCCGCTGGAACCCAGGCCCGGATTTTAGGGTGGGGCACTACAGATGTGGACGAAGACGGCGGCATTAACGCCTCCAATCAACTGCTAACGGCTTTGCAGCAGATAGTCGGCGAATCTGACTGTTCAACCATCTACGGTGGCGCGATTACTGGCAATATGATTTGTGCCGGTGGCCTGACTGCAGGTGACACGACGGACACCTGTCAGGGGGATAGCGGCGGACCGCTGGTGGTGCCGACGGCAACAGGGTTTGTGCAGGTGGGGCTATCCAGCTTTGGCGGCACCGATACTGGCCCGGCCTGCGGCGATCCCAATGCGCCCGGCGTGTATGCCAGGGTATCGGCTCTGAATGGATTCATTCAGCAACATGTTTCTGATGCAAGTTTTGCCTCAATTGCTCCTGGTGGTGGAGGATCCGAACCTCCTGCGCCCGCCAACAGCACGGTCAGTGTCGCAGTTAATGGCACTGGTGTTGCAATTACCTGGACTGAGGTAACGGGTGCCACAGGGTACAGACTGTATTATGCGCCTTATCCTGCGCAGGCGCCCATCAGCCAGTTGGACATGGGTAGTCAACTCAACATAACCGGCGAATTGCCGGTTGGTAGCGCGTTCTATGTGGCGATAGAGCCCTATAATGCAGCCGGTTCATTGCCGATTTCAAACGTGGCAGTGCTGCAGGTAACCAGCGCCACTGGCAGCAGCAACAGCGCGATGTTGACCATCGCGGAAGTAGATGCCGCCTGTTCAGGGCCAATCGATACCTCGCCAACGGAGCAAGCACTCACCTTGCAGGTGGATGGCACCCGGGCGATTTTTCGCGGCGTGATTGATTCCAGCACGCCTGCCAAGATCCAGAGCCTGATCGATAACAATCCGGAAGTGAAGGTTATTGTCCTGGCCTATAGTCCCGGCTCAGACGATGACGCTGCGAATCTGCAGGCGGCGCGACTGGTCTACCAGGCTGGCCTGGGCACCTGTGTGCCAGAAAACGGAGAGATTTATTCCGGTGCTGTGGATTTCTACCTGGCAGGGGTTGTCCGCAGATTGGCGGACTCGGCGATTGTTGGCGTTCATTCCTGGGCAACTGGGGATGGTGTAGAAGGCTCAGCACTCCCAATGGATGATCCTGAGCACCAGTCCTACCTGGATTTTTACGCCGAGATTGGCGTGCCTGCTGATTTTTACTGGTTTACCCTGCAAGCTGCGCCTGCGGCTGGCATGTACAACATGACCGCAGGGGACAAAGTGACCTATAAGATGGAATCTATGTAGGCACAAACACGCGTTCGGCAAGGCAGAGGGGAGTCACTGTGTGACTCCCCTTTTTTCGTATTAGATCAGCCTGATAGTGCCGCCGAGCCCGGCCTTGTTAACAACGTCTTGGGCTAATGGTTTCATAGACTCCCAATTCCAGAGTCTATATGCTTCAATTCAAAGGTACTGCAAGGGCTCGCCAGCAGGCATTAGGTAGTGACCCACGAAGAATAACGGTTATCAAGAGGGTTCCCATTCATGAAGAAGAAAGCTAACCGACCTGTAAATCTGGCCTCAGATTCTCGCAGAGGATTCATCAAACGCGCTGGGGTGGCATCGGCGTTCATGATTGTGCCGCGGGCAGTGCTCGGTGGTGAAAATTATATTGCCCCCAGTGACAAGCTGAACATCGCTGCCGTCGGCGCTGGTGGTAAGGGGCGCTCGGATATTCAGAGCGTCGCCCATGAAAACATCTATGCTATTTGTGATATGGATGATGGCCGCCTCGCTGATACGCTGAAGCAGGAATTTGCCACAGCGTTTCGAGACAAGGCCAAGACCTACCGTGACTACCGCGAGATGCTCGACAATGAGCCCGAAATCGATGCGGTGCTGATCAGTACGCCTGATCATATGCATGCGCCTATTGCGATGCACGCCATGAATATGGGCAAGCATGTGTATGTCCAGAAACCACTTTGTCACACCGTAAATGAATGCCGCGTGTTGGCATCGGCTGCAAAGGCAAACAACGTGGTATCCCAGATGGGTAATCAGGGACACGCCGAGGAAGGTGCGCGGGTGATCAATGAATGGGTTGCTTCCGGGGCGCTGGGCACGATTCGTGAAGTGCATTGCTGGACCAATCGCCCGGTGTGGCCGCAGGGTATCGGCAGACCCGAGGGTAATATGCCAATTCCAGATAGCGTGGGTTGGGATCTCTGGCTAGGAGCGGCGCCTTACCGCCCTTATGTGGAAAGGGTTTACCATCCATTTAACTGGCGTGGGTGGCTGGATTTTGGCACTGGTGTCGTCGGTGACATGGGTGCCCACATTATCGACCACCCATACTGGGCCTTGGATCTGGGCTTGCCGACAAAAATCACCGCCAGCTCCTCACGCTTCGGTCGCGAACTGGAGACCTTTCCAATCGCCTCCAAGATTCACTTCGATTTTCCGGCGAGTAATGGCAGGCCGCCAGTCAAGATGACCTGGTATGACGGCGGGCTGCTGCCTGAGCGCCCAGAGGGCTTGGAAAACGGTCGCCAGATGGGAGACAACGACGGCGGAGTTCTCATCGTGGGTGACAAGAATATCCTGATGCATGGTGTATACGGCCGCAATCCTCAGCTCATTCCGGAATCGGTCCACGCCTCTACGCCGGCGCCAGCCAGAACCCTGGCCCGCTCCCCCGGGATCTATCAAGAATGGATAGACGCCATCAAGGATCGCAGCAAGCGCACAACATCAGGTTTCGATTATTCGGGGCGACTCACCGAGACCATGTTGTTGGGCAATATCGCGACGATCAGGGCCAGCGAACACAAGGTGCTGGAGTACGATGGTAGCGCCATGCGCTTTACCAATGATGAAGGGGCAAACGCCTACCTGGACAAGACCTATCGTCCGGGTTTCGGTATCGGCTGACTGTTGGGGAATTAAAAGCTTATGGTGCAATCTACGGCACGCTCTCCTGTACAACAGGAATATGATGTCATCATGGTCGGTTCCGGTGCCGGCGGAGGCATGGCCACTAACCGACTCGCCAACGCCGGCTTAGATGAAACTGACCCGGACCTGCAGCCCGGAATCCGCTTCTTCAGTTTTATGCGAGACCTGACGCTTACTGGCTATTACACTACTGAATCTGGATTTCGCGATCTCGGTTATCAGGGTAATACACCAAACGTCTGGGATGGTGTACCACAGGAAGAGCTGGTTAAGCATGGCATGAGCTATGAACAGGAATGGCTGGAAAAATGTGTAGATCAATCCCGACGCGACATCACGACGGAATGGGAAGATGACATGAGCTCAATTACTTGAGACGCAACAGATGAAAATATTTTTGAACCGAGTCCTGGCTAGTGTAGTAGTTACTGGTGTCTTGACCATGATGACTGCCAGCCTTTATGCGCAAACCGTCGATCGGCGCCAGCAGGGGCCTGAGCCAGCCAAGATTGAAGGTGCCGGCATAAGTGCCGCTCCATCCGACGCGATCGTTCTCTTCGATGGCAGTAACCTTGATGCCTGGGTCACTGCAGGCTCGGAAGAGCCTGCCAGTTGGCGTATAGAAGATGGGGTAACGACTGTCACGCCAGGCTCGCGAACCATCAAAACCAAACAAGCCTTTGGTGATATCCAGCTGCATTTGGAGTGGCGCCCTACGGCTGTTATCGAGGGAAGCGGCCAGAGTCGCGGCAACAGCGGTATCTTCCTGCAGTCTATCTACGAGGTGCAGATCCTCGATAGCTGGGAGAATCCTACCTATGTAAACGGTCAGGCTGGCTCCATCTATCTGCAACATCCTCCGCTGGTAAACGCAGCCAAGCCCCCAGGGGATTGGCAGAGCTATGACATTATCTTCAAGGCACCGGTGTTTGGCAGCAATGGCGAATTGCGCTCGCCTGCCTATGTGACTGTTATCCACAATGGGGTTGTGGTGCAGAACAATGTTGAACTGCAGGGCGCAACCTATACACCCATGCCAGAATATGGCGCCCGCTGCGTTCCCTACGCACAGGAGCGCGAGCAGGACTGCGGTGGCAAGATGCCACTCACGCTGCAGGATCATGGTCAGGTGGTGTCTTTTCGCAATATATGGGTTAGAGAGCTGTAAGTAATGAAGAGAATCGGAATGACTGTTTGTTGCTTACTGATAAGCAGCGTGGCTATTGCACAGTCGAATCAGCAAGAAGATTGGATCCAACTGTTTAACGGTGAAGACCTTGATGATTGGGTGCCGAAGTTTACTGGTTATCCCCTGGGTGAAAACTACCTTGATACGTTTCGCGTGGAAGACGGCCTGTTCAAGGTTTCCTATGAAAACTGGAATGGCTTCAACAGCGAGTTCGGGCATATCTTTTATCGAGAACCTTTCTCCCATTATCTGTTACGGGTCGAGTACCGCTTCGTGGGAGATCAGGTCGCTAACGGGCCGGGCTGGGCCTATCGCAACAACGGCATCATGTTTCACAGCCAGTCTCCCGAGTCCATGACGCTAGATCAGGAATTTCCAGCGTCCATCGAAGCGCAGATGCTGGGTGGAAATGGCGAAGACGAGCGCCAGACGGCCAACGTCTGCTCTCCTGGCACACACTATATGATGGATGGCGAGCTCATCACGGTGCATTGCACCAATTCAACATCTCAGACTTATCACGGCGATCAATGGGTCACCATGGAGCTGGAAGTACGGGGCAGTGACTTGATTCGACATGTCGTCAACGGCGAAACCGTCTTTGAGTATGCTGGTGTGCAGCTCGATCCCGAAGACCCGGACGCCCAGCGGTTGATTGCTGCGGGTTCTGCTATCGACGTGAGTGGTGGTTATATTTCCGTGCAGGCGGAGAGTCATCCTCTAGAGATAAGAAAGCTGGAGGTTTTGCCGCTCGAGCCTTGATCAAAAAGGGAAAAGGGGTCAGAGTAAAAATACAGTACTGTATTTTTACTCTGCCCCTTTTTTTACCCCTTTTTTTCTTTTTTCTTTGTCTTTTTTTGTTTAAAGCGCACCCTCTGCAATTAGGTCGGCCGCATAATTCGCAGCCCGGGCGCTGAATGCCATATAAGACAATGAAGGGTTCTGACAGGCGGATGAAGCCATGAATGCGCCGTCCGTAATAAACAGATTAGGCACATCGTGGGCCTGGCACCAGCCGTTCAGCACGGACGTGGCTGGATCACGACCCATGCGTGCCGAGCCCATTTCATGAATACGGTTTCCTGGTTTGGAAAGATCGGCGTCATTGGAAGTGATGTTGATGCAGCCCGCCGCCTCCATCATGGCCCTGGCGTCTTTTACTGCCTCTCGCTGCATGATGCGTTCGTTCTCGCCATAGGTCACGTTAAATATGGGCACTGGGTTGCCCCAGCGATCCTTGCGTGAGGCGTGCAGAGTAACGCGATTATCAGGGTTGGGCAGCTGTTCACCAAAGGCTAATACGCTGAAGCGCCAGGGGCCTGGGCGCTTGTGGGCTTCCTTAAAATCACGGCCAATGCCCGCGATTTGGCCGCCGGCATTTCCCAGAGGACGCGCGCCGCCTTGGAAACCGAAGCCACGTTTATAGGGTTTATCGTTTTCGGTGACGTTAGCGTAGCGCGGTATGTAGATGCCGCCGCTAGGACGACGACCAAATACAGTCTTGTCATCGAAGCCGGTCATGATGCCTGCTACACCAGCGCCGCTTACGTGATCCATCAGGTTGCGCCCGACCTGGTCTGAGCGATTAGCCAGGCCGGTTGGGAATGCTTCGGATTTTGACTGCAGCAAGATTATGGCAGAGGCAATCGCCGAGGCATTAAGAAAGACCACCTTGGATGTATAGGTACGGCTTTCATTGGTCTGCGCATCAATCACCTGGACCCCGCTGACGCGATTGCCAGCGGGGTCATAGTCCAGACCCTGCACAATGGCGTTGTGGATGATGGTGAGATTGCCGGTACGTTCGGCGGCTGGCAGGGTCGCATTCAATGATGAGAAATAGGCCTTGAAGGTGCAGCCGTGATGACAGCGATTACGGGACTGGCAGTTGGTCCTACCCAGAGAGCGCTGCTCTTCCGTGGCATCCGTTAGGTGAGCGATGCGTGCCGGAATCACGTTGCGACCATTGAATGTGGTTTCGATCTTTTGTTTGAAAGACTTCTCTGCATCGGTCAGTTCAAAGGCGGGCTGAAACACGCTATCGGGCAACTGGCTCAAACCTTCTTCACTGCCGGCGATGCCGATAAATGTTTCCACTTTTTCATACCAGGGCACGATTTCCTCGTAACGCACTGGCCAGTCAACGCCAACCCCTTCTTCCTTATTGGCGGTAAAATCCTGGGGCCCCATGCGGTAGGTTTGGCGACTCCACATGATCGAACGACCTGCAGTGTGATAGCCCCGCAGCCAGTCGTAGCTGGTGCCTTCTGCTTCCTCATAGGGATGCTCATCGTCCTTCACCCAGAAGTGCTTGGTAGACTCCTTGATCGCATAGGCGACGCCGCCGTACTGCTTTGGATAATGCTGCCTAATTTCATCCTGGGGAACGTTATCGAGGTTAGGGCTCTGCCAGGGGGCCAACTGATCTGTATAATCACGTTCGGGAACGATCTCAGGGCCACGCTCCAACACCAAAACTTTCAGGCCACGCTCGGTGAGTTCTTTTGCGGACATGCCGCCACTCATGCCTGAGCCGACTACGATTGCATCAAAATCTGCCATATTGTCTCTCCTTAGTCCCCAGCCGTGATGTCAACGCTGGGATCCCAGCGACCGGGAACTGCTACCCATTTGAGTTCTTCCATCGCGCCTTCTTCAGTAGCGAAGTAGGCCTGAGTAATATAACTCTTCAAGGCGCGGTATCCACCGAGACCACTGACGCCTGAAAAAGCGTTACTGTCCAGTTCCGTAAGCACACGGATAGCAGTGTCTTCGCTGGCGCTAAGGAAGTCGCCGCTGGCTGAATCCAGGCGCGCTGCAATGAGCTGCAGTGCTTCACGGTGGTTGCTGCGGGTGTCATCGCTGGCCCAATCCGTCATCAGGCCATCAAGGTAACCCGGCACATTGGCGTCTAGCGCACCGGGTGTCTCGGTGCGTGGAATGATCAGGTCACTGATTCGGCTAACCAGCGCCATCTCATTGTCGGTGTAAAAGCGACCGCGTTGTCCCGGTGCCGTGGCGGCAATTGTTGCGGCGCCATTACAAGCACTCAGTGCGGTCGCACCGCCTACAGAGACAATAAGGCCCTGCAGGAACTCTCTACGTGTTTTCATGATGTTCTCTCCTGGCAGGCTTATGACTGCCTCCTGACTGCGTCCGCAATTCAGAACCGTAGGTTGCGGACCGTGTAAATACTGCTGGCAATTGACGCGATCCCGTTGCCGGGATTGTCATGCTCAACGAAGTAATGTTTGAAGCCTGCAGTGTCAGCCTGTGCAAAAATTTCGGCAAAATTGATGGTGCCATGACCTACTGGTGCCATACGTCTCAAATTATCCATATCTTTTACATGCAGCATGCTGAAGCGGCCCGGATGATTGGAAAAATACGAAAACGGATCTACCGCGGCATTGGTAATCCAGAACAGATCCAGCTCGAAATCAACCAGTCCGGGTTCAGTCTCATTCAACAGCACATCGTAATGCACCTGATTGCCGGTGCGTTCGAATTCAAAGCTGTGATTGTGATATCCCATCTTCAGGCCGGCGGCTCGACAGGCTTCTCCCGCGCGATTAAGAGTTTCCGCGTGGCGTTTGAAATCGTCAAGGCTGCGTTCATTGTTCGCAACAATTGGCACTACGATGAATTGCTGCCCTATCTCTGCGGCAAAATCGATTTCTTTCTGTAAATCGTCTCGTATTGCTGCCAACTGGATGTGGGCAGCGGGACTGGTCATGCCATTATCATCCAGTACTTGCTTTATTTCCCTGGCACTTCGATTGAAGTAGCCGGCAAATTCCATCTCCCGATAACCAAGCTGTGCGACTTTGGCCAGCGTGCCTTCAAAATCCTGCGACATTTCGTTTCGGAGGGTGTAAAGCTGAAGCCCCACGCGCTCGACGCGACGTGATTGGGCGAAGCTCAGCGGCGACAGCACGCTGCCAGCGGCCAGCACCAGGCCGTTGCCTAACAACCGGCGACGACTCAGGGATTTCTCGGTTTTCCTCATGACTTCTTCTCTCTCACTTGAAGCCAAGAGACTAACGTAATTTGGTGGTATGACAAAGCCTTTCTAGTGGCCTTTGTCAGGGCGAAAGATCAGGGTTTCAGGCTGGGGTTTAGGGCTAAGATTCCAGGCTTTGCCACACGCCACCATTTGTCGAGGAGGTGACTGCTTTCTCGACGAACTCTACACCTTTCAGCCCATCCGTCACTGTTGGCACCAGGCTTGCGCTGTTGGAAGGTGCTTGCTGGTTCTTGCGCGCCTGAATCTGATCTGCGAAATTCCGATACAGGTTGGCGAATGCTTCCAGGAAGCCCTCCGGGTGACCGCCGGGGATGCGAGTTACCGCGTTGGCGGAGCCGCCTGCTGCGCTGCTGCCGCGGGTTATGAGTCGAGGGGTTTCTCCCAACACCGAATACCTGAGTTGATTGGGTTGTTCTTGAAACCACTCCAGACTGGCCTTATCACCATAGACACGGATGCGTAAGCCATTCTCATGACCGACAGCGACTTGGCTAGCCCAGAGTGAGCCGCGTGCTCCGTTATTGAAACGCAACAGCATCTGCGCATTGTCATCGAGTTGTCTGCCAGGGACGAAGGCGTGTAGGTCTGCTAGCAGGCTGGTGACTTCAAGACCGGTGATAAACTCTGTCAGGTGAAAGGCGTGGGTACCGATATCGCCCAGCGAACCGCCGGCTCCTGCTTGTTTTGGGTCGGTGCGCCAGGCCGCCTGCTTCTGCCCGCTGGTTTCAAGGTCGGTGCTCAACCAGTCCTGTGGATATTCAACCTGTACCACTCTGATATCGCCCAACGCGCCATCCCCGATCATTTCCCGGGCCTGTCTTACCATAGGGTAGCCACTGTAGTTGTAAGTGACGGCGAACAGCAGACCCGTCTCTTTGACCAGGGCTTGAAGCTCGCGCGCATCCTGCAAACTGGCGGTGAGGGGTTTGTCACATATCACATGGATGCCCGCTTCTAGAAAGGCCCTTGCCGGTGCATGATGCAGGTGGTTTGGTGTCACTATGGCTACGGCTTCGATTCCGTCGACCCTAGAGTGCTCTGCCTGTGCCATGCTGGCAAAGTCTTCGTAAGCGCGATCGTCGGCAATGCCGAACTGAGCGGCGGATTCCTTCGATCTGGCAGGGTCGCTGCTAAAGGCACCTGCAACTAGCTCATAACGATCGTCCAAGCGCGCGGCCATGCGATGCACATCGCCGATAAAAGCGCCTATTCCGCCACCTACCATGCCCAGTCTGATTTTCATGACAGTCCCAGAATGCGGCGATTGCTGGCGTCATCAGTGCCCACATCAGCAAAATCATCAAACGCTCTGTCGGTTACCTGAATGATGTGATCGCGGATAAACACCGCGCCTTCTCGTGCACCTTGCTCGGGATGCTTGAGGCAACACTCCCATTCCAGCACTGCCCAGCCATCGAAGTCGTTGGCCGCGAGCTTGGAAAAAATACTTCTGAAATCCACCTGGCCATCGCCAAGAGAGCGAAAGCGCCCGGCACGGTCGACCCAGGATTGGTAACCGCCATAGACACCTTGTTTGGCAGTGGGATTAAACTCGGCATCCTTAATGTGGACCAGCTTGATGCGATCTTTGTAAGCGTCCATGAAGCCAAGGTAATCCAGTTGCTGCAGAATCAAGTGGCTGGGATCAAACAGAATGTTGCAACGTGGGTGGTTATTTACCCGTTCAAGGAACATTTCAAAGGTGACCCCATCATGTAAGTCTTCGCCGGGATGAATCTCAAAGCCAATATCCACACCGGCGTCATCAAAGGCATTGAGGATAGGTAGCCAGCGCTTGGCCAGTTCATCAAAAGCGGTTTCTACCAGACCAGCAGGGCGCTGCGGCCAGGGGTAGAAATAGGGCCAGGCGAGGGCGCCAGGAAAGCTGGCGTGAGTCGTCAAGCCAAGGTTCTTGGAGGCTTTGGCGGCAAGCAGCAGTTGTTCTACCGCCCAGGCCTGTCGCGCCTTGGGATTACCCTGAACTTCGGGTGCCGCAAAACCATCGAACATCTCGTCATAGGCTGGATGTACGGCGACAAGCTGCCCCTGCAGATGGGTTGAGAGTTCGGTGATTTCGATATCGCGATCCGCCAGCATGCCACGAAGATCGTCGCAATAGCTCTGACTCTCGGCTGCCAGGTTAAGGTCAAACAGGCCGGACTCCCAGCTGGGGATCTGGATGCCTTTAAAACCGAGATCGGCTGCCCAGCTGGCAATACTCTCCAGTGAATTAAATGGCGCTTCTTCTCCAACAAATTGTGCGAGAAAAATCGCTGGGCCTTTGATGGTTCTCATGTTGATCTATATCCCTTGGAGTTTCTCTGAACCTTGATGTGGGAGTATAAACGTTTTGTCCAAGCTCAGTCTCTGTTCAAGTTCCAAAACCCTTTCCGCACAATGCAATTTCTTCAATAGCGCTTATGGTTTCGTCACGCTTGCGAATAGAACACATTCTGCTCCAATATAGGCTCACATCAAACAGCCTGGGGTAATTAATGTGTCTAGAACCTGGCGTGTAGCCGGCATTGATTTTGAGCATTTTCACATGGGCGATAATCTGCGCATGGCCTTTGATCATCCTCAGGTGGAAATTGTCGGGATCTGCGACAGGTCGATGGAGAAAATGCAATCCAGCATCGACAATTTTGCGATTCCCGAAGACAGGGTGTTTACTGATGTTCAGGCATGTATGGAAATCAGTAAGCCGGATATCGTGCTGTTGTGCCCGGCTACGGGCCGCCATGCTGAAGCACTGGAAGAAATCGCAGCTTATGGTTCTCATATCATTATGGAAAAGCCCTTCGCCTCTACCGTGGCTGAAGCTGATCGCATGATTGCTGCGGTCAGGTTCGGGCAAAGGCTTGCTATCAATTGGCCACTGGCCTGGTATCCGGCCCATATCACCGCCAAGCGCCTGATAGATGATGGGCAGATCGGAGATGTTCTGGAAGTGCATTTCTATGATGGCAACCGAGGCCCGTTATGGCATCTGGCCGACAAGGTCGAAACCACCGCCGAGGAAGTGGCGGCTGCGAAACCCGAAAGCTGGTTTTACAAGTCAGCGCTGGGTGGGGGTTCATTGCTCGACTATCTAGGCTACGGTACAACACTGGGGACCTGGTTCCAGAATGGACGTGCGCCTCTGGAAGTTACTGCCATGATGCATATCCCGGACGGCCTCGAAGTGGATGAACATAGCATTACTGTCGCTCGTTATGCCCATGGCTTATCCAAATTTGAAACCCGCTGGGGTACGTTTACGGACCCGTGGACCCACCAACCTCAGCCCAAGTGTGGATTCACTATTGTGGGTACTGAAGGAACTATAGCTAACTACGACTATGAGTCGACCATCCGTGTCCAATCTCGCCGCCAGCCTGAAGGTGAAACGCTTCCCGTCGACGTCATTACAGCGCCGTTCCAGAATCCAGTGCAATATGTGATTCATTGTCTGGAAAAGGACTTGCCCATAGAAGGACCACTAGCACCCGAGATCAGTAGAATTGGTCAGCAAATTGTGGATACCGCGTTTCAGAGTGCCCAGACGGGCCGCAGTCTGCCACTGGTTCAATATTGAAGCTATATCCAAACCATGCTCAAGAATTGTAGATGCGAAAATTGACGTTTAAAACTGCTCCTATAGCTTTATTGTTTCTGGCCACTTTGCAGGCCTGCTCAACTGTTCCGGTTGCAAGTTCAGCCCGACAGAACAGACTCGAGCCCTTTATTCGAGGCGCCGACTACGATTACGCATTGCCTATTTTGGAAAGAGCGAACAGTTATCTAGTCGAATTGAGCGAAGAAGGATTTAGCTGGCCCGCGCTAGCTACAGAGGCAGATACCGCTTTTTTGGAGATTCACATTGCGGCCGCTGACTCGCCTGATCCAGCACTGGTCGTGAGTGCTGGCAGCACTGCGCTCAAGCAGTATTTCGAGCAGGCCGGTCAGGGGCGGCGCTATCTCGATGTCAGCCCCTTATTGCGGGGCAATGTGCAATCCGGCGATCGGGTCCGTTTGCTTGATGAAGGAGTGAGCTGGGAGACAGGAAAGGTAACACTCGTCACATTTTCAAATCCTCCGCTTGCAGAAAGGCGGGTGTTCGTTCTGGCTCCGCATCCTGATGATGCAGAGATTGCCGCTTATGGAATCTATCAGTCTTCAGTGGCTGATGTTGTCACGGTAACCGCTGGCGATGCTGGCGGGAAAAACTTCGACTCGCTTTGGATAGATGAGGGTGAACATTATCGGGCGAAGGGGCGAATTCGAACGCTTGACAGTCTCGTGGTGCCGTTGCTGGCTGGCTTACGTCCGGAATCGATTCGAAATCTGGGATATTACGATGCCACCTTGCTCAAGTTATGGCAGGCACAGCCTGGCACCGTTGCGCCACCGCTAGCTGCGCTGGAAGATCCTGCCTACTATCGAAGTTTCAATTTTGATCAAGAGCTCAGGGAACGGGGTTTTGAATCCAGTTGGTCAGCTCTGGTTTCAGATTTGCTTAAGGAACTGGAGCGCATCGAGCCCGCAACAATTGTCGCGCCCCATCCCATGCTAGATCGCCATGGCGATCACAAATTTGCTGCGTTGGCCTTGTTCGAAGCGATGAACCAATGGCAGGGCGAAGCGGAAGTTTTACTTTACACCAATCACGCGGTCGGCAACGAGGCTTATCCTCTCGGACCTCGGGACGGCATGATGGGTTTGCCAGCCTGGAATGCAGGAAACCTGCATTTACTCGGCTTGTACTCGCACCCGCTGTCCGCAGAGGACCGCCGCCGTAAACTAATTGCACTTGAAGCGATGCACGACCTGCGACCTTTTGATCCGAGGGATGGTGGCGAAGTCATTGCAATCAACCCGATGTTCGACTACTTTCGACGCGGTCCTCGCCCGAATGAGGTGTTTTTCGTTACAGATGTTGAAGGCGCGCGCGAGATGCACCGAGCGCTAATGAAACTAGCAGACTGGATGTTTTAAGTATTCGAGGCTGATCTGTAAGTAATCTGCAAAAATAAGCCGCACTACCAATAATAATATGGAGAAAGCAATTGAATTTCGTTAAGAGTCGCCTCAGCCTGATGATGTTTCTCCAGTATGCTGTATGGGGCATCTGGCTGCCGGTCCTCGCAACCTATCTGCAGTCGCCTGTTGCGAACGGGGGCTTGGGATTCACCTCGGGACAGGTGGGCCTGATCATTGGTGTGGCGGGTTCTATTGGTGCGGTAAGCGCGCCGTTTATTGCCGGGCAGTTTGCCGATCGCTATTTCTCCACGGAGAAATTCCTGGCCGTGCTGTTGGTGCTCGGCGGTACGGTGAAGATCACCCTGGCTTTTCAAGAATCATTCACGGCCTGGTTGCTGCTGGCAACGCTTTATAGCGTGCTCTACATGCCAACGCTGTCCTTAACCAACTCCATGGCGTTCGCCCATCTGGAAAAGTCGGAGAAGGAGTTTCCGCGGATTCGCGTTTGGGGAACCATCGGCTGGATTGCTGCGAGCTGGTTGTTTCCCATGATCTGGCTGCAGAGCAATCTGGAGTTCCAAATATTGCCGCCGTTTTTTGTAGGCACCGAAGTGCCCGATGCCACCGCAAGACTGGCGGATACCTTGAAAGTGTCAGGGTTCATTGCCCTTCTCTACGCAGGTTTTTGTTTTCTATTGCCTCATACGCCACCCAAGAAAGACAGTGTGGAGAAACTTGCTTTCAAGAAAGCCTTTGGACTTTTTTCACATAGGTCGTTTGCCGTGCTGGTGGCAGCCAGTTTGCCGATTGCGGTAATTCATCAGATTTACTTCATGCAGACCGGCCCGTTTTTTGAAAACCAGTTGGGCATGTTGGTTACCTATATCGCGCCGGCAATGACCGTGGGTCAGTTTGCCGAGATTGGCTTTCTCGCCATCCTGGGTGGCTTGCTATTGCGTCTTGGCTTCAAGTGGACAATCACATTGGGCGCGCTTGCCTATTTTGCCCGCTACGCAATCTGGGGACTGATTAGCCTGCAGGAGGCGTCTGGACCATCGGTAGATGCAGCAGGGCAGTTCGTTTGGACAACGCCGCTGATGATTGGCGTGTTTAGCCAGATCCTTCATGGCCTGTGTTACGCCTGTTTCTTTGCCTCAGCCTTCATGTATGTGGATCGTATTGCTGATGCCGATATTCGTAATTCAGCCCAGACTGTATTCGGCATAATAATTCTCGGAGTAGGGCCGATGATCGCTGGGCCCACGCTCGGGATACTTGGCAATGTATTTGGGGAAGCCGGTGTAGTCACCGACTTTGCTGGCATGTGGTTTACCCTGGCCACTGTTGCATTGTTGACTGCAGCGCTCGTCGTTTTCGCGTTTAAAGATGAAACCAAACCTGAATCGAGTTAATTAACTAATTCTCAGTCCCGTTTTGTGGCCTGCTAATGGTCTTAATTTGCAATGAATGCGTACTGCCGTAACACCATTGCATTCAAAAGTCAGGCAATCCATGCAAACTAGCGAACAATCACGAATCATAGAAATGGCCTGGGAAGACCGAACTCCATTCGAGGCGATTGAGAAGCAATTTAATATGAATGAGTCTGAGCTCATCAAGTTCATGAGAGCGCAGCTCAAGCCCTCAAGCTTCAAGCTGTGGCGAACGCGGGTAAGTGGTCGCACAACCAAGCATCTCAAGCTGAGAAACACCGAGGTGCAACGAGGATACTGCCCTACCCAATATAAGGTGCGGTAGCTTGAAGTGAGGCTGTCAGGATAAACTGCACAAATTGATAGAGTGGGTGACTCGAGTCTCTTGCGTGTGCTGTGAAGTAAAATCCCTCTCAGGGCTCATGATTAGCATATGCTTGGTTGCTCTGGTTTCCCCAGTTTCATAAACCTCAGTGAATGAGTCTTTAATGGTCCGCTGTTAATTCAGATCGCATAATTGACATCGTGCTGCCTTGCATGCGGGATGGCAAATAGGTCAATGAACTCGATCGTGTCTGATGAAGCCGGCCACAGGTTACTACCCGACGAGTATTCATCGCCGCCGCGGTCAGTCGTTTAATTTAGGGTTGCGCGTCAGCCAAAATCAGGATCGAACTACGCGTGTTTTTGGCTGGAACTTACAACCGATTCCACATCTGCGGCAAGGCCGCTGCATCCAATTCCTCACGGGCTTCAAGCAGGTACCCCTTGAGCCGTTCCACAATCTCGGGATACTCCCTGGTGTAGCTATAGGTCTCACTGGGATCTGTGAGCAGATCAAACAGCAAGCCATCCGGCCCATAGTAGTTCGAATGCTCGAAACTATTTTGTGCCGCACGATAGCGGGTCTCCACCACTAACTTCCAGCGCCCGCTTCGCACGCCAACGATGCGATCATTATTGAACAAGAATAAGGCCTCATGGGGCGAGCTGCCGGTGCCTGTCAGCAGTGGCATCATGTTTTTGCCATCGATAGTTCGATCATTGGGAAGTTGGCCGCCGGCAAGTTCGAGCAGGGTTGGCATTAAGTCAATGTTCATTGCCGGCTCATCAGACACCGTGCCTGCTGGAATAGTGCCAGGCCATGAAGCGATGAAAGGGACGCGTTGGCCGCCTTCCCAGGAACTGCCTTTGCGGTCGCGGTAGATGCCCGCGCTACCTTCAAACCAGGGGCCATTGTCAGAGGTGAACATCACCAGGGTGTTTTCCAGCAAACCCTCGCGCTCCAGCGCGGCGATGATTTCACCAGTGCTCCAGTCAATGGTTTCTACGACGTCGCCGTATAGCCCGGCATCGGACCGTCCATCGAAACGTGGCGAAACGAACAGCGGGACGTGGGGAAAGGAGTGGGGGATATAGAGGAAGAAAGGGTTATCGTTGTTCTCTTCGATGAATCGAACGGCCTCTCGTGTATAGCGCTCAGTGAGGGTGGTTTGATCCACCGGATCTTCAGCCATCTGCTCGCCGCGATAGAGTTCCAGCGGCGTCATGTCATT
Organism: uncultured Pseudomonadales bacterium; assembly: GCA_938091935.1. Classification (GTDB taxonomy): domain Bacteria; phylum Pseudomonadota; class Gammaproteobacteria; order Pseudomonadales; family Pseudohongiellaceae; genus UBA9145. Next base: position 80,106 of record CALKNV010000018.1, read on the forward strand.
ACTGTGCAAGACCCCAAAGAATTCATCGAAACCCTGATCCATGGGTGACCATTCAAGACGGCTGCCAAGATGCCATTTGCCAAACAGGGCGCTGCGATAACCCAGTGGTTTTAGCGCTTCGGCGATAGTCGTTTCTTCAAAGGCGAGGTGAATTTCATTGGTGGGGCGGGCCACATCTGCTACCAGGTCGAGGCGAATGGGGTAGCGCCCGGTGAGCAGGCCGCCACGCGCGGCCGTGCAAACATTGGCGCTGGAGTAGAAACTATCCAGGCGGGCACCATTGAGCGCCAGGCGATCAAGGTTGGGCGTCTTGATCAGGCTTGACCCATACACACCGAGGTCACCGTAGCCCAAATCATCTGCCATGATGACAATAAAATTAGGCGGTCTGTCCTGAGCCTGGGCAAAGTTTATCGATGCAATGAGGGTGGTGATGCTGGCAAGAAGGGCGATACCGGTGCGAAATATATTCATGACAAAGTTCTGCTGATAATTTTTAGAACGCCTGTGGCGTGGTGAGGATGGGGCTGAGATTGCTCGCGGGCTCTGTTTTTTGTCCGAGGTATTTGGGAGGGTGCGCATTGGCCGCATTCTCTTCCTGTATTCTAGCAAATCCGGGAGACTCTACTGCAAACCGTTTTATTGCCAGAAAGCGTTATATAATTCAATATATAGCGCTCGACTGCGAGATAAGTATTGCTAGGAAATATGAATCGAATCGAATTGCAATTGCTCGTCGCTTGCCTGTGGTCATTGTCGGCGACCGCAGATGAATTGCTGGTTGCCGCCGCTTCCAATTTCTCCGCGCCTATGAACGAACTGGCGTTGCGGTTTGAGGCTCAGACTGATCATAAGGTCGAAGTCGCCTATGGTTCTTCTGGCCGCCTGTTCGCTCAAATCAGCAATGGTGCGCCGTTTCAGATCTTTTTCTCTGCCGATCAGGACAAGCCGGAACGATTGCTTGCGTCGGGCCTGGCGGTGCCTGGATCCAGATTCACCTATGCCACCGGCGCACTGGTTTTGTGGAATGCCGATGACAAGGTTGCAGTTCCTGACGCCTCGGTTCTTATCCAGAACTCCGAGCTGCTAATTGCACTTGCCAATCCGCGTGTCGCACCCTATGGGGCAGCGGCGATGGAAGCTATTGAGAGTCTCGCGCTGTCGGAAGCCGTGGCGGGCAGACTGGTGCTGGGCGAGAACATTGCGCAGGCCTATCAGTTCGTGGATTCGGGCAATGCGCCACTGGGATTCGTGGCAAAGTCCCAGGTGTTTCGAGATGGCCGTTTGCGCAAAGGCTCGGGTTGGGAAGTGCCAGCTGATTTGCATGCGCCCATCAGGCAGGATGCGGTATTGCTTAATAGCGCGCAGGACTGCCAGCCATGTCTACAGTTAATGGCGTTTGTGCAACAGCCGGAACAAAGAGCGCTGCTTGCAAGCTGGGGCTACCGTTTTGATTGAGCGGGCTAGCCGGGAAACAGCTCGCAAAAGAGACTACGCTGCTAGCTTGCCGCTCGACCCAGATAGCGCTGAAATGTTTGTTCGACAAAATCATCCACGCCCGGAACAAACAGCACGGCTAACACCGTGACAACAATGGCGCCCCCGATACAGAAATAGAAAGTCTTCATAGGATATTCGCTTTAGTGCTTATGGGCTGCGCTTAGCGCGGTCTTGCCTCAAACAACCAAACATTGCCACTCTCGATGGTGGCGCGCGTGGTCTGGGATGGATATTTAGCGGTGATTGCCGCAGCGATGCCGTCTAGCGCTTCACCGCTGTCAATGCGCTGCAGAAATCGCTCATAACGGATGCCGTCTATGCGAAACACCGCGTTACCATTTCCCTGGGCCTGACCCGGCCACTGCTTCCAGAGGCGTCCCACTGTAGAGTTCATATAACCGGACCACACATAGAGCTTGCCCGCGTGTTCAACGGTCCAGATTCGACGTGAAGTGGAGGGTTCCTCTAACTGCATCTCGATGGTCGGAATCGAATTAACGAAACGCCAGTCAGGCTCCGGGCCGCTGTGCAGGGTGCCGCTGACCAGAGGACCGCCGGAGAACACGCGATTCGGTCCATCGGCGAAGCGCTGCTTGATGGCGGCGGTTGCTACCGCCGTAATGGGGATCAGGGTCAGGCAGAGAAGCACGATAATGGCGCGGATCAGGATCTTCATGGCTTATGTTCCTGTTTGAATTAATGTTGCAGAACTGTGTTGGCGCTGAATCACCAGTGCGCCGACCTTCGGAAAAGCATGATTTCTCGACACCATACCCGAGAAGCACGCTTTGGCAAAGTCTGCTTGCCCCTAACTTGTGGGCAGGCCCTCCGCATACCAGCGCAGAAAGCCGCCGTTAATATTGGCAACCTCGTCGCGCCCGGCCTGGCGCAGCAGGTTGAAGGCAAGCACGGAGCGTTTGCCGCTTCGACATATGGTCATTACCGGCTTGTCGGTAGGCACCTCATCGAGTCGAGTGCGCAGCTGATCAATGGGAATATGCTGGGCACCTGCTATCTGGGTGCTTTCTTCCTCTATTTCTGCCTGGGTACGGACGTCCAGTACCTGCACCGCACCGAGGTTGGCGGCCACCCATTCTGGCGCGACTTCCAATACGCCGCTATAAGTCGTTGTAACGGGCGCCCAGGATGGTATCCGAGGAAGCTCGTCGTCATCTGGTTTGCCGGCCTTCAAATTAGCAGGCACCGCTATATCCAGTTGCTTGGGGTGGGGCAGGTTCATGTTCTCCATGAATCCGATGAAGTCGATCTCGTTAGCCTGACCGCCAATGCGGGGATTATGGCGCTTCTCCTCACCAATGGTGCTGGAAGTTCTGCCGGCGTAGTCATGGGCAGGAAACATGATGCAGTCATCGGGCAGGGCAAACAGAATCTCTTTGATGGAATGATATAACTTATTGGCAGAACCCTGTTGAAAGTCGGTTCTGCCGCAGCCGCGAATCAGCAGGGTGTCGCCGGTGAATACCATGGACCGGTCGTTGAGCAAATAGCTGACGCAGCCGTCGGTGTGACCGGGAGTGGCGATGACTCTGAGGGTAAAGCTACCGAATTCGATTTCATCGTCCTGGCTCACGCTTCTATCCAGCGGATCTATGCCGGAATCGGCGGAGGCAGCTATCTGGCAGTTGGTTCGGTGTTTAAGCAACCAGGCGCCGGTTACATGGTCAGCATGGCAGTGAGTCTCCAGACAGGCAACAAGAGATAAATCCAACTCCTGAATCAGCGAGTAGTCTCGATTGTGCTGTTCGAATACTGAGTCAATTATTACGGCTTGTCCCGAAACCTTGTCTGCCAGTAGATAGGTGTAGGTGCCGGATGTCTGATCATAAAGTTGCTTGAAGAGTAAACTGTCGTTCATTGCCCGTCACCGATATATAGTCATATAAGCCCAGTGTTGTGATCAGAGCCACGGGCCAGTCGTCCTGCAATTCTGGTTGATTCATCACATGAAGAATTTAAAAAACAGTATACACTGAGTGGTCACCGTAAAGAGAATCAGCACCATTTCCAGACCGCTCACCATAGCCCTCCTTATCTTGTCGGCAGGCATAACCCTGCTGGTTTTCACTCCGGGTCTGTCTGGCGGGTTTCTGCTGGATGACTATCCCAACCTGGCTGTACTCAACCAGGTTCCTGCCAATCCAGGCGTGTCTGATTTGCTGGAATTGGCCGGGACCGGGTTTGCTGGTCTGTTTGGCCGACCGCTCTCCATACTGAGTTTGTTGCTGCAGCATGGTGCCTGGCCTGATCCATTTCAATTCAAATTGGTCAATGTGCTGATTCATGTCGGCAATGGGTTTTTATTGGCTGCGGTTTGCGTGCTGCTGCGCAGACAGAGCGAGCATGTGCGGATTGGAAATGTGGCGCTGGTGCTGGTAGTGCTGCTATGGATGGCCCATCCAATGCAGGTTTCCAGCGTACTTTATGTTGTGCAGCGCATGACGCTATTGGCGGGTAGTTTTGTGCTGCTTGGTCTATTGGGCTATTTATTGGGCAGGCAGTGGCTATTGGCGGGGCGCACTCTGCGAGGCACAGCCTGCATGCTCGGGGCGCCCTTGCTGGGCGCCGTGTTTGGCTTGCTGAGCAAGGAAAACGGCGTGTTGATTTACGCTTATCTTGCTGTCGTTGAGCTGTTTCTTCAGCAGAACCAGCAGCTGGACAGTCGCGTGCAAAAAATAGCGACCTGGGGTGTTTTTGTGCCTCTTGCTATCGGCGTCACGGCGTTTTTGCTTTACCTGCCGAGCACTTTCGAAGGCTATGCACTGCGGGCCTTCTCGCTCGGTGAACGTTTGCTGACAGAAGGGCCGGTGTTATTGAGTTACCTCAGCTCGATGATGTTACCGAGACAGGGCGCCTACGGGATCTTTCATGATGACTTTCCTATCTACAGCAGCTTGCTGGACCCGATGGTGCTAGCCTCATTGCTGGTGTTGTTTGTCGCTGTCGCGGCGTCAGCGCACTACCGCTCGCGCTTTCCGATACTCGCATTTGCCGTATTCTGGTTTCTGGCTGGTCACTCCATGGAATCCACCCTGATTCCGCTGGCGATTTATTTTGAGCACCGCAACTACTTGCCGCTGTTTGCTGTGGTGTTTGCCCTGATCGCGATTCTTGATCAGCTAATCTCACGCCAGCGTGACACCATGCGAAAATTTGCGCTTGGGACGGCAGGGGTTATGGTCGCCTGGACCCTGCTGGTGACGATCCAGCTCAGCTTTAGCTGGGGCGATTCCCTGGACCATGCTACTTCTGCCATCACTTACCGCCCTGGCTCTGACCGAGCCCAGAGTAACTATGTGCAGACGCTGGCCAATATAGGACAGCCCCAGCTTGCCTATGAAAACCACCGGGCATTTCTAGAGGGCCGGGATGGACGAGTGGCTGACTATATACGCTGGCTGGAATTCAGGTGCCTGTTACCCGACATTGAATTGCCATCCCCTCAACAGCTGCGAACCCAGGCCAGTGAGTCGCTGCATGACTACTCAGTGCTAAATCTGCTGAACCAGCTGGTGCCGGCGATTAACAGCGGCCTATGCACGAACTTGCCAAGAGAGCCGATCGCGGCAGTGATAGACACCCTGCTCGAAAACAGCGGTTTCGAAGAAAGCTGGCCCGATCTCTTGATGCAGCGTGCATTGTTGAGCGCGGGAGCAGGTCAATTTGCCTTGGCTGCAGATTTTGCTGGGCGATCCGAACGCTTGCGGGCCGACGTCAATGCGGCGCTCTTTCAACTTATCTGGTTAGTCAGAGCCGACAGCCTGGCGGAAGCGAGAGCGCTAAAATTTCGATTAGAGTCTGACTATGCTGATTCCATTGCAGCATCATTAGCGCTGCAAGAACGTTTGGGTGGGATTGAGCAGCAACTGGCCCTTTAGCGATCAAGCGCGAGCTCGTCATCAAGGATTTTCTAAAATTCCCTGCTAGATAAGAAAGAGATGGTTAACCCCTTCATCAGGGCAAATTTATGGGCCAGATACAGACAGTGATCACGCTGCCAGAATCGATAGCGCAAATGACCTCGAAAAATTCCTTTCAAAGCCGAAATTCGCTACTGCATGTATTTCAGCACAGACACAAACTAAATTTTTTTATAGTGGGAATGGATTGGCAGGGAATTTGGGTGCTTGGCTACACGCTAGTCTAATTAAAAAAGGCCCCGGTTTGCATCACAACCCGGAGCCTTTCATGGAAGCACGCCTCTCTAGATGGTGCGCTTCCCTAACCCGCTCTCTTCATCTTGAAAGCGGTGCGATGCTTGATTCCGGCATCAAGCATCTTGATGATCTGAGCTTCGCTGTTCTCATCCATATCGAGGTACTGACAACGGATATAGCTCACACCGTTCTTGATGTCGTAAACACAGCCCAGAATTTGGATAGTCATCGCCGCGTGCATGCCGTTGGGTAACAGAATTTGGCTATCTTCAATAATCTGGAAAGACTTGAACTTGTCTGAAAGATCTCCAGGTAATTGGATCTTTGCGCCGGTGGCAGAGATGTTTGTCACCCGGCCATCGAATTTCATGCGCGTTTCCAAAAATAAGGTAACGGACACCTCGGGTTGATTCGTCAGGTTGATGCGAGCCGCTTGACGCAGTTGGGACTGGCGAATGGTTTCTGGAAAGGCGAAAGAACATTCACAAACACTGGGGTCAAGCTGGTTGCGCAGTACCTTGGCCTTGAAAACCAGCGTGAGTCCTCCGCTTTGAGCCTTGAATGCCACCACGCTTGATTCTCGCGTGCTGGTGGCAAGCACCTCGCAATCCACCGTGAATGAGCGGTCATTGATGTTTACATCCAGCACTTGCACGGAGTCAGATGTGACGTGATTTCTGACCATCTGCAGGCAGCTAAACTGCCACCGGTGCAAAAAGGCAAGTTGCATGAGCTCACTGATTTCTACCGGACTGTCCAGCTCGCGATCGATGCCTGTGTTTATGCTCATTTAGATGTACTCCTCATTAATCCACTCTGGGTGTTAATAACTGCTATGGGTCTAGCGTAGAGGACTCAGAAAATGATTAGTGGAAGGGGCTCACACTTTTGGTGTGCTTTGGCCCGCAAAAACCGCCTGTTGGTGGCAAATTTGTGAACTCCTTCGCAAAACGAGAGGCTGGGAGGAATTTTTCCCGTCACGACTAGAGGGAGAATTGTGGAGGCCGAAAGCTTCTAATTGGTGTGCCAGAACGGCATTCTTAAGTCAGGAGTGCCTTGAAATGCCGGCGGCACATTGAAACGTAGCGATCATTGCCGCCAATTTGCACCTGGGAGCCTTCCTTCACCGGATTGCCGGATTCATCCAGTCTGACCACCATGGTTGCTTTCGCGCCACAGTGACAGATCGCCTTCAGTTCCTTCAGGTTATCGGACCAGGCCAGCAGATATTTGCTGCCTTCGAAGGGCTCACCCTGAAAATCGGTGCGCAGACCGTAGGCGAGCACAGGGATATCCAGGCTGTCTGTTACCTCGCCAAGCTGAAACACCTGCTCCTTGGTCAGGAATTGGGCCTCATCCACCAACACACAGTGCAACTCCTTGTTGGCATGTGACTCAGCGATCTTTGTGAGCAAGTCATCCTTGGGATTAAAGCTCAGGGCCTCGGCTTCCAGTCCAATCCGAGACGTGACTTTGCCGACACCGTAGCGATCATCCATCTCTGGCGCGAGAATCACGGTATTCATCCCGCGCTCCTGGTAGTTGTAGCTAGACTGCAGCAGGGCGGTGGATTTTCCCGCATTCATAGAAGAGTAATAAAAGTAGAGTTTGGCCATACTGCTAGCACAAGGTGGCGGGTATTTCGGTGTTTGAGCAACTGAGCTGCCGCATGGTAAGCGCCTGGTTGAGCGCATTACTGGGAACTGCTTCCGCCTGCAGCTGCAGATGGGCAAAAATTTGGCGGTTGTTGTAAGGCTCGGGTTCAAAAACCCCCTCGCCGTTGACGCGTCCAGGCAGCATCTTCAATCTAACCCAGCTGCGCACATTGCCGCCGATCAATAGGATTCGATCATTGTGCTGTTCTACGGCAACAACTATATCGCAATGACTGCGAGCACCCTGACCGAGTTGACCTCGGCGCTCTTCGATACGGCGATAGGCGGGTCGGCTACCGCGACACAACATGTCGCCGGGCACTATTTCTTTCTCGCCCGGGTTGTAAGCTACGTAAGCGGAGCCTGATTCGTTATCGTCTCGGGCCATAATTGCCTGGTCAATGTAGCTGTGGTGAGCGATTGCTCGCTGAAACCGTGATGGTTCGCCCAGGCCGCTTTCGCACATGACCCAGGAGATGAATGCAGCGGACCAGGGATTGCGCCAGCGGCTTCCGACACCTCTGGATTCCCAGGACTGATTCTGGCGCTCCAGAATCCAGGCGCTGTTCGGCGTGGATGACCAGTAGCCGGCGATCGAGTCGGCAACCCGTGCCGCTTCATCCGATGCAATCAGTGTGCGGCGCCAGGGCTGTGGCTGAAAATTTGGATTAGATTCCCGAGTCTGTGTGAGATCCAGCACACTCATCCCAAAGAACGCCCATTCCTGCACAGCGACATTAATGATGCGCTCGCGCAGCTTAGTGTCACCGATAGTGCGACAAGAGCGCTCCAGGTAGACCATGTCACCGATATCGCCGTCGACCCTGGCAGAGGGTGGCATCACATCCAATACGGTGCTCGGAAGGCGGCCGATGGGTTCAGCGCTAATGGGTGCCAGCAACCCGGTAAAGATAAACAGGCAGCTGATGTAAAGGATTGAGAGTATTTTGGGCACGTCTAAAACTGGCTTAAAAACTGAGTCGCAGAACTATAAAAGTATTGCTCGGTGAAGTCTAATCCAGAAAAACTCGCTGCGGCAGACGTTCAGCAGAATTTCCGGAGAGGCAGGCGAGTGTGGTGATTCCAGTCGGAGTTGCTTAAAATAGTTACAGGCAACAGAATAGTGCCTCGAATAAGACCAACAATTTACTGGAGAGACCGAGATGGCTAGCTTGAAGAATATTTCTATTGCAGCAGGTGTATTAATTGTCCTGGTGTTGTTTGGCTGGGTCTTTACAGCCCCTTACCTGAGCAATCAGGGCCTGGGTCGCACACCTGGGCTGATCATTGGCGGCACGTTATCTGAGGCGCCGGACGATTTTACTATCCACAACGGCCATGAAGGACCAATGAAGTTCAAGCTGAAAGGTTTTCCTTCGCTGGTTAATTACTTGTCCTGGGTCGCCACAGAAGACGGCATTATCACCGCGACCCGACCTGATGGCGGCTACTGGGGCGAGCGAGTCAAGGCTGGGGGCAACGAGGCCTGGTTGCGCCTTGAGGACAGTACCTACAAGATGCAGGCAGTTCAGATCACCGGTCCACAGCACCTTGTTATGATGGAACAATGGGCTGCCAAGTCGGGCCGCACACTCGATGAGCCCCTCTATAACGGATCAGAACCGTTGCGGGAGTGGGAAGTTTACTATTGGACACCAGAGCAATAGTTGCGTTCTGTGTTTCCCGAAAAGGCAGCTCGTAGAGCTGCCTTTTTTGATGTGGCTAGATTTTATTTAACTACTTATGACATTGCTGTGATTTTCAATATCGCCTGATCTCTATCTTGAATGGGTGTATGTCACAGATGCCTGACGCGAAATTTCTATGACAGATTCAGCTCCTCCACTGGATGGTCTCCTGGTCATAGCCTTGGAGCACGCCATCGCCGCGCCACTCTGCACGCGCCAATTGGCTGAGCTGGGTGCGCGCGTAATCAAAATTGAACGGCGGGAGCAGGGTGACTTTGCTCGTCACTATGATTCTCGTGTCAATGATTTGAGCTCACACTTTGTCTGGACCAATCGTTCTAAGGAAAGCCTGACGCTCGATCTCAAGCAGGACGCAGCAACTGGGGTGTTGAGCCGACTGCTTGCGGATGCTGACGTGCTGGTGCAGAACCTGGCGCCTGATGCTGCTGCGCGCATGGGGCTGAGTTTCAGCGACTTGCATGAAACGCATCCACGACTAATCGTCTGTAATATAACCGGCTATGGTGATACAGGGCCCTATGCCAGCAAGAAAGCCTACGATCTATTGGTTCAGGCAGAGGCTGGCTTTCTCTCGGTCACAGGCACTGCGGATCAGCCCGTAAAAAGCGGTATATCAATCGCTGACATTGCAGCTGGCATGCAGGCGCATACCGCGATCCTGGCGGCACTTCTGCAGCGGCAGCGCAGCGGATTGGGCAGCTGTGTTGATATATCGATGTTAGAAGCCATGGTTGAGTGGATGGGATTTCCGCTCTACTACGCCTATGAAGGCGGTACTGCACCGGTGCGCAGTGGAGCGGATCACGCCAGTATCTATCCTTATGGGGTGTTTCGATCTGGTGACGATCAGCTGCTGATGTTGGGGATTCAAAACCAGCGGGAGTGGATGAATTTCTGTCGGAACGTGCTTGAGGACGAGAGTCTCGCGTCGGATCAGCGCTTTGCCAGCAACTCTGCTCGGAGTGAAAGCCGAGAGCAGTTACAGGCTCTTATCCAACAACAGTTTGATAAATGGAGTGCAGTGGAGATTGTTGAGCGATTGGACGCTGCGCAAATTGCCAATGCTAATGCCAATGATATGGCTGCAGTTTGGGAGCATCCCCAGTTGCGCGCACTCAAAAGATTCATTGAGGTTGAAACACCAGCAGGGCCAGTCTCTGCCTTGCAACCGCCGGGCCACAATAATTCTTACGAGCCCGCAATTTCGGCGGTCCCTGACCTGGGACAGCACACCGAGAGCATATTGACTGGCTTGGGGTATTCTGCGGAGCAAATAAGCCAGCTGAAGAGCGCCGGGGTGGTCTGAACTACGCAGCGCGAGAGACTGGTGTCAGCGGCCAGTCATCAGGACTCGGCATCGTTATCGCTCAATGTAATCGCGTTGACTTCTATCTTGTCTCCAGAAAACTGCCATTTGATGTTGAAGTCATAGAGTGTCATTCCGTATTGCTTGTCATCATTCTCCCGCACGCGCCAGGCAGGTCTGGGATCCTGCTGCAGCACAGCAACAATGAAGTCCTGCAGTTGGGGATAGTCGGCAACACATGCTGTTAGGGCTAGGGCGGCTGAAGCTGAAAATGTGATTGGCCGTTGGCTGCCGGGCTGTTTATTGGCAAACCCTGATTCGGCGTCGGCAACCGAATCGGCATAGACAACATAGGGTTTGATATCGAGGATTGGCGTTTCATCCACAATGTCGATACCGCCCACTCGAAGCACAAGCTTGCCGTCTACTTCCGCGCTCCCCAGATTACGGACCACTGACAGACCGATGGAATTGGGACGAAAGGGAGAGCGGCTGGCAAACACGCCAACTTTTTCTTTACCACCCAGGCGCGGTGGCTGTACCAGAGGTGACCAGCCCTGCGTGCTGGTTTCGTGAAAATGCCATATCAGCCACAAGTGGGAAAACTGGTCCAGCGCACGGAGACTATTTGCATCCGCAAACTGTTTCTCAAAAACCACTTCGCCCACGGCTTCCTGCACCAGGTTGGGTTGCCTCGGGATAGCGAACTTCTGCTTATAGGGGCCGCGGAGCATGGCAATGGCTGTGTAAGTAAACTCCGTCAAGCGGCTAGTCCCGCATGGCTTCATACACCATCCGGGTGGCGATGGTGTTATCGAATGGCGTGCCGCTGGGTCCACCCCATTTTTGCACCATATATACGAGGTAGAAATCATTCTCCTCGTCCACCACAAAGAGGGTGCCGCCGATTCCGCGCCAGCCAAAATTGTAGGGGCCGTCAGGACTATCGCTGCTAGGCTGCAGGTGAAATCCCAGGCCCCAGTCACCGGCGTCGCCATAGAAAAAATATTCGCGAGACACGTCTGTTCCCAAAGTGCCTTCGCGCATCATGTTCAGGCTCGACTCTGACAGGATACGCTCTCCCCTGAAACTGCCGCCATTCAGGAGCATGAGTGCGAATCGGGCGTAGTCCTCGGTTGTGGAATTGAGCCCGTGGCCACCCGCCAACATGGCTCTTGGTTTGGTGTTGTCGGTCATGGGGCCATAGATGGGCTCGGCAATACGGAAAGCGTTGGGCTGCGCCACCCAGAAGCTGGTATCGCGCATCTCCAGCGGATCAAAGATGCGCTCCTGTAAGACCCTATCCAGAGACTGCCCAGCGGCAACTTCCAATACAGCGCCCAGCACATCGGTGGAGTGGCCGTAGTGCCAGGCTGTTCCGGGCTCGAACAGAACCGGCAGGCGTCCGATACGAGTTGCGAGTTCCTGAGCGGTGATGGAATTGAATGCCTCCATAAAGTCCGCATCGACAGCGTCCTGATCCGGTCTTGTCAGCACGTCAGGAAAGCTGTCGCGGTACATAGGACCGAGCGGGGTGTTCATGGCAAATGGCTGCTGCACAATGCCTGATTGGTGCATGAGCAGATGGCGAATTGTCATGACATTTTCGGCTGGGCTGCTGGTGCCGGATTCACTGTCAATAACCTGGAGGTCGGCAAAGCTGGGGATGTAGTTACTGACCGGATCATCCAGCCCTAGCATGCCATCCTCAACCAGCGTCATGGCAGCTACGCTGATAACCGGCTTGGTCATAGAATAAATACGAAAGATCGTATCTTTATTTACGGGTGTCTCACCTTTCGCGGTCTGGGTGCCTACTGTCTCAAGGACGCCTGCGCCGTCGCTATTTCCCACTAATAGCAGTGCACCAGAGATATGCCCGCTATCCACTGCCCGCTGCATTTCACGCCTGATATTGTCCAACTCCATCTGGTCGATGCTGAAATTGCTGGCATGAATAGGATTTAAGGCTGAGATAAAACTCTCACTATCCTCACCAAATGAAATGTCGAGGTTATAGTCGACCTGACAGGAGAGCAGCGGGAGCATAAGCGGTAATAAGAAAGAGGCGCGAGTCATTTGGAGAATCTCCAGAGTTGGGTAAATCGTGGTTGTTTTTAGCTACGAGGGTCTGCCTTCATTTCTGCCTTGAAGCGTTTAAAGTTTTTGACGTAAGTCTCTGCGCTCAGAATCAGGCGTGCCTGTTGATCCTCGCTCAAGGGCTTGATCACTTTGGCGGGCGAACCCATTACAAGTGAGCCATCAGGTATTTCCTTACCCTCAGTAATCAGGCTGTTGGCGCCTATCAGGCAGTTTTTACCGATCTTGGCGCCGTTCAGGATCACGGAGTTAATTCCTATCAGTGAGTTATCGCCAATACTGCAGCCGTGCAGCATAACCTTGTGGCCCACGGTGACGTTTTTTCCAATAGTGAGTGGGACACCTGGATCGGTGTGCAGGACTGAGCCATCCTGGATATTGGAGTTTTCGCCGACGCTGATGAGATCGTTATCACCGCGAATCACGGCGTTGAACCAGACGCTGGCATTGTTTTCCAGGCGGACCTTGCCAACAACAGTGGCGTTATCCGCGACGAAATAGTCTTCCCCGGTTATTTCGACTGCGTCCTCTCCCAGGCTAAATATCATTGCGTTGCTCCTTGATCTAATTGCCGTTGTGGTGATCGACGCTATTCTAACCCTGTGACATGCGCAGGTCTTGCGTGGCCCTGCAAGTGCAGCCTGAACATCCTAGAAAGCAGAGAATAACAGGTGTGAGCCTCGCGAGGCTGTTGTAGACTTGGCTGCAGAACAACAATAAGGAGGTATTGACATGCCGTCATCCCGCGTTCTTTTCACATCTTTGTCAGTCTGTGCTGCGCTTGCTGCATCCAGTGGCGCCATCTCTGACGACACCGATTTCATCACCGGCGAGGGTTTGCCCAATCCGAACCCTGTTGTCATTCCCAACTGGGGAGATCTCCCTGCTGGCCGCAACTGGGGTTCGACCGCCGGTATCGATATTGATCCCAATGATGGGCATATCTGGGCCTATGAACGCTGTGGCGCCAGCAGTTTCGGCGGCGGTGTGCCGGTCAACTGCGACACAAACCCGGTAGACCCTATTTTCAAATTCAATCGTCACACCGGTGAGGTCATGGCGAACTTTGGCGGCGGCCTCATGCAAACGCCCCATGGTATCCACGCCGCTGCCGATGGCACAGTGTGGGTCACAGATTTTGCGGCCAGTGCCGATGGCAGCAAGGGCCACCAGGTCCATCAGTTCAGTGCCGATGGCGATTTATTGATGAGTCTTGGAACTCCTGGTCAAACCGGGACTGGGCCAGATACCTTCAACCAACCTAATGACGTGATTGTCGGACCAGATGGCAGTATCTATGTCTCTGACGGCCACAATGGTCAGGGCATGACCAGCAACCAGGCCATGGAAGAAGGCCGAGCTGCCGGCAATACCGCCCGCATCATGAAATTTGCGCCGGACGGTTCCTTTATCAAGCAGTGGGGTGAGATTGGTGTGCGCCATGGGGAGTTCCGTACACCGCACGCCATGGAGTTCGATGCTTACGGCAGACTTTGGGTTGCGGACCGCGGTAACCATCGCATCGAAATTTTTGACCAGCAAGGCAACTACCTGGATTCACGCTATGCCTATGGACGCATCAGCGGTCTGTTTATTACCGATGATGCCATGGTGTACGCCATTGATTCAGAATCCAGCCCGACTAACCATGTGGGATGGCGCAATGGCGTCCGCATCGGACCGGTTGATGAAGATGTAATTGTTGGTTTTATCCAGCCTTTCGATCGACCTGACAGGGTTGGCCAGGGTACAGCAGGCGAAGGAGTCGCAGTGGATGCTGATGGTAATGTCTATGCTGCCGAGGGTCCCAACTCACTAAGCTGGGCAGGTGGTGCTTTCACCAAATACGAAAAGCGCTAGTCTCAAGCCTTCGTAGAAAGCGTGAGCCAAAACCTTAACTGGTCGCGTAAACAAAAAAAGCCCGCTAAGCAGCGGGCTTTTTTTGTTCAGCGTCGAAGACTAGTCACGGCTATTTGATTTCCATGAGTACATCACCTGGCGTGACGCGGTCGCCCTTGGCGACGTTAACCAGAGTAACTGTGCCAGCAATATTGGCATTGATTTCAGACTCCATCTTCATGGCCTCGGTCACCAGCACCGCTTGACCTGCTTCAACCTGGTCCCCTTCATTGATTAGCACCTCAACCACATTACCCGGCATCGCGGCAGTCACGTGTCCAGGTTCGCTGGCCTGTTTGCGTTTGCCTCCATCTTCAGCCACGTATTCATTCAGGGGCTCGAAGATGACTTCTTCCGGCATGCCATCCAGTGAGACATAGAGTTTGCGGCGGCCGCCGCCAGAATCACCCACACCAGTGATGGCTACCTCATAGGTTTCGCCGTGGACATCCACTTTAAACTCCGTTGCGGTAGTGCTTGAAGGTCGGCCGCCGGCATCGATAGGCAATAAGGGTTCGGACTGCAAAGTACCTGCACGCCGCTGCTCCAAATACTCCCGGCCCAGGTCGGGAAACATGGCAAAAGTCAGCACGTCTTCTGCAGACTCAGCTAAATCACCAATGTCTTGGCGCAGCTTATCCATCTCGGGTGCCAAAGCATCGGCCGGGCGTTCCTCGCTGTAGCTATCGTTGCCAATAGCCTGCTTGCGAACCGCTTCGTTCACCGCTGCCGGGGGTTGACCATAGCCACCCTGCAGATAACGTTTCACTTCATTGGTTATAGTCTTGTAGCGCTCTCCAGCTAACACGTTGTAGACGGCCTGAGTACCGACAATCTGCGAGGTGGGTGTGACCAGGGGAGGATAGCCAAGATCTTTCCTGACCCGCGGGATTTCGTCGAATACATCCCGAATACGATCGAGGGCATTTTGATCTTTTAGCTGGTTTGCCAGGTTAGACATCATGCCGCCTGGTACCTGATTGATCTGTACCGAAATGTCCTCACGGGTAAATTCACTTTCAAACTGGTGGTACTTTTTTCGAACCTCTCGGAAATAGTCGCTGATCTCCATTAGGGGGTCGAGCGCGAGTCCAGTGTCGTACTTCGTGCCCTGTAGCGCAGCGACTTGAAACTCAGTTGCGGGATGAGAAGTGCCACCGGCAAAAGAGGAGATTGCGGTGTCGATGCGATCTACCCCGGCCTCGATGGCTTTCAATTGGCATAGCGGCGCGAGCCCGGAAGTGGCATGGCTATGAATCGCCAGCGGCAAAGGCACTTTGTCCTTGATTGCCTTGACCAGTTCGTAAGTACCGTAAGGGGTCAATAGGCCCGCCATATCCTTGATGGCAATAGAGTCCGCGCCCATGTTCTGCAGTTGCCGGGCCTGCTCGACAAACAGATCAGCCGTGTGGACCGGGCTGGTGGTAAAACAGATCGTGCCCTGGGCATGTTTGCCGCTGCGCTTGACCGCTTTCATCGCAGTTTCGATATTGCGCAGATCATTAAGTGCATCGAATACACGGAAAACATCGATGCCGTTCTCTGCGGACTTCTCAACAAAGGCTGCGACAACGTCGTCCGCGTAGTGGCGATAACCCAACAGGTTTTGTCCGCGCAGCAGCATCTGCAGTCGGGTATTGGGAAGCGCCTTCCGCAGTTGCTGCAACCGCAACCAGGGGTCTTCTTTAAGGAAGCGAATACAGGCATCGAAGGTGGCTCCACCCCACACTTCCAGGGACCAGAAGCCCATCGCATCCAGTTTTTCGCAGATTGGTAGCATATCTTCCGTGCGCATGCGTGTGGCGATGAGTGACTGATGTGCGTCTCGCAAAATCACTTCTGTCACTTCAATGGGGCGGGTGTCACTCATTAGTCTTATCCTTGTGTTCTTACCAGCCAGCGTAGGCGGCGATAGCTGCGGATAGCGCTAGCGCCACGTCGCTGGGATGTCGCTTGTCTGAATAGCGAGATAACTCCGGATGGCATGCGACAAAGCTAGTGTCGAAGTCTTTGTTGCGAAAATCCGGGTGTTTGAGAATTTGTTGATAATAGTTCGCTGTAGTGCGAATGCCATGCAAACGCATGTCATCAATGGCGCGCTGGGCACGACTGACCACCTGCTCCCAATTTAGTGCCCAAACCACTAGCTTTAAGCACATGGAGTCGAAATAGGGTGGAATTTCATAACCCGTGTAGATGGCGGTGTCGACTCTTACCCCAGGCCCACCTGGTGCGTAGTAATGGGTGATGCGTCCAAAGCTAGGTAGAAAGTCATTCTTTGGATCTTCGGCGTTGATTCGGAGCTGCATGGCGAAGCCACGATAGCTGACGTCTTCCTGGCCATAGCCAAGTGCTTCACCCGCAGCGATGCGAAGCTGTTCTTGCACAATATCAATGCCGGTGATCTGCTCGGTGATAGTGTGCTCCACCTGGATGCGGGTATTCATTTCCATGAAATACACATCGTTGCCGGCTAAAAGAAATTCCACAGTACCGGCGCTGACATAACCCACAGCCGCAGCAGCCTTTACTGCAAGTTCGCCCAGCCGATTTCGCAACTCATCATCGATCTGCGGACTCGGGGCGATTTCTATGAGTTTCTGGTTGCGGCGCTGAATTGAACAGTCTCGCTCGAACAGGTGTATGAACTTGCCATGGGCGTCAGCCAGCACCTGGACTTCGATGTGTTTGGGGTTAACGATGCATTTTTCCATGAACACTTCGGCAGAGCCAAAGGCCTTGGTGGCTTCGGAGATTACGCGCGGGAACTGCTTCTTCAGGTCCGCGGCATCATCACAGCGGCGGATTCCGCGACCGCCTCCGCCGGACGTCGCCTTCACCATGACCGGGTAGCCGATGCGTTCTGCTTCCGCGAGCGCTTCATCGAGATCGGCAAGATTTCCCTTCGATCCGGGAGTTACTGGCACGCCCGCAGCAGTCATTGCCAGTCGAGCCTGGGTCTTGTCTCCCATCCGCTTGATCACTTCAGCACTGGGGCCAATAAAGATAATGCCTTTCTCCTCACAGAGCCGGGCAAGTTCGGGGTTTTCTGAGAGAAAACCGTAGCCAGGGTGAATTGCATCACAGCCTGTCTCCACGGCCAGGTTTACAATTCGCAGAGGGTCCAGATAGCCAGCAAGTGGGTCGCTGCCCAGGGAGTAAGCTTCGTTTGCGCGTTTAACGAACAGTCCATAGCGATCAGGTTCTGTGTATACCGCAACCGATCGGATATTCGCCTCGGCGCAGGCGCGCACGAGACGCAGGGCGATTTCGCCGCGGTTGGCTATGAGAACTTTGTCGATGGGCTTGCCCGTCATAAACTGCTCCAGGGCCTATCGGGAAAGGGTAAGCCACTGTAAATATTGGTATTATTTCCGCTACGGGAAAGTTTCTTGAGTCGTGCTAGATTGGAATCCAGCCGCATTCTATCCTTCAACAGCTGAAAATAATAAGACAAAGGCGTCGATCAATGACAAATTCGTTGCAAACAATAACAAACCGGCTTTGCTACTACTTTCTTTACCTTTGTATTGGGCTTTATTCTCCTGCTGCCCTTATCCAGGAGCATGTGGTCGCTGGGCGTGTGGTAGCGACTCGGGGCCAGGTCAGCGCCGTTGATGCGACGGGCAGCTCAAGACCATTGAATCGTCGCGCAGAGGTAAGGGTGGGGGATACCATCACTACCGGTGCAGATGCTTTCGCCCAAATTCGTATGAGCGACGATGCCATTATCGCGCTTAAGGAATCTACGGGGTTCCAGATTCTTGCCTACAGCTAAGAGAATAATCCGGGTAATGACATCTCCACTATGAGCCTCATTTAAGGTGGCTTTCGCACCATTACTGGCGCCATTGGCAACCAAAATACCAATTTCTACAACGTACAAACACCTTATGCCTCGATCGGAATCCGCGGCACCGACCACGAGGCTATTATCACGGATGCGCTTTACACCGGTGTTTATGATGGTGGTACCAGGCTATCTAACAATGGCGGTGTGCTGGATCTAGGGCTCGGCGCTGATTTTGATTTTGCTATCGCGACCGACGTGAATCTGACGCCCCAAGGTCTGATTTTACAACCCCTGGAATTGCGCGATACCACGACCAGTGTCAGCACCCAGGGTTTCATTGCCAGCGTCAGTCCGACGCCGGTGGCTAACTTGCAGGGCAGCGCCACTTACTCGAGTTCGGCGGCATCTGAGTTTATTGGTTCAGGCAGCGCAGGCGATGTGACAAACCAGGTGGCGGGCATGGACATTGATTTTGATACCGGTGCGATTAGTGCGGGTGCGCTCCAGGTTCAGGTGGCGGACAGTCAGGTTTGGAACCTGGGTTTTGCTGGATCCGTGCATCAGGGTGTGGTGGATCTGAACATGACACACGGCACCTTGCTGGAAAGCGGTGCCATCGTCAGTGATTCTATCCAGGCAGACCTGGGCGGCGTGTTTACCGGTGTCGGTGGCGAAGCCTTTGTTGGAGGATTCGACTTGCTGGACCAGATCAATGAGCTGAATCAGGTTAATGGTCTCTATACTATTGAGCGTTAGGATTTGTTTGGTCGTATTGGACTATCCACGGTATTGAAAAGTGCAGCCTGAATCATGAAGCCCACGCAGTTGCTGCCTGAAATCAACCTCTGCTTGGGAAGCATTTGAGTCTTGAACGATTGGGTCCTACCCATGTCGACCTGCTGCTATCTGCCTATGAAAATGTTGGTTTTTGGAATGCCTATCGCCGGAATAAGAATCGACATGTCAAACGTGAAGAGTTGGAGCAGAGACTTGCTTTTGACTACCAGCAACCTCCGGCGCGAGTTGGTAAAATCAAGTGGGTAATTATCAGAAATTTGGAGGGGCTCGGGGTTCCAATCGGTTTTGCTGGTCTTACTGCCTTGGAGCCCTCGCAGTTTCGAGCTGAGTTCCTGATTGGTATTTTTGACCCGGACGAGGTGAAGATCGGCATTGGCGTCGAAGCCTATCTGTTGGTATTCGATTTCGCATTCAACCACCAAAGGCTTAACAAGCTGGTCACTTATGTATATGGTAGCAACCCTCGCGCTCAGGCCAGCACCCTTGCTCTTGGTTTTCGACAGGAAGGCCATTTGAAGAATCATTTTTATCTGAGGGAAGAAGCCGGTTTCTGTGATGTTTTTCAGAACGGTATGCTGCAGAACGAGTTCCGGGAGAATTCGCGCCTGAAGCGGCTATCTCTTAGACTACTCGGCAAAGATGTCACGAAACTGGCTAAAGCCGCTGACAAAAATGCCTTCAACCTGGAGGCGCGCTTTCAAATGAATCACTAGGCGTCGGTTGGTAGCGGGCGCTTAAATGACAAGCAAGTAATACGATTAAAAATAAAAATTAAAAGCAGGAGATCTTCATGGAATTTGATACAGCAGCCTTAACTTCACTTGCGATTACCTACGGCATCAGGGTGGTGTCTGCAGTCGTCGCGCTTATCGTCGGGCTTTATATTGTTGGTATCGTGGTCAAAGTGATCGGCAAAGTGCTGGACCAAAGCAACACGGATCCGTCACTCACGAGTTTTATGCGCAGCCTGGTTTCCATCCTTCTTAAGATTATGGTCTACATCACAGCGATTGGCATGCTGGGTGTAGAGATGACTTCATTCATTGCCATTTTGGGTGCCGCAGGCCTAGCCGTAGGTATGGCATTGTCCGGCACTCTGCAGAACTTCGCCGGTGGTGTCATGATCCTGCTGTTTAAGCCCTATAAAGTTGGAGATGTAATCGAAGCCCAGGGCTATGTTGGTTCGGTCAAAGAGATTCAGATTTTTACCTCCATACTAACGACACCGGATAACAAGACGGTGTTAATACCTAATGGCCCGTTGGCAACTGGATCTCTAATCAACTTCTCTACACAAGAAACCCGCCGAGTCGATTGGGCCTTTGGTATTGCCTATGGTGATGATCTGGATAAAGCCTATGAAGTAATTGAGGGTTTCATTGGAGAGGATGAACGCATTCTCAAGGACCCTGAACCGTTCATGGCTCTGTCTGCTCTTGCTGACTCATCAGTAAATATCGTGGTACGAGTCTGGGTTAACTCGCCAGACTATTGGGGAGTCTTCTTCGATATGAATGAGAAGGTTTATCGCAACTTCGAGAAGGAAGGTCTCGGAATTCCATTCCCGCAGATGGATGTCCACCTGCACAAGGCCGAGTAAGCGAGCTAAGCGTTGCTTTCCAGTTTTTCTCTGGCCGTCTGCACCAGCCCCGCGGCTGCCCGTGCAGACGGCCGGTTTATTCGCAACCTGAGCTTACCTGCACTGCTGCCAAGAGCGTTCTTGAATACCCGCATATTCTTGCCCTGCAGTACCAGCTCGGCATTCCACAAGCGCTGCTCGAGGCGAATGTTGCTTAAATCGTGAATGGGTATTTCCACGACTTTGATGCTGGACTTCAATAGACCAAGGAAGGCATCCATAGTCTGGTATTCGAGGATCAGTTTATCGCCCTCTAGTGAAATCAGCCCCTGGGTTTCCGACATGCCGGTCGAATCGCTGCTGGTGAATCCAATATTGGCATCGTCTTCGAACATAGCCTGGTAATGGTTATTGGCCAACTGCCGGGTTCGGTCCATAGCCATCTCTACAAACTGCGGCGCATAACGCAGACCTGCGTAGTGTCCGAGTAGGAACAAGCCCCAGCCAAACAATACATACATGGACCAGAATGTGCTGGAATTGCCCAACACATTGATAGTGACGCAGAGAAGATTGACTGCGATGAAGAGGAAGCCGTGGGTCTTGAAGCGCACCCAAAGCTCAGATTCTTTGTCGTGGGCCAGTTGCTCTTCTTCGAGCAGGTGAACCGCGCGAGTAATCTGATCTTTGTCCACGCCCATTTCGGCAGCAATCGCCAGGAGTTCTTTGTAATCGACGGTGTCGTCAGCGCGGCGCGCTTCATCCCGCAGGCTGATGCGAATGATATCCGCGACTTCTTCACTGCTATAGCGGCGTGACTGTTCAGCGCTCGGGCGCTCTTCCTTGACATTGTTTTCGTCTGACATGTTCGGGCTCTCGCTTTCTAGACTCGCTGCAGTTTCAATATTCTCAGCCTCATCTGGATCAATCCTGGATTCAGAATTCACTTTGCTGGACCTCTTCACAATTATCCGTTAACTCAGGTAATTCTCACGCGTTGGCCAGACGCCGGCCACGCAGGGAAATCGCTATTGATGACTATTCTGCAACAATTGCGCCAGATTCAGCCAAATCCTTCGGGATGCTCTGGGAGCCTTGTGTCTAGCGGGTTTGGCTGCCTGTCCGCCTGGTTTGCTCGGCGGAAAATGGTTCGACTGGTCACTCTGGCTGGCCGCTATCGCCGCAATTTGGCGAAAATTACTAAGCTGACTATATATGCCAAGAACATCTGTGAGCATGTTATTTAGATGATAGCGGGTACGGATGTGGGTCATCTCAGTGCCAAAAAGACCACCGCCAAGATCAACTCCTGAGCGCACCGAGCTCGATTATCTAATATACCTTTTGCTCGCAGTGCCCATCGCGCTAATCTGTGTGCGATATCTTGCCGGTTATTGAGGCGCTTCAGTTGAACCCTACCCATATTGACATTAAAGATGCCCGCAAGCTTTGTCTGCATCGGCAGGCATTGTTGACTCGCTGTGGTTT
Organism: uncultured Pseudomonadales bacterium; assembly: GCA_938091935.1. Lineage (GTDB taxonomy): Bacteria > Pseudomonadota > Gammaproteobacteria > Pseudomonadales > Pseudohongiellaceae > UBA9145. The sequence goes on from CALKNV010000018.1 coordinate 102,108, forward strand.
TGGGCGTGGGCCGTCGGCAACCCTCGCGGCCATCAAGCAGCTTGGTTATGTGCAGTTGGATACTCTAACTGTCGTCGCCCGCGCTCATGAGCATACTCTGTGGAATCGCCTGCTGGCATTTCGGCCCAGTCATATCGAACAGCTGCAGGTGGAGGGCGAGTTGTTTGAACATTGGTCCCACGCCCTATCGCTGTTGCCAATGGAGAGCTATCGCTATGCGCTGCCGCTGATGCAGCGAGTAGCCGCTGGAGAAGTGCACTGGTACAAAAAAGACAAACAGGAAACCGCGAAAGTATTGGGGCGGATTCAGGATGAAGGTCCACTGAGCTCAAAGGATTTCCAGGACAAACCGGAGCAGCAATCGATGTGGTCCCGTTCACCGTCGAAGCGGGCCCTGGAGCAGCTATTTATGGAAGGGGAGCTGATGATTCCCTTTCGCCGCGGCTTCCAAAAAGTCTACGACCTGCGAGAGCGGGTTTTGCCGGACTGGGTGGACACATCCACGCCTAACTCGTCAGAGTTTGCGCGTTATTTGATTAACAGTCATCTGCAGGCCCATGGTTTTGGCGCTGCCAAGGAGATCGCTTACTTGCGCAAGGGTATGGGCGCTGCGGTAAAGCAGGCGCTGCTTGAGATGGCAGAGGCGGATGAGGTGATGCCCGTCATGGTGAGTGACAGGCTCTACTACTGCCAACCGGATCTGTTGGAGTTGGCGGGTCAGACATTACCCCGGGCCGGATTCAGAATCCTGTCTCCATTCGATAACGCGATTATCCAGCGACGGCGTACCCTGGAACTGTTTGATTTTGACTATCAAATCGAATGCTATGTGCGGAAAGAAAACCGGAAATTCGGCTATTTCTGCCTTCCACTGCTGTGCCGTAATCGCCTGGTTGGCAGACTCGATGCCAAGGCTGATCGCGCCAGCGGCACTCTGCAACTCCTGCACCTGCAGTTGGACGCTCAGTCGGGGGACAGGGAGAGTTTCTACCGTAGTTTCTTCCCCGAACTGCGTCGTTTCGCCAGCTTCAACGGCTGCAAAAACTTGCAGCTGCGGCGGATAAGCGGTTGCAGCATTGGTGCGCATAGGTTCAGAGACTTTGCTGGGTCCTAGTTTGCGTCTATCTGCCGAAATTTTCGATGGAAATCCGGTTCTGGTACCTACTTAGCGCAGCACCAAACTGCAAAAAAGAGTATCATCCCGCTTCTTTTTTTTCCCGATTAGTCAGGAGAATGTCAGTAATGACTAACATTTATCGAATCACCCTGATCGCCATGTCTATGCTGTGGGCTATTGGTCTACACGCTCAGGGTATTCAGCAAACCAAAGGCTCATTCGAAGACAAGTTCCGCCAGTTGGATGAAGTATTGCCCACGGCGAATATCTATCGCAACGCTGGCGGTGCGCCGGGTCATGAATACTGGCAGCAGGAAGTTGATTACAACATCGACGCGACTCTGGATGAGGACAATCAGCGCCTTTCCGCCACGGAACTCATAACCTACCGCAACAATTCTCCTGACACCTTGACCTATCTTTGGTTCCAGCTAGACCAGAATCGCTTCCGCTCCGATTCTATGGCGGCAATGAGTGGCACCTTTAACGGCAGTAGCCCGGATGCCGACAGCAACGATCCGGCGCGCATCAGTCTGGGTCAACTGCGCAGTCTGCAGTATCAGTCGGATGCTGATCTTGGTCATCGCATCAACGCCGTTTCTGACAGTCGCGAAAACGCATTGCTCCACACAGTCGTGGGTACCCTGATGCGAGTCGATTTAGCTGAGCCGCTGGAGTCCGGTGATGAGGTCGAGCTGCGAATTGATTTTGAATACAACATTGTTAACGGTGATGTGCTGCGCCCGCGTGCGGGTTATGAGCACTTTCCGGATGACGAGCGTGAAGGCGGCAACTATATCTTTGCCCTGGCACAGTGGTTTCCCCGCCTGGTGGCTTACACAGATTACGAGGGCTGGACCAATAAGGAATTCCTTGGCTCTGGTGAATTCACGCTGGAGTTTGGTGATTACGAGGTTTCCATGACTGTGCCGGCTGATCACATTGTGTCAGCGACCGGTGAACTACAAAACCCCAATGACGTGCTCACTCGTGAACAGCGTGATCGACTGAGAGAGGCAGAATCGGCGCAACGACCGGTTTACATTGTGACGCCGGAAGAGGCGCTGGAAAACGAGGCGGAGGGTAGCAACCAGACTGCGACCTGGCGCTTTGCCGCTGAGAACGTCCGCGATTTTGCCTGGTCCTCCTCTCGCAAATTTATCTGGGATGCCAAGGGCCACACGCAACCGGGTGCCGATCAGGAGTTGGTCATGGCCATGTCGTTCTACCCGAAAGAGGGTGGTTCCCTGTGGTCAGAGTATTCCACCGAGGTGGTTATTCACACTCTGGATGTCTATACCCGATTTTCGTTCGATTATCCCTATCCCACAGCCCAGTCTGTGAACGTGGGCTTCGTTGGCGGTATGGAATACCCCATGATTACCTTCAATGGCCCACGCACGGAGTTGCAGGATGACGGTTCTCGGACTTACTCCCTGGCGGAAAAGCGATTTCTGATCGGTGTCGTGATTCATGAGATTGGACATTTCTATTTCCCCATGATCGTAAATTCTGATGAGCGGCAGTGGACCTGGATGGATGAAGGGCTCAACAGCTACCTGGATTCTGTTGCTGGACGTGAATGGGATGCAGAAATTCCCTGGGGAGTTGAGCCGCGCTACATCACTGATTATATGGAATCCCAAAATCAGGTGCCGGTGATGACCCAGTCTGACAGCGTGCTGCGTCTTGGTCCGAATGCCTATTCCAAACCCGCCACAGCCATCAATATCTTGCGTGAAACCATCATGGGTCGGGAGCTGTTTGACTTTGCATTCAAAGAATACTCCAGACTGTGGGCATTCAAACGTCCGACGCCGGCTGATTTCTTCCGTACCATGGAAGAAGCTTCCGGCATCGATCTGGACTGGTTCTGGCGTGGTTGGTTCTACACAACGGATCACGTAGATATCTCCCTCGATCGCGTCTACCAGATGCGAATGGATACTGAAGATCCAGATATCGACTTTGCGCGCCAGCGCGAGTTTGAGAAATCCCTGCCGCCCAGCCTCTACGTCGAGCGCAATCGTGCGGAAGGCTTGCTGACCTGGGTGGAGCGTAATCCAGACGTCAGGGATTTCTATGACGACAACGATCAGTTCACCGTGACCAATGTTGAGCGTAATCGCTATAACAGCTTCCTGGACGGGTTGGAAGACTGGGAGCGTGAAGTGCTGGACCGTGCAATTTCTGAAGACCTCAGTTACTACATAATGGAGTTTTCAAACCAGGGTGGTCTGGTTATGCCTATCATTCTACAGTTCGACTATGCCGATGGCAGCAGCGAGGAAATGCGTATTCCTGCGGAAATTTGGCGTCGTTCTCCCAGAGCAGTGAAGAAGCTTGTGGTCACTGAGAAGGAAATTGTCAGTGTGACAGTTGACCCGCTCCAAGAGACTGCTGATGTGGACATCGAGAACAACCATTATCCCCGCCGCATAATTCCCTCGCGAATTGAGTCATTCAAGTCCCAGGGCGGAGGCAGTCTGGTCGGTCGCGATATCATGCAGGACATCAAGACTGAGCTGGATACAGATGATAAGGATGAGGATGAGGATACAGAGCAGTAACTCACTCTCCGGCACCAATACCCGATGGCTGCGCTCGGCAGCCTTCTGGGTATGGGCGGTCTGTGCCTGTCTGATCGCCAATTCTACTAGCCTCGCACATCAGCAAAAGAATGCCGTTACCCGAATTCTGTTCAATGAGAATACGGGCAATATCGAAGTCATGCATCGCTTCTTTATTCACGATGCCGAGCACGCAGCTGGTGTAATTTTTGGCGAGCGCCAGACCCTGGCTGAATCCAGCGAATCCAGGCAACTCTTTAGTAGCTATGTGATGAATCGCTTCTCAGTTGAAGTAACCTATAGTGATGGCAGTCGCGAGGAATTGACGCTTAACTACGTGGGGGAGGAGATTGACGGCCAATTCCTCTGGGTATACCAGGAAATTCCGGTAGTAGAGAATGTCGCCAGCATGACGATTGTCAATATGGCGCTCCGGGACGTGTGGTCAGATCAATCAAACCTGGTCAATATCGAGCGTGATGACAGGATCTACAGCCTCACTTTTGATGGCGCCAGAGAAGTGCTTAGCATTGAGCTGGGCGCTTGACCTGAAGCTAATCCCAAATTAGTTTGTGCTAATAGTTTGCTCCAAGCGCTGACAGCAACAACCAACAAACAAACCCATTCTAGCGGCAGGCCTGATCTTGATTATCTTCCGTTACCTGTCAAAACAAATTCTGCAAATTGTTGCGGTAGTCACTTCTGTTCTATTGGTGGTGGCCCTAACCGGTCGCTTTATCCAGTATCTGGGTGACGCTGTCGCCGGCGAGAAAGCGCCAGACATCCTGCTTTTGCTGATGCTTTATCGCATTCCGGAATTCCTGTTAGTCATCATACCTCTCGCGCTCTTTCTGGCAATCATACTCGCCTACGGGCGCATGTATGCGGACAACGAGATGGTAATTCTCATGAGCTCGGGATTCAGCCAGAAACGCTTACTGCTCAACTCCCTTGGCGTTGCCTCCATCATTATGGTGCTGGTCGCCGGGATCAGTTTCTATCTGGCACCTGAAGGGCTTCGCAACGGCGAGCAACTCAAGCTCAGCCAGAGTCAGTTGACCGAGGTGGACCTGATCGTGGCTGGCCAGTTTCAGACTTTTGGAGGTGGAGAGCGGGTGACCTATACCGAGCGCGTAGGCATGGGAAGGCAGGGTGACAGGGAGTTGCAGAATGTATTCGTGGCACTCACGCCTTCTGGCCAAACTTCGGGTGAGCCACCTCGAATTATCATAGCCGATAGCGCCAGGCCCGAGATCGATAAGGAAACTGGCGCCCGGTTTATGCGTCTTGATAGCGTGCTGCAGTACGATGGGACACCTGGCGCGGCGGATTTCAGCATTGGGCAGTTTGATGCCCAGGCCATTTTGCTGCCTGCGCCAGAAGAATTCGAAGAGGTTTTGGAAGAATCGACGCTCGGCACTTCGGCCTTAATTGGTTCTCCTGATATTGCTCACCAGGCAGAGTTGCAGTGGCGCATTTCAGTCTTGCTGCTGATCCCTGTGATTACCCTGATTGCGGTGCCGATGAGCAGGGTAAAACCCAGACAGGGCCGCTACAGCAAGCTGTTCCCGGCTGCACTGATTTATGTGGCGTATTTTATCTCCCTGGAATTCTGCCGCGATCGCATTGCTGAGGGCGAGCTCGATCCCGCTGTAGGTCTTTGGTGGGTGCACCTGGTGTTTGTCACATTTGGTGTGATTCTATTCCGGGCCGGGCCCGAGGGGCTTAAGCTTAAGCTGGGAGCAGGCTCATGAAGCTGTTGGACAATCATGTTCGAGTAGCGGTGCTGCTGTCCATGGCGGTGGTCCTGGGCGTTACCGTATCCCTGGACCTGATTTTTTCGCTGATCGATGAATTGGGCGAGTCCGGTGTGGATTACAGCATAGGCAATGCATTGCTGTATGTCATTATGACGACCCCGACCAGCATCTACGAGTTGATGCCTTATGCGGCTCTGGGCGGCGCTTTGATCGGTCTTGGCGTGCTGGCTTCCAACAATGAGCTGGTGGTGATGCAGTCCGTGGGAATTCACAAGTGGCGGATTGTGACGGCGGTGCTGAAACCGACGCTGCTGGTGATGCTGATAGGATTGGTGCTTGGCGAATTCGTTTCGCCGCCCCTGGAGCAGATCGCCAACTCAAATAAGGCGATTCAGCAGAGTGGTTCTGATTCAATCAATCCCGAGGCTGGCACCTGGCGTAAGGTGGGCAATGAATATATCCATATCAATGCGATTGCCCCCGGCGGTGAAGAGCTTATCGGGGTAAGTCGCTATACCGTTAACGATCAGCGTGAACTGGTGTCTGCGAGTTTTGCAGAGGCGGGAGAGTATGTGAGAACTGAGACGGGAGGCTACTGGCGCCTGCTAAATGTCAGTCAGAGTCTGATGAATGGTTCGACAATTATCACGGGTGATTATTTGCAGGAAGACTGGGAGGCTGATTTGTCGCCTGAGTTGCTCAGCGTGCTCCTGGTCGAGCCGGATAAACAATCCATCTCTGGCCTGTTTCAATTTGCCCAATACTTTGAATCGGAGGGCCTGGATAGTGGTGTCTATTTCCTGGCCTTCTGGAAGAAGCTGCTGCAGCCGCTTTCAACACTGGTGCTGGTCATCCTGGCGGTCTCGTTCGTGTTCGGTCCTCTGCGCGAGGCCACCATGGGCTATCGCATTTTTATCGCAATCAGTATCGGTCTCGCCTTCACTACAGTGCAGCGCATGATGGAGCCAGTCAGCCTGATTTATGGTTTCAGTCCACTCATGGCGGTGCTAACACCAATCTTGCTGTGTGCCGGAGCAGGTGCGCTGCTGATGCGGCGCGTTGCCTGAGCCACTGTTTCGCGCCGTGAATGAATCCGTTATTAGTAATTCTTCTGCCAATGCTGCTAAGGACAGTTCTGCATTCGTGGTGGGTAAATATGAAGGTGTGATTATTAATGCCTTTCGCTGCGAGGAGCTCAGCCAGGCACTCGCGCAGTTACCTGACTTGCTTCAAGCGCCAGATGCTGAACTGATTGCTGGCGGTCGCAATCAGAATGTCAGGCTAACGCTGCCATTTCAGGATGGAAGAATTGCGGTACTGGTAAAGTCTTTTGGTAAACAAAAGCGCTGGAAAGACTATGTCGATATTCATTATCGAAAAACCAAGGCGCAGCGATCCTTTGAAGCGGCACAGCATCTTAAAACCCATAAGATTGGGACTCCCGCCCCTGTGGCTTTTCTGGAGCGACGTCGCGGCAATCTGCTGGAGGAGAGCTATTTTATCAGCCTGTTTGAAGAACAGGTGATCAGCTTTCACGATCAGATTATCGACACCTTGAATCGTAAACCTAGCTGCAGTGAACTGGCGCCGATGCTCGCGCAGGTCGCTGAGTTGTGTCGCGGCATGCATGACGCGGGATACATACATCACGACCTTGGCAATCAGAATATTCTCTTGCCTCAGGGGCAAGGAAGCGATTTAGGTAGTGCTCAAATAATCGACCTCAATCGTGGGCGAATCTTTCCTGAGCTCAGTATGCGTCAGCGCGGCCAGGACCTATCCCGTCTGAATTTGCCTTCTGAACTGATGCAGATGTTTCTGGATATTTACTGGGGCAAGCCAGCGCCAAAGGCATTGAGGACCTGGCATCGTCGCTATGTCGGTTTATTTAGCATTCGGGCCAATACACGAAGGCTCCGACACCCGTTTCGGGAAGCGCGCCTCGCCAGAGAACAGAAACTGCATCCTGAGGCGAGAGCTTTTCCGGCACCGCGTGATATCTGGATATGGGACGACAGGTCCGACCAGGCTTTTTCCGCGCTGGAGCGTAAAGAGCGGGTACGACTCTATCCACGTGGGCGCAGTTGGCGCATGCTCAAATCTACCGTTGCCGCGGTCTGGTCATTGCGGAAGTACTATCGATCAAGCAAGGCGCGCGCCTTTTCAGCACCGGTAAAACTCAAGGATAGGCTTGGAGTCGCCCTGGACCCGGATGGGAAATCGCAGGTTACTGAATTACAGCTTTTGAATAAGCTGGGCACAGTGCCTATCTTGCTGAGATTCTGTCACCACGAAGGGCGATCGCGCTGGCATGAGCAGGCTGACCTGGTGAAACAACTTTTTGCTACCGGACACGAGGTTAAGATTGCGCTGGTACAGGACCGGCGGGCATTGCAGGAGCCAGGTGCCTGGTGCCAGTTTGTGTACGAAGTGCTTGAACTTACCCATGAGCATATCGCCGCGGTGGAATTCGGTCACGCCATCAATCGCGTGAAGTGGGGAATTTGGGATTTTGAGGAATTAAAGAGCATGTATGCGCCGCTGATAGAGCTAGGCAAGCGCTATCCTGAGGTGAACATCACCGGCCCAGCCACCATCGATTTCGAGTATCCGTTCATGCTGGCTGCGATGCAGCAGTGGCCGCAACAGGTGCCGGTCGCTGCAATATCCCATCATTTATATGTTGATCGTCGCGGCGCGCCAGAAAACCCCCAGAGTGGATTTAATGCCGTTGACAAGTTTGCGCTGGCGTCGGCTATTGCCAGCTATCTTAAGGTGCCGGATGGCAAGGTCGTCGTTTCTGAAGTGAACTGGCCCATTTCTGGGACTTCCATTTACTCGCCGGTTACGTCCCCTTTCGAGTATCGGCTGGCCAAGCCGGGAGAGGTGTCAGAAAACGGAGTAGATGAATTAAGCTATAGCGACTATATGCTGCGGTATATTGTGCTCGCCCTTTGTTCAGGTTTAGTTGATCGAGTGTTCTGGTGGCGTTTGGTCGCAAGAGGCTATGGCCTGGTGGATAAGAATGATGGCGGTGAACTGCGCGAGCGCCCGGCTTTTCTTGCGCTTCAACACTTCCTGCTCACTCTGGGTGATTCAACTTTTGTGCAAGCCAGTTTACCCGAGCAGCGGAACCAGCGGCATGGTCTCTACGAGTTCGCGTTTGAACGCCCAGATGGTGAACATCTCTTGCTGTGCTGGGCCCATGGCGCAGCCGTTGCGACACCAGTTCTCGATGCGGCGAGGATAGAAGATGCAATGGGCAATTCTCTGGGGAGCATCCCGAAAAAACTTACCGGATCGCCGTTATATTTTCGCGACATTACTGGACTGGGTTAAAATTACGGTCAGGAAATGGATTGCCACGCTGCCCTGTCTGGCGGAATTACTATGCTTTCTCATCAACGTAACCAACTATACTGCCGTTATCCGTTACAACTAATTCAGAAAACCCTGTCTACCGGAATTCAATGTCTACTAACAAGCCAATTTATATCTCCTACGCCGGCCCTTCCTTATTGGAAACCCCATTGCTGAACAAGGGCTCTGCTTTTTCGCCGGAAGAGCGGCGCAACTTCAATTTGATTGGCTTGCTGCCACCGGTTTACGAAAGCATTGATGAGCAAGTGGAGCGCTGTTATCACCAGTACAGCAGTTTTGATGAGCCTATCAACAAGCACATCTACCTACGCGCCGTGCAGGACAATAACGAAACGCTATTCTACCGCCTGTTATCTGAGCACCTGGTGGAAATGCTGCCGATTATTTACACCCCAACAGTCGGCGATGCCTGTGAGGAATTCTCGGATATCTACCGCAGTGCTCGTGGCATCTTCGTCTCCTATGGCGAGCGTGAATACATGGATGAGATTCTCCGGAGCGTAACCAAGGATAAGGTCAAGGTTGTGGTAGTCACCGACGGCGAGCGGGTGTTGGGACTCGGCGACCAGGGCATTGGCGGTATGGGTATCGCCATTGGCAAGCTCTCACTCTACACCGCCTGCGGTGGTATTTCTCCTGCCTACACCTTGCCGGTCGCGCTGGACGTTGGCACCAACAATCAAGAGGCGCTGGAAGATCCCATGTACATGGGTATGCGTCACCCTCGCATCGGCAAGGACGAATACAATGCATTCGTCGACCAGTTCATCGACGCAGTGCAGGCCCGCTGGCCCGGCGTCATGATTCAGTTTGAAGACTTTGCCCAGCCCAATGCTATGCCCTTGTTGCAGCGACATCGCGAGCGGGTTTGCTGTTTTAATGATGATATTCAGGGCACCGCCGCTATCACTCTGGGTTCCCTGCTCGCGGCCTGCAAAAAGAAGGGCGAGCTGTTGCGCGATCAACGCCTGGTTTTTGTCGGTGCCGGCTCCGCTGGCAGCGGTATCGCGGAACTCATAATCGCCGCCATGGTTACCCAGGGTCTGGACGAAGCGACTGCGCGCAGCCAGATTTATATGGTCGACAAAAACGGCCTGCTGGTAGAAGACGCGCCGGGCCTGACAGATTTTCAGGCGCGGCTGGTACAGTCAAAGGCGGCGATTGCAGGTTGGGAGTTGAGCGGCGACAACCCCTATCCGGGTCTGCTGGATGTGGTTGTTAACGCCAGGGCTACAGCGTTGATTGGTGCCTCTGGCATTCCCGGACTATTCACTGAAACCGTTATCAAAGGCATGCATGCACAGTGCGCCATGCCAATCATATTCCCGCTAAGTAATCCCTCACGCTTGGTGGAAGCTCATCCTGCCCAGGTGATGGAGTGGACCCGGGGAGAGGCGATAGTTGCTACCGGAAGCCCGTTTGGATCGGTCGAATACGACGGTCGCCAGTTCGAGATTTCGCAGTGTAATAACAGCTATATCTTTCCCGGCATCGGTCTTGGCGTAATCTCTGTCAAGGCATCGCGTATCACCGATGAGATGCTGATGGTGGCGAGCATGACGCTTGCGGAACTGGTGCCTGAATCATCCGATCCAACCGTGGGGATTCTGCCTCCGCTTACTTCGCTCACCGATATCAGTAAGAAGATAGCGTTTGCCGTCGGCAAGGTTGCCCAGGCCGAAGGTTGGGCCCTGCAAACCAGCGAAGAGGAGTTAAAGGGGCATATTGAGCGGAATTTCTGGGTGCCGGAGTACCGCGAATACCGACGGGTGGCGATGCGCGCTCGCTAGCCGGGCGTGACAGCAGTTTCGCAATGACTCAAGAATGGCTGCTGCTAAGGCGCGGTCTGCCCCTGCGGCGTGTCGAATAGCTTGCCGCGCTTTTCGAAATGAAACTCTTCCAACTTGATGTCGTCCAGGCCAACCTGGTCGAATGGATCTTCCATCGCATCCTGCACGTTATAAAGCGAAATCAGGATGAAGCCGTGGATCATTGCGAGGCAATAGACCACCAATGATGAACTGGCAGCCAGATCATTAACCAGGGTAGGGATAAACACGAACGGGAAGACGTAGATAAAGACGAGGCAATAGGCCCGCAAGCTGATGGGCGTGCCATGCATCTTCAGCCCCACAGTGTTTTCAATGCTCTCATCCACATCCTTTAGAAAGCGAATGATCTTCATGGAAACGCCATTTGAGATCGCATCCCGGTTCTCGTTGACGAATTCAAAGACTTCATTAAGCTGATCTCGCACGGCCTGCTGGTCGTATCGATCCCCCCGTAGAGAATCCATAAAAATGCGCGATACGGAATTCAGGTGTTCTGCTACGAAGCGCTTGCTCTCAGCGCTGAGCTTGTCGTTGTTGGCAAAGCAATAGTAGGTGGCATTAAGCGAGGACTTGAAGCGACTCAGCAGCTTGATCACGCTGTCACGTTTTTTGAAGGCTTCCCGGATGGTAAAGACTAGCGGGAAAATTACAGCAATGCTGAACAGGGTCACGTTCAGATTGTAATGGAAATCATAGAGGTAGCAGACATAGGTAATCGTCAGACACAGCAGCAGCACGGCGCCTGTCTTACGGTCGATGATAGCTATGTATTTTTGCAAGAAGTTATTGTGTGGATCTGAAGCCATGGTCCGATGCTAATCAGTTCTGCGGTGTATGTAAATCGCCAGAAGCTGCGAAGCACGATATTTAAGTGTATTGCTACCGTTTTAAGCCGGGGGTACACTGGATGACATGCTAAATATCAAATCAGCGGTACAACATAGCGTCGGCTATGAGGGAGCAGCGCTTAAGCTTGCAGGCTGCGCAGGCTTGAGTCGGCTTGGCCTGTTCCTTTGCCTGGTCCTGCAGGGCTTTGCAAGCTCTGCCCAGATTGCAGAGCCAGACCCGCTGTTTGCGACCTTGGAGCCCCTGGTGATCACCCTGACCGGGCCGTTCGAGCGCATTGACGACGAGCGTGACAAGGAGCAGGAATACGAGGGCAGCCTGAGTTACGTGGATGGCGACGGGAGCACCGTCACCCTGGACGCCAGATTTGAGGTGCGGGGCAACTGGCGCCTTGATCCCTCAAACTGCAGTTACTCTCAGCTTTGGGTGGACCTGCGTCGAGGTCAGTTGCCGGGCACACTGTTTGAAAACCAGAATCGCTTGAAGCTGGTTGTACAGTGTAGGCGCCAGGACCGATACGCGGGCTATATTCAGCGCGAGCTGCAAGCCTATAGAATTTTTAGTCAGCTGAGTGAGCTCAATTTTGATACCAGAGAGCTCATGGTGACCTACGTGGATAGTGAGGAAGAGGATTCCACTCGGACTCACTCTGCCTTCTTCATAGAGCACCAGAATCGTCTTTCCGACCGTTTTCAAATGGCCGAAGTGGAAGCTAACCGTATCGAAGTAGCGTCGCTGGACCCATTGCAGGGTGCATTGGTATCCCTGTTCATGTACTTCGTGGGTAACACCGACTTCTCGCTAGTGCAGGGTCCGCCGGATGATGAGTGCTGTCACAATTCCAAGTTATTGACTGTCGATGGGACCTACTACCCAATCCCCTATGACTTTGACGCCTCGGGATTCATCGATGCCAGCTATGCGCCGGAACCACTGCCGCAGTTCAAGTTGCGCAGCAACCGCTCCCGACTGTACCGGGGCTTTTGCGTCGAGCCAGAGGTTTTTAATGAGGCGGTGGCGAGGTTTCGAGCCATTGAAGACGATGTAACAGCCATGGTGACGGAGCGGCGCAACGTCGGCTTTGTGGAGGACTTCTTTGAAACCCTCAACGATCCGCGGGATTTGGAACGTAATATCGCTGAAGAATGTCGCTAAACAGTGTCTCTGATCAGTGTTTCTGACTGAAGGTCCCGATTGACCAAGTCCATGTATCAGTTTTCTCGAATTATCTCCTTACTTTTTATTGCCTGCCTGGCGCCATTTCTGCATGCCCAGTCGGAATTCAGCGGCGTCGAGCGCATTGTGGCAGTGGGTGACGTTCATGGCGATTACGATGAATTCGTGAGGGTTCTGCGGGAAGCGGAATTGATCAATCGACGCCGTAACTGGATTGCCGGAGAGACGCACTTTGTGCAGGTCGGGGACCTGCCTGATCGCGGCCCTGACACCGACAAGATTGTCGAGTTACTGCAAAAACTTGAGCAACAGGCTGAGGAAGATGGCGGCAAAGTCCATGCCCTCATCGGTAATCACGAGGCCATGAACATGCAGGGTGACTTACGCTATGTGCACCCTGGCGAATACGAAGCGTTCCGCAGCAGCCGTTCGCGTCAATATCGCGACAATTATTATCTGCAAGTGCTGCAACAAAGGCAGTCAGAAGACCCGGAATTTGAGGCTAGCCCTGAGTTTCGCGAGGAGTTTGAGGCGCGATTTCCCCTTGGCTACGTTGAACATCGCCTGGCCTGGGCGCCGGCGGGTGAAATTGGCAGTTGGGTGTTACAGCATAATGCGGTGGTGAAAATCGACCGCTATCTGTTTTTGCACGCGGGTCTGAGTCCTGCCGTGCTGGGAATGCCGTTGGAGGACATCAACCAGCAGATTCGTCACGAACTGGCGGGCAACCTGGGAGAAGAGCCGGGGCTGTCTGAAGCTGATGATGGACCGCTGTGGTATCGCGGTCTGGCGCAAAATGATGCGGCCACGGAGTTGGCTCATGTCGATGCGCTGCTGGCTTTCTATGATGTAGACCATATCGTGCTCGGTCATACGCCAGGCACCGGGGTGATTCTGCCGCGATTCGATGGCAAAGTATTGATCGTCGATACCGGGCTGTCCGCCTATTATGGAGCCCACGGCGCCAGTCTGTTGATTGAAGGCGATGAGATGGTTGCCCAGCAGGATGGCGAACGTTACCGGATACCGCAGGGTGAATCCCCCCTGCAATATCTGCGGGAGTTGGCGGCGCGAAAAGCAGACGCGCCCGCTGCGCTGCAGCGGCTAATCGATCAGCTCAGCGCGCCAAGCAATTAGCCGAGTCTGGGTTTCCCGGACCTAGATTTCCCGGATCTGCACCTTGCGAAAGCGCAGCTCTCCGCGCGCCCACTGCAGTGCAAAGGGACCACTAGCCAACTTGTCATCGCGCACATCCACAGTTCGTTCGCCATTCAATTCCACAATCAAATGATCACCATCCATGATCAGCTTGTAGATATTCCAGCGATCACCGGCCTTGGGTAATGGCTCTGATACCGGCGCGACATGGACAATACCGCCGGTACCATAGGCGGCTTCCGGGCGCTGGTCGTAGATGTTGGCTTCGTAGCAATCTCGGTCGGTAATCCGCTCCGGATTTTGGCACCGCATATAGACGCCACTGTTGGCATCGTGGGTAGCCCAGAATTCCACTCGCAGTTCAAAGTTGCTATAGCTCTGCTTGCTCACTAGCCAGGATGCACCGTTGCCCTCGGTGGCGCGAATTGAGGCCATTTCGGCCGTCCAGTTAGCGTCGCCGACGGTGTTGAAATTCTCCATACCCTCGGTGCCGTCGATCAGGGTGATCCATTCGCCTTCGGCGGCCTGAGTCGTGCCACTGGTGAAGCCCATGATCGTGGCGCTCAAGGCAGTAACGCTCAGCAGGAATATATTGCTTACACGGCGCAACACTCTAGTCATGTTTATTCTCCGGTTTTTCGTGATTGTTATTGGGTTAGTGGGTTATTGGAAAGCAGGGTTTATATAGGGGGAGCGGATATATGACTCCATAAGCCATGCAGGGTAGCGCCATAAGCTGAGGCAATTCAATGTCTTTACGCGGGCCGAAAGCACTCGGCAGAGAGTCGAAAATGGGGGGAATGCCCTGGCTAGAAATAGTACAATGGGGTTTAACTGTCGCTGGTGACAGGGAAGGGCAGCGTAGCTGCTTGAAATATAGAGGGTTTTTTCATGATTAACAGCAAAAAGCTGTCACTGTGTTACGCTATTTTAGGCCTGTCCGTGGCCTGCTCAGGCGCGGTTTTTGCCCAGAGCGCGGAGCGCCCTGAATTGACTGGCACTTGGACCAATGCCTCGCGCACCGGGTTGACTCGCCCCCGCGGTATTGAAGATCTGGTGGTAACCGCGGAACAAGCGGCGGCCATGGTTGCCAATATGGGTCTCGCCGGAATTTCCGCGGATAACATAGAGAGTGGCCCGGCTATTGATCCGGAAACCGGTGCACCACCGGCAGGCGCCCAGGACTTTGGTCTGCGTGGCTACAATCTGTTCTGGACCGATCCCGGTTCAACCCTGGCTTACGTGAAAGGCGAATACCGCACTTCCTATATCATTGATCCACCAAACGGCCGCGTGCCAAGACTGGAACAGCCCAAGCCCGATTGGGATGTGCGCAACTATGGCGCGCGTTACCTGACCGGCGTTGGTGCCGACGAAGGGCCAGAGATATTTCCCCTGGCTGAGCGTTGCCTGCTGGGTTTTGGCAACACCGCTGGCCCCGGCATGATGGGCACCCTGTATAACAGCACCTATGAGATCGTGCAGTCCGATGATTACGTGATCATCACCGTTGAGATGGCCCACGATGCCCGAATCATTCCTCTCTTCGGCTCCGCTGAGGAAGCCCGCGCGAACCGACGACCCGCCGTGCTGAAGCAGTGGTTGGGTGATTCTGTCGGGTGGTATGAAGACGGCATGCTGGTGGTAGAAACAGTCAATATCAATCCCAAGCAAATGGCCGAGAGCTCAGTGCCAATAACTGCCGAGGGTCGAATCATTGAGCGCTTTGAGCGCTACTCAGACACTGAAATCGTGTATCAATTTACGGTTGAAGACGACAACCTGTACGTACAGCCCTGGACTGCAGAGCTGAGCTTTCATGAAATGGACGGTGAAATGTACGAATATGCCTGCCACGAAGGGAATCACGCCATGCCAGGCATGTTGGCCGGCGCTCGCCGCCTGGAAGTCGAAGCCGAAGCTGGTTCCGACGACGACTAGTCGCCAAACTGGCGAGCTGTCTCACCACAGCCAGCCTGAAATTTAAGAGCCCAACCGGTGCTGCACCCGTTGGGCTTTTTCATGCCTGGTACTTTTCAATCGCGGAAATTCAAACCTTAGACATCCACTGAATTTCTGCCTATGCTTCGCCATCCAACCCTGCTTATCCGGAGACTGCCCCATGTTGCGCCTGGCCCTGTTGACCCTTTTGTTCTGTGCACCCGCCTTCGCGGCTGATCACCTGAATACTTTCCTTAACATCGATGTATTCGAGCTGGAGATTGCCGCAGATCCGCAAATTTCACCCGATGGATCCCAGGTTGTTTATGTGCGTAATACCAATGACATCATGAGCGACTCTACCCGGGCCAATATCTGGATTGTGGATGCTGATGGTACGAATCACCGACCGCTGTTGTCCGGAGCTGACTCCTATTCCAGCCCCCGCTGGGCACCTGATGGTTCCCGTGTGGCGTATGTGTCCAGCGCTGAGGGCAGGGGCCCGGAACTGTATGTGCGCTGGATGGATACAGGGCAGACTGCACTGTTGAGCAACCTGGAAAACTCGCCCCGCGGCCTGAGCTGGTCGCCTGACGGCAAGCACATCGCGTTTTCTGCTCTGGTGAAAGGCGAGGGCATGACGTTGGCCACGCCTCCGACCAAACCGGAAGGTGCTGATTGGGCGCCAGGTGTCACTGTAATTGATCAGCTAAACTATCGTTCCGATGGTCGCGGCTATCTCGACGTGGGATATACCCATGTATTCGTGCTACCGGCAGATGGGGGTACACCCAGACAAGTTACCAGCGGCGACTACAACCATAGCGGCAGCCTGAGCTGGTCTCCCGATGGGGAGGAGATTGTGGTCTCAGCCAATCGCAACGAGGACTGGCAATATCGCCAGCAGAACACCGACCTGTGGTCGGTCAGTTTGGCCAGTGGTGAGATGTCACAACTAACAAGCCGTGACGGCCCTGACTTCGCACCGGCGTTTTCACCCGATGGCAGCCGCATCGCCTACCTTGGCTATGACGATGAGCGCATGGGTTATCACAACACCCAGGTTAATATTCTGGATGTAGAGAGTGGCGAGGTCAGCGTCCTCACCGATGACCTGGATCGATCGGTGGACTCAGTAGACTGGGCCGGCAGCTCTTCCCAGCTACTGATTTCCTATGACGATTTCGGCAAGCGCAATCTGGCATCGCTGGACATGGAAGGCAACGTAGCTCCCCTGCTATCGGACATGGGTAGTGTCGGTATCAGTCGTCCCTATACCAGCGGCAGCTATTCGGTCGCCGACAATGGCGCCTACGCATACTCAGCCGGCGACGCGCAGCGTCCGGCAGATGTCGCGATTGGACGCGGTGGCAGCTCGGCCAGGTTAACTGATCTCAACGCTGATCTGCTGGATCACAAGACCCTCGGAGAGGTGCGAGAGATCAGCTGGCGTTCTTCCGTGGGCGACCATGATGTGTACGGCTGGCTGGTGACGCCACCTGACTTCGATGCGGAAGAAGACTACCCATTGCTGCTGGAAATCCACGGCGGCCCTTTCACCGCCTATGGGCCTTACTTTTCTACCGAGGTGCAGCTCTATGCGGCAGCGGGCTACGTGGTGCTGTATACCAACCCCCGCGGCTCCACCAGCTACGGCTACGAGTTCGCCAACGAGATCCACCATAACTATCCGAGCCAGGACTATGATGACCTGATTTCAGGGGTAGACGCCGTTATCGACATGGGATTCATCGATGAAGACCAGCTCTTTGTCACCGGCGGTTCCGGTGGCGGGGTGCTCACGGCCTGGATCGTGGGTAACACGGATCGCTTCGCTGCCGCTGCGGTAGCCAAGCCGGTGATCAACTGGATCAGCCATGCGCTTTACAGTGATATTCCGGAAGGTGTCACCCGCTACTGGTTTGAGAATATGCCCTGGGAAGATTTTGATACTTACTGGCAGCGCTCACCCTTGTCCCTGGTGGGTAATGTCACCACGCCTACCTTATTGCTGACTGGTGAAGCTGACCACCGCACCCCCATTGCGGAATCCGAGCAGTATTATCAGGCGCTGAAGCTACAGCAGGTGGACACGGCTATGGTACGGGTGCCGGAAGCTTCCCATGGCATCGCCGGACGCCCTTCTCACCAGATCGCCAAGGTGGATAATATCCTGGCCTGGTTCTCGCGTTATCGCAGCGATCTTAAGGAAGAGGACTAGACCCTATTTATTGGTTCACAACTACGCCCAGGGATGCAGGCAGGAGATGGGCCTCAGGAATCGGAAGTTCTGCGGTAGCTACTGGCCTGCACCTGGCGTTTGTAAGCGAGCTCGGCCAGATCATCCGCTGCGGCGAATAGGTCCTGCCCCAATTCGTGCAGTGACACCAGGCGCTGCTCCAGCTCAGTTTGGGTTTCCAATCCACCGTCAAATAGGATGTGCTGCACTGACAGGACATTACCCCGTGCCAGGTGGTGACCAATCAGGAGACTGCGGTGACAAAATGCCGGGTCTTTTTCTGCGCAAAGCAGGGCAATGTTGAGTCCCTTAGCCAGCCCGGTGCAGATGCGCTCGATGCCATCTAAAAAATTGTTCGAGCGCTGCAATCGGTCGTATTGCACCTGGCCCGTTTCATCGTAGTGCGCGGGATTCGTTGAGCGCGGACCGAGTTCCTTGCCTAGATAGACATAGCTAATGCCCTGCTGCCTGAGCGCTCGCTGTAGGGGTTCGCGATGGTAGTCATGAAAGGCGGCGCTATAGGGCACCGAGCGCACGTCTGCCACCACATCCAC
This sequence comes from uncultured Pseudomonadales bacterium, assembly GCA_938091935.1. Taxonomy (GTDB): domain Bacteria; phylum Pseudomonadota; class Gammaproteobacteria; order Pseudomonadales; family Pseudohongiellaceae; genus UBA9145. The sequence goes on from CALKNV010000018.1 coordinate 120,682, forward strand.
TTCGTAACCCTGGAGTTGAGCTAAGAATTTGGTAAATGGCTTGGTCGCGTAACCGATACTATATAGAGTAACTGACATTTAATGGGCACACCCTGCGTTAGGGGGCAATCATAGCAGCAAGCAATTCCATAGACGCCATCTTGATCATCATCGCCGTGGCCATGACCTTTTTGCTCCTGTTTAATCTCATGGTGCTGGCTGCGCTGTGGCTGAGCTACCGCACCAGCAGTCGCGAATATCTCAAAATTGGCTGTTTTGCCGGAGCGTTACAACTGCTGAGCTATGGCACGGACTTGATGCTGTTGGCCATGCCCGAGTCCATGACCGTGGAACTTTTATTCCAGGTGTTTCAGTTTGGGGCGACCCTGATGTTTGTGGCGGCACTGCTGATGGTGTCAGACCGGGTCAGGCGGTTCTTTTATTGTGCCTTCGCAGTATAAGGTGTGGGTCTGTTGGTGTCCCTGGTGTATACCCAGCTTAATGGCTTCCCGGAAGATGTGGTCGGACAATACTGGAGCTTGCTGCCTCTGTTCGCCCTCACCTCCTTGCTGTTCTGGCGGGCCCTGCAAACCGGTTCACGCTTTACTCTGGGTCGGTTATTCCTGATTCTGGCCAGTTTTTCGATGCTGCTATTTCGCCTGATCTTGCCGGCTATCCCGGCGGGACTGATTAGCGACTTTATTTATTTTCTCGAGTACCTGACTTTCACTGTCATGCTGATCGCACTGTTGCTGTACGAACTGGAGTTTGCCAATGCTGCCGTGGAAGACCTGCTGCTTGAAAAAACCCAGTCGGAGCAGGATCTTGAGTTCATCGTAAATAATTCCTTGGACATCATCCTGGTGTCTGATGCGGTCGGCTTGTTGCAATCCTGGAGCACCAAGGCCAGGGAGGTATTCGGTTACAGTCGCGAACAGGCGGTGGGCAAAATTCACATGGATGATCTGTTCGCCAGCAACTATTGGGGTAGGGGGCTGGGCACTGCCGAAGAGTTCCAGTCGAAGATGGAGACCGTGGATGGACAAGATTTCATGGTGGATGTGCGTATGCGCGAGGTCTTCCATCATTCCGGTGCTTATCACGTCTTTGTCTTGAGACTGTCGGAGGAGGCCTGATTTGACTAATCGGCTCATAGCTGGCGACTACCTCAACTCTTGATTCAGTGCTTACGGGATTATGCGCACATCTGGCTGTGGTTTGATCTCATCAGCAGCATCGATCGGCGTATTCCTTTTCTTACCTACTGAAAAATATAGATTTTTTTACAGTCAGTGCTTGAATAGCGTTATATAAATTGCTATATAACGCTATTGTTAATTGGATTTCTGGTGAGGTATGTATGGGATTTAGCGCAGCGGACTGGGCGGCAATCAGTTTGAGCCTGCAACTTGCCGCCGTCACCACATTGATCCTGCTAATGACGGGCACGCCCCTGGCGTGGTGGCTGGCACGCACCCGCTCCAGATTGAAAGGCGCAGTTGCTGCAATCGTGGCGCTGCCCCTGGTGCTGCCCCCGACAGTGCTGGGCTTCTACCTGCTGGTTGCCATGGGGCCAAACGGGCCTATTGGTGGCTTAACGCAATCCTTTGGCCTCGGCACTCTGCCCTTTACATTCTCGGGTCTGGTGGTGGGCTCGGTGTGTTATTCGATGCCTTTCGTGGTGCAACCCCTACAGAATGCCTTTGCCAGTATCGGCGAGCGTCCCCTGGAGATGGCAGCGACTCTGCGGGCCGGCCCCTGGGACCGCTTCCTGCACGTAGTTCTGCCCCTGGCGCGGCCGGGTTTCCTCAGCGCCTCGGTACTGGGTTTTGCCCATACCCTGGGGGAATTTGGCGTGGTGTTGATGATCGGCGGCAATATTCCTGGTCAGACCCGGGTGGTGTCCGTGCAGATCTACGACCACGTGGAGGCGCTGGACTATGGCCAGGCTCACTGGCTGGCGGGGGGCATGGTGCTGTTTTCATTCCTGGTGCTGTTGCTGTTGTATTCCATCCCGGCGCGACGCGGTGACGCTGGCCTGCGCTTCAGCGCCTGAGGTATCACCATGTCCTCTGTCACAAATTCTAACGCTCCCATCATTGCCGATTTTTCTGTGCGTCTGCCAGCGTCGTCGGACGGAGCCGGGTCTGAGTCATTTGAACTGCGGCTCGATGAGAGTCTGCCAGCCTCCGGTGTGACCGTGGTGTTTGGTGCCTCTGGTTGTGGCAAGACCACGTTTCTCCGAGCCCTGGCTGGATTGCAGCATATCGAATCCGGCTACCTTCAAGTAAAAGGGGAGACCTGGCACGATGAAAAGAGCTCCCTGCCAGCCCATCGACGCCCCATCGGCTATGTGTTTCAGGAAGCGAGTCTGTTCGAGCATCTGACAGCGGCGGGCAATTTGGCCTTTGCCCGCAAGCGTGCCGTCGTACCAGTTACTGAGCATGACATGCGGGAGGTCATCGCGTTGTTGGGGCTGGGCGATTTATTGCGGCAGCGGCCACAGCAACTCTCTGGAGGTGAGCGCCAGCGCGTGGCAATCGCCCGTGCGCTGTTAATCAAGCCAGAGTTGCTGCTGATGGATGAACCGCTGGCGGCACTTGATCAGAATCGTAAGCAGGAGATCCTGCCTTACCTTGATCGCATCCGGGCCGAGCTGAAAATACCCATGATCTATGTCACCCACGCCCTCGATGAGGTTACCCGCTTGGCAGATCACCTGATGATCCTGTCCCAGGGCAGAGTCCGCGCCTGCGGCCCGATTAGCGACGTGCTGTCCCGAATTGATGTGCCGGGCCTATTGGGTGAGGAGGCCGGCGCCATCGTGGAGGGCAGGGTGGCGGAGCGGGACAAAGAGTGGCACCTGATCCGGGTAGACTTCGAGGGTGGAAAGCTCTGGCTAAGGGATGGTGGTGAAGCCATGGGACAGGAGGTGCGGGTGCGTACCCTGGCGCGGGATATCAGCCTGTCACTGGAAGTCGATCAGGCCAGTAGTATTCTGAATCGCTTACCGGCCGAAGTGGCAGCCATTGCTGAGGATGCGGATCCTGCCATGGCACTGGTGCAGCTGGTGGTGGGAGAGGCGCGTCTGGTCGCCCGGATTTCTCGACGCTCGGTGGCGCAACTGGAACTGAGTCCTGGCAGGCCGGTATGGGCGCAAATTAAATCGGTGGCGGTGCTGCATTAAGCCACGCAGAATTAAACTGCTTTTACAGACGCTCTAGGCAGTAACAAGACGCCTTTGCAAGAAACATGATGCTGCAGGCGGTGCGATCAGGCCCGCATCAAAATGATCGAGGAAGCCTTGAACAGCGCCGTGGCGCTCACGCCTACCTCCAGTTCTAATTCTTCGAGGCTGGCGCTGGTGACCATAGCGGTGAGAGTTTTGCCGTCGCCCAGATCCAGGGTTACTTCCGCATTCACCTCACCATCGGTTATCTGGCTCACCGTGCCGCTGAGCTGGTTGCGGGCGCTGGTCTTTAAATCACTATCCCGGCTTAGCAATACCCAGGATGATTTGATTAGGGCTATGGCCTCACTGCCCACCGCCAACTCCATGCGCTCGACGCTGTCATTGGTGATAATGGCGACCAGGGCGATACTGTCGCTCAGCGCCAGTTCCACCTCGGCATTGACGGCGCCGCGGGTCAGCTTGCTGACGCGGCCACGATATTGGTTACGGGCGCTGGTCTTGAGTTGACCCAGATTTAGAAAATCCGCCACGTCGTCCAAAGCCTGCACCTGCTCCCCAAGGCGATCCACAAATTCCGCATGCTGCTCCTGGATTGCGTTGAAGCCCTTCAGCACCTGCTGGCCGAAGTCCGTAAGCTGGGTGCCGCCACCCCGGGCACCGCCAGCGGAGCGGGCTACAAGTGGTTTTGTGGAGAGATTGTTCATGGCGTCGATGCGGTCCCAGGCGGTCTTGTAGCTGATTCCCACCGCGCGGGCAGCGCCGCTGATTGATCCCGCGGTGGCGATGGCGTTGAGCAGGTCGATCTGGGCCTGGGTGAAGGACTGGCGCTCATCCTGCTGCAGGAACAGGCTACCTTTCAGGGCTGGGCGCCTCGATCTGGATTTGGGCTTGGAACTAGAAGTATCGCTCATTAACCGATGGTATTAGGCCAGCACGGCAAAGGGAAACGTTGTCGCTGTGTTTGTCCTCTGCCGATAGCCACATTCAGTTCAAGCCAAACCAGGGCCGCAGGCGGGTGCCGATGCTGCTGCCGGCGAAGGCCGCCACAAACCAGAGCCAGCCGTGCAGGCTGGTAGATGAGATGCCGCCAAAATAGGCGCCGATGTTGCAGCCGAAGGCGATGCGCGCACCGTAGCCCAGCATCAGGCCGCCGACCACCGCGGCCAGCAGCGAGCGCGCCGGGATGCGCAGGGAGGGCGAGAACTTGTGGGCCAGGCTGGCGGCCATTAAAGCCCCCAGCATGATGCCGAAGTTCATCACCGAGGTGATATCGTCAAACAGGCTGCCATTTAGCGAAGCCAGTGAGCCGGGGCGGCTCCAGTAGGCCCAGTGGGAAATGTCCAGCCCCACCACGCCAAGAATCTTCGCGCCCCACAGCGCAAATGCCGCGGTCACGCCCCAGGGGCGGCCAGCCAGCAGTAGGGTTGCCACGTTGACAGCCGCCAGGGCCAGGGCGCCGGCGATCAGTGGCCAGGGCCCGCGCAGCAATGTGGGTGAGCTGGCGCTTGTAGTACTGAGCAGATCGCCATGGCGACGTTTCTCCCAGGCCGCAGCTGCCAGGTAGACCCCAGCGAATAACACCATGCTGATAAGAATACCGCCGATTACGCCGAAGCTGCGGGAAAGTGCCATGGGCTCGAAACCGGGTACCCCTTGCCAGCTCTGCCAGTGATAGGTACCCAGCACAGAACCCGCGATAAAGGCCGCCAGGGTCACCAGCATCCGCACGTTGCCGCCACCGGCAGTAAACAGGGTGCCGGAGGCGCAGCCACCGCCCAGCTGCATACCAATGCCAAACATGAAGGCGCCGCACACCACGCCGAGATTAACCGGTGCCACGCTGCCGCGCAGGGCGACACCACCGATCTCGCCCATGGAGATGAGTGGCGTGAAGATCAGTACCGTGACTCCCAGCATCACCATCTGTGCCCGCAGGCCCGCGCTGCGCCCGGTTTTCGCCACCTCGCGCCACGCCCCGGTAAAACCAAAAGCCGCGTGGTAGAGAATCACGCCGGCCGCCAACCCCACCAGAAACAGGCTGGCCTGGCGCCAGCCGATCTCCACGAACAGGTAGAGATAGAGCAAGGCAGCGATGCTGGCGCTGAGAATTAGGCCGAGCTGGTTGCGACGGGTTTGTTCCTGGGGCAGGGTGGCCGCGTTAGACATGTGAACTCCTGGCTGTCTGCAAGCTTCTTCTTTTCGTGACTGCCTGTGATAGATGGCAGCTGCGTTGGTTGGAGAGGCAAGAGGCCTCATCAGCCGCCCATCCTCTGGGAGATTGTTGCCAAGAACCAGACAAAACGCCAGCTCCGATTGGCTCAGTTCAGGTAATTTGAGTTGAATGGAGTAGCCGCGAGCTTGATGTAAGATCTAGCAGTAGCCGCTGGCGACACAGCTGCCGCTGGCGGCCCACTGCACGGGGGGCACGAAGCCCTGGGCCGTCAGGGTATAGGTCTCCCCCGCCAGGTTAGTGCCGTCTGATCGCCAGGTGATAGTAATGGCACCATCTACCACGTCTATCCCGTGATCCGTGGCAGTCGCCACCGTTGTGGCCGGAATGCCAAGGGTGCCGGCATCGAAATCCGCGACGGCACTGGCACGCCCGATGGAGGCCGCGGTAATGATCGCCGAGCGATGGCCGCCAACGGCCAGGATGGCCTCGGAGAAGCGGGCCTTGTTCTGGTACAGCGAATAGGCAGGCAGTGCCACTGAAGCCAGCACGCCGATGATGGCCACCACAATAAGCAGTTCGATGAGGGTGAAGCCCTGTTGCTGTTTTTTGCCTTGTCTCAGGCGTTGTTTCTGCTGCTGCCTCTGGGGCACTCGCGATGATGTGTTCATGGCGCTGCTTGCGAACTGACTCTTAACTGCTGAATTTAAACTAATTCTATCTATACCCTGGATGGAAACTGTGTCGGGTTTCAAATAACTGGTCCCCGGCACACATACCAGTCAGCACGATGAAACCCTCGATTAAGGGAAAGTATGCAGGACTTTTCCTACAAATTGAAGGCAAAACGCTTGATCTATGCCATCACATTCCCACGATTCTCGACGGATTATTGGCTTTGCGATAATCTCGGGGTGAGAGAAGGGAACTGAAGTCTCTGGCAGCCTGCAACAGCCGCAAGTAGTGATCCCCAAAAGCAAATTAGTCCTGTACGCAACAGGAGGAAATAAATGGGTTCACTGCCATGGAAAGACATCCTCAGTTAGCTGATAAGCTCAACCTCCTCTATTTATTACAACTCAATCCCCGCATTCGCAACGACTCGTCGCTTGCCAGAGGTCTCTCTATTTCGCGACAGACAGTAAGCAAGTGGCGAATAGGGTCAAGCACATCCAGAGGTAATTCCATTCCCATAGGCCAAACGCGCCCAGTGGCTGAATTGTTTGAGATTGAACACGAATGGTTGTCATTACCTTACGATGAATTTGAGTCGAAAGTTCGTGCCAGATGCTCCCAACTTCAGCATAAGAGTGAGCAGCCAAGCAAGGAAATTTCAATTTCCATGTTGCCTTCTACTGGCCTGGACATAATTGGTAGAGATGTTGAACTCTCAAAACTCTCAGAATATTGGGATATTCCGCAGACTAACGTCGTGCAAGTCGTCGCTTTTGGTGGCGCCGGTAAGAGTGCGCTCATAAACAGATGGCTTTCTGATCTTGGCAGGAAAAACTACGGCTCCGCCCAACGAATATATGCCTGGTCGTTTTACTGGCAGGGAGATAACACTGAACCCAGATCTTCAGGTGACTACTTTATAGAGCATTCGTTATCTTGGTTTGGCGACGAACAACCCAGTGTTGGATCACCCTGGGCGAAAGCTACAAGGCTCGCAAATCTCATCAAGTCCACGAAGACGCTTCTCATTCTTGATGGTTTAGAGCCATTGCAGCACCCGCCGGGTGAGAAGTTTGGCCAGATAGAGAACTCGGCTGTTGCTTTGCTTGTTAAGGAGCTTGCTGCCGGAAATAAAGGACTATGCGTGATCACGACGCGTTACCCAGTAGCAGAACTCCATGCATTTTCAGATGGGAGGGGGCAAACGATATCGCTACCTCGATTGAGTACGCGACATGGCGTTCAGCTATTGGTCAATGTGGGCATAAATGGGCATGCTGATGAGCTCGCCGCAGCGGTTGAACGATACTCAGGTCACGCACTCAGTTTGTCGCTCGTCAGTGGTTACCTGTCGGTAGTACACGATGGAAATATCAGCCAGCTAAGTGAAATGACGTCACTATTCGATGCGAAGCACCAACAACATCAAATACGAAGCATCATGCAGGACTACTTGCTCTGGTTAGAGGGGAAAGCTGAATTACAGTTTCTTCGATTGCTCAGTTTGCTTGGGCGGGCAACAAGTCTTAATAACCTGAAAACGCTATTCCAATACAAAAAAATTGACGGTGTAACAGACAAACTCTTTGCGTCAGATAAAAATGAAATCCTCTACATAATCCAAGAGTTGAAAGACGCCAATTTAATAAGCGTGAGTCGCTCTGAGCCTCAAGCTATTGTGGATTGCCATCCGCTAGTAAGAGATGCTGTTGGTGATCACCTAAGTAGTCAACAACATGAGCACTGGCTTGGAACGCACAGCCTGATTTTCGAATGGTTGCAAACATGTTCACCAAAGTCCCCGCAATCGATGGCTGAGTTTGAGCCGTTGTTTAGGGCGGTAATTCACGGGGTTAAATCTGGGCGACATCTAGAGTCATTTCACCTGTACTATGAAGACATAAAACGAAGGCAATTTTCTATTTTTGCTGAGGGTTCACATCATGCTGATCAAGATTGTCTCAAGTCTTTTTTTGACGTTCCTTGGAATTTACCGATTAAATCTCTTCCTGATGAGGCGCAGAATTATTTGCTGATATCTGTCGCTACTAACCTGATTTATCTGGGGGATATTCAAGAAGCTATTCGCCCTAGCGAGAAAAGCATCAAGTGGTTTGCTAATAACCAAAGATACTTAGAAGCATCTATAGCAGCAGCGCCACTGCTAAGTATGTACATTGCAAGTGGGAATTTGGTCGAGGCAGAAGAATTAATTCATGAAATGGAGAATGTCGTTCTACAAAGTGGAAGCGAAGTTGCCATTGCTATGGGTAAAGTCTTCAAAGCCTATTTGGCGCATTTAAGAGGGGAAACCGAATTCGCAAAAGAGTATTTCATTGAGGCCGATTCTGTGATCACAAATTTGTCTCCTCGTGACGATGTGCAGTTTCCAACGATAAGTTCGTATTTTTGTAAGTTCTTGTTGGATAAAGGTGATGTTGCACAATCATTAAGTAGATCTTTGCAAACATTCGCTTGGAGAAATCGAAAGTCGTGGCAAGTAAGTGTCGATACAACATCTATTCTTGCTAGTGATATCCTTGTGTTAGGCCTTACCTTCCTTGCTATGGGAGATAAGGTGAACGC
>CALKNV010000019.1 GCA_938091935.1 uncultured Pseudomonadales bacterium
GAGTTTCTGAAATGGCGCGCTCGGGAGGATTCGAACCTCCGACCGCCTGGTTCGTAGCCAGGTACTCTATCCAGCTGAGCTACGAGCGCGCGTCAGAAAATCACGATATAAGCATTCAAAGAAAGAATGGCGCGCTCGGGAGGATTCGAACCTCCGACCGCCTGGTTCGTAGCCAGGTACTCTATCCAGCTGAGCTACGAGCGCGCATCGTGGGGCGCGTATTATAGGGTTGTTGAGTAAGGTGTCAACGACTTAAATACGCTTCTGCCGAAGCAGAAAGAACGTGGCGGAGAGAGAGGGATTCGAACCCTCGATAGGGGTAAACCTATACGCCCTTAGCAGGGGCGCGCCTTCAGCCACTCGGCCAACTCTCCGTACATTGAAATCCGGGCTATGCCCGAAATCGCGCGCATAATATCACAAGGCGGGCGTAATGAAGAACACTCTAGGGCCGGATATTGGCCTGACCCTGCATGCAGAGGGCTCCTGCGTGGTCTGCGACCCAAAGGCGGACATTGCCCTCATTGTCAGGGCGTGTGGCATGGATGGTGCACGTCATGTTGCCGAATACGGGGCGGAGAGCCTTGAATTCGAAGGACTCTAGCCGGGCCTCAGGCAGGTTCTGCCACAGCAGTTCGAGCATCATGGTCGCCAGCAAGGGGCCGTGTACGATCAGCCCAGGGTATCCCTCGACCTCGGTGACATAGGGGGTGTCATAGTGAATGCGGTGGGCATTGAAGGTGAGCGCAGAATATCGAAACAGCAGACGTGAATCTGCCTGAAATTGCAGCTGCAAATCGCTGACGGAGTCTGCGGGTTCGGCAGCAGGGAGTGATGCGCCGGGCTTTGCCGCCTCGCGGTAGACGATGTCCTGAGATTCAGTGATGCAGAGCTGTCCCGACCGCGTAATCTCGTGCCGAACCCTAACGAAAACCAGGCTACCACTGCGGCCTGACTTTTCCTTGATGCTGTGGATGGTCGAACTGCGAGTGAGCGGGTCGCCGATATTGACGGGCAGGTGAAACTGCAGTTGACTGCCTGCCCACATGCGGCGAGGCAAGGTGATGGGAGGTAAAAAGCCACCGCGCTGCCGGTGACCATCAGGGGCCAGGTCTTGCTGGGCGGCAGTTTCAAGAAAATACAGCCAGTGCCAAAGGGCGGGGAGCTGGCTCTGCGCGAAGATTTCAGTTTGGCGATTCAAAGTGGCGGCCAGGGCGCGCGCAGGCGTGAGACCTATAATGTCATCGACAGTCTCATTTTTGCCAATCCACTGTTGCAGCTTGATGTTGTTCATTGCGGGCAATCCCCCGTCCTAATTTGGTTAGGGAATTTAATGGATGCCATGGGATGTTGCCACTACAATGTGCGCTTATTAAAAAGTCTGAGTCTTTGGCGGTTTCACAGTGTCTGGCAAGTACTTCGAAGAACTGGAAGTGGGTATGGTGTTTGAGCACCAGCCCCATCGCACCATTACTGAAACAGATAACCTGCTGTTCAGTACGCTTACCCACAATCCCCAGCCTCTTCATCTTGATGCGGAGTTTGCCGGTCAGTCGCAACACGGGGAGATACTGGTCAATAGCCTGTTTACTCTGGGTCTGGTAGTGGGCCTGTCGGTTGCTGACACCACGCTTGGCACCACCATTGGCAATCTGGGAATGGAGAAGACTGAGTTTCCCAATCCTGTTTTCATTGGGGACACCCTCAGCGTGTCCACGGAAATTACGGACAAGCGTGAATCCCGGACCAAGCCGGACCGCGGCATCGTCTGGTTCCGTCATCTTGCTATGAATCAGCGTGGCGAAGTTGTTTGTGAATGTCTGCGTAAAGGCATGATGCTACGAACACCCTCCCATCAAGAGAACAAGGACTAGTCGTGGCTGTAACTCCCATCCCAGGTGCCAAGGGTTTACGCCGCTCATTGCACTTTGTGCCTGGCGGCAATGCGCGCATGTTTGAGAAAGCATTAAGCTTGAATGCCGACAGCCTGATCCTGGACCTGGAGGATTCCGTCACCCCGGAGAACAAGGCCAGCGCACGGCAGGCCGTGTGCGACTGGATTAGTCAGACCGATTTTGGCGGGCAAGAGTGCCTGGTGCGAATTAATCCCCAGGATTCCCCTTGGGGTAGAGAGGACCTGGAGGCAGTGGTCGCGGCGAGACCTGATGGATTGGTGCTGCCGAAGGTGCTTAATCGGGCCAATGTTGATGCAGTAGATCAGCTAGTCACCGCCCTGGAGAAAAAACATGGAGTGGTATCTGGCGCTATTTCTTTGCTCCTCATTGGAACTGAAGCACCGGAGGCTGTGTTTGCCCTACCAACCATGGGGGGCAATGAGCGAGTCGATGGGCTTACCTGGGGTGCAGAAGATCTGGCGGGCGCGCTGGGATCCAAGTCCAAGCGTAATGCCGAAGGTGAGTACCTCGATGTGTTTCGCTATGTTAGATCAACTTGCTTGCTCGCTGCTGTAGCCAGCAACGTGCAGCCTATCGACTCAGTGTATGTGGAAATTTCCGATAGCCAGGGGTTGGACAAAGAGTGTAAAGAAGCTGCTGCTATGGGTTTCCGTGGCAAGTTGACGATTCACCCGAGTCAGGTTGATATTGTGAATCGCGCTTTTACGCCTAGCAATGCCGAAATAGCTGAGGCTAAAGAATTGCTTGCCGCCTTCGCTGCGAATGAGTCGAGTGGCAAAATGGCTTTTGCTTACAAGGGGCAAATGGTTGATGTGCCGCACCTCAAGCGTGCCCAACAGATTCTTGCTATTGCCGCACACATAAGCGGCCAGACCAGCTAGGTTGCACTGTGGATTTTTCCGAATCTGAAGATCTCAAGCTCATTCGCGAGGCGGTTGCCAGAATCTGCCGCGATTTTCCTGATGATTATTGGGAGGCTCATGATCGCGAGGGTAAGTATCCCCAGGATTTTTATGATGCGATGGCAAGTGCGGGCTGGATTGGAATAGCGATCCCTGAGTCTTATGGTGGTGCCGGCAAGGGCGTGCAAGAAGCTGCTGTGGTGCTGGAGCAGGTCGCAGCGTCCGGCGCAGCGATGAATGGCGCGACCCCATTACATCTTTCCATGTTTGGCATGCACCCAGTGATTAAACATGGTTCAGAAGAGATGAAATCCCGCTATCTGCCTGATGTGGCCTCTGGGAAACTGCAGGTCGCATTTGGTGTGACTGAACCCAATGCTGGTAGTGATACAACTTCGATCGAGACCAGTGCTCGCCGAGAGGGTAGTAACTATATCGTTAGGGGCAGGAAAGTGTGGACCACCAAGGCTATCGAAGCGGAGCGAGTCTTACTTTTAGTCCGTACCCAAAGTAAAGAAAGTGTGGAACGTAAGACAGAAGGTATGACTCTGTTGTTTGCCGAATTGAACAAGCCTGAAGTCTCCATATCGCCGATTGCGAAGCTGGGACGCAACGCCGTGAGAACCTGTGAGGTTGTGTATGATGAACTCCTCGTCAATGAAGCTGATCGCGTGGGAGAAGAAGGGCAAGGCTTTCGCTATTTGTTGGATGGACTCAATGCTGAGCGAATTCTGATCGCTGCGGAGGCGGTGGGCATTGGACGTGCAGCACTGCGTCGTGCCGTGAATTATGCCAATGAAAGAATCGTATTCGGCCGTCCTATCGGGCAGAATCAGGGGATTGCTTTCCCTCTGGCAGAGGCCAGGACGCGACTGGATGCAGCGGAACTGATGGTGCAGAAGGCAGCCTGGAAGCTTGATCAGGGTCTGCCCTGTGGTACTGAAGCCAATATGGCGAAATGGTTGGCGGCCGAGGCAGGTTTTTTCGCCGCTGATGCCGCGATACAAACTCACGGTGGTTTTGGCTACGCGAGGGAGTATCATGTAGAACGCTACTGGAGAGAGGCGCGCCTGATGAAGCTGGCACCTATCTCACAGGAGATGATTCTGAATTTTATTTCGGAGCACGAATTAGGTTTGCCGCGTTCCTATTAGGCAGCTAGGCAGCAATCAGCGTTTAACAAATCTAAAATAATAATGCTTTGTCGAAGGCCAGGATCAATCGCCAGAGCCCATAAAATATTAGCGTCAGTCTCAGGTTAACCCAGGGATTGATGGTTTAAGGAATATTATGCCTAAACTAATCGGGTCAGTTGTATTTATTTGCTTGCTTTCTATGTCAAACGCTTCGCTGGCGCAGGATGATGATTTGCATGATCCCGAGGTGCAACGGGTAGAGCCATTCCAGGTATTCGATAATTTGTATTATATTGGAGTTGACTGGGTAGCGTCCTGGCTGCTGGTGACCGACCAGGGTTTGATCGTTTTTGATGCCCTGTACGAGGACTTGACTGATCTGGTGATAGACAACATCCGGCAGCTAGGATTCGACCCCAACGATATTCGCTATCTAATCGGCTCCCATGCGCACTATGATCATATCGGTGGCGCGATACGCTTCCAGCAGGAATTTAGCGCGGTAGTAATGATGACCGAAGAAGACTGGGCCATGACAGAAGAGCCTGCTGTCTATCGCGAATACCCCAAGCCAATTCGCCATCTTTCCGCGAGTGACGGCGCCACGCTAAACCTGGGGCGAACTCGCCTGCGCTTTATGAAAACACCCGGTCATACACCTGGCGTGTTGTCCACGCTGTTCACTGTCTATGACAACGGCTATCCCCACAGCGCCTTTATGTTCGGTGGAGTTGGGCTGAATTTCAGCGGTGTGGAGCGCACCGAAATGTATATCGAAAGTATCAGAAAGATGCAGCAGCTCACCGGCATTGAAGTGAATATTCCAAACCACGCCTCTTCGGCAGATGTCTTTGCCCGTCGCGACATGCTCGCAGAGCGCCAGGACGGAGATCCGCACCCCTTTGTTGATCCCGAGGGCTGGACAGCTTCTCTGGACTTATGGCTCCGGCAGGCAGAACAAAAGCTCGCAGCAGAGCGCGCTGCGGCTAATTGATCAATTTGCTGAAAAACTGTTCGCTGGCCTTGTCTGCAGGAAAGTAGCTTTCGATAAGCAATTCTTCCATGCCGGTATCCAAAGCCGTTCCAAACTGGCTTAGTGTTGTGAACATGCTTAGCGTGATTCCATCCAGACTGAAGTTTAATGTCAGCATGGGACCATCCTCGCCAACCTCAGCGGGCTGCTGCCAGTTTTTGGGTGGGTCTAACGCCAGGATCCTCTGATAGAGCGCTTTATGGGGCTCACTGTCATAGGCGAGCACTTGCCTTCGCAGGCGCCGCAGCAGATGGCTGGCGACTACTTCCCAGTTTGCGATTAGCGGCCTGAACATATCCTCGCGGAACAGCGCCATCAGCAGATTGTTGGTGGGAAGCTGATGGTCTTGTCCAAGCGCCAGCGCCATAAGATTTTGCTGGGCCTGATTTGCCATTAGCAGGTTGTAATTGCCGTCCATCACCAGTGCCGGGTAGGGATTATGATTTTCAAGAATCAAACCAAGGGTGGCTCTTACAGGCTGCATTGCTTCACTGTTTAGGTCCAGCTCACTGTAGGCTGCGGCATAGCCACCTGAGTTGAGCAATAGATTGCTGTCTTTATGCGGCAGCTCCAACACATCGGCCAGCCGCATTAGCATGGCGCGACTCGGCCTGCTCCTCCCTGTCTCGATGAAGCTGATGTGTCGCGACGAGACGTCGGCGAGCAGCGAGAGCTCGAGTTGGGATAGGCGATTGCGTTTACGGTATTCGCTGAGTAGGGGGCCGACGGCTGACATGACAGACTCCTGTTGCACTGTAGCCCCCATTCTATTGCCCAGTTTTCGTCAAAACCATTACCTTAGGGGTAATGGTGTTAGCCCTTGGCGCTGCGGCGGGTTATGGGCAGGAGTTTATGAGGGCAGAGGGGCCGAGGTCGGGAGGCAGGAGGCAGGCTAATTCAGTTCTCAATTTGCCAACGAGCAAAGAGTCGTCTTGCGCTGCTGAGCTGCTGCGGGTCAAGGCGGGGTTCTATCCTGCTGATGAATGCCGCGGCTTCATCATGTTGGTTGACTCGAGCCATATGGGCCCAGGCGTGGGCCTGCACCAGGTCGCGCTCGACCGGATCGCCCTCAAAATATATATTGGCCAACGAGAGCGCCGCGTTGCCATGGCCATTTTTGGCGGCCTTAACCAGCCATTCAAGCCCTTGCTCTTCGTTTTTTTGGGTGCCAATACCTTGCAAATAAAGGCTGGCAAGATTGGCCTGGGCATCCACATGACCCTGCTGCGCTGCGGCTTCGGTCCATTTAAAGGCCAGGTCCAGATCCTGGTCTACGCCCTGGCCGGTGAAGTAGAGGATGCCGAGGTTATATTGAGCCAGGTCCAGGCCGGCTTCAGCCGCTATGGAGAACTCGCTGAATGCGGTGTCAAAATCACCCTCGAATGCCGCTTTTACCCCGTCTTCATAGTCGGCGTGAACCCGCGTTGCCATAAACATCAGTGCAATAGCCAACAGAATTGGGCCAAAGTTTTTAATCAGGTCAATGAGTTGCCGTCGGCGCATTGTATATACCTTTGCCTTTTCCTTATCTTTTGATACGACACGGAGTCCATCTCCGATCGGCCAGTCGGGCAGTTTATCCCACCCCAACTAGGCAGGAAACTGAGGAATGCGCTGGGCTTCACATATGACTATGAAAAATCACGGATTTCGCTATAATACCGGCCCTCGATTGGGGGCCAGTAGGCCAAAATATCGATTACGCACCCGTAGCTCAGCTGGATAGAGTACCTGGCTACGAACTAGGGGGTCGCACGTTCGAATCGTGCCGGGTGCGCCAAACAACAAAGCCCGCATTAGCGGGCTTTTTTGTTTGTTTTACCCAGCCGATTCCACGTGCCCAGTTTATAAACCCACGCCACCTAATACTGCCCACTATCCCACCCATAACAATGCGCCATCACAACTGGCTCCTTAGGCAAATTTGGAAAAGCTATCTCTTTGGCCCGGCTCGCCTCGAGTTTAAATCCACTCTTTTCCAACACCCGGATAGAGGCAGGATGTTCTGGGTGCACATAGGCCAGCAAACGCAGCAGGCGCATGGAGTTGGCCAAGGCCTGCATGCTCTGCAGGCACTCTGTTGCATACCCCTGGCCCCAGTACCCGGGCGCGATCACAAAGCCCGTTGATGCGATACGCTGATCTTCCATGGCGAGCCCAGTGCTGCCAATGAGCTCGCCGGATTGCTTGTCAAAGCACAAGAGCGGCCCCACGTGATTAGTTTCCCATGCGTTATCCGAGAATCGGATGAAGGCATTGCTGTCTGCTAAGCTCTGATGGCGGGGCCAGCCGAGGAAGCGTGTTACTTCCATCAAGCTCGCATAACCTTGGAAGATTAGCTCCGCGTCCTCTGGCCTCGGGTGATGCATCTCCATTCGTTCGCTGCTGAAAAAGCTGTTCGCAATCATGGTTAAATGGCTTGATCCAAGAAAGAGTGGCGCATCTGGATGTTGCGGCTGTGACAAAGAGGGTATGGCCGCTACCACAGTTATTGAGATACTCGCTGCTTAAGTTGAACCTTGCTTGAAAACCGCAGCTAAATCTACTCCAATAGCAGCAGGAGGTCTCCACCATGACAATTAAAAAAACTCACCTGGTTTGGTTCGCCTTTGCACTTGTTTGTGTGAATACGGTGCTCGCCAACGAGGGCACTATTGCCTTTGTCGGTGGCACTATTATCGACGGTACCGATGCTGAGCCGTTGCCTGATAGCGTGTTGGTAGTGACAGACGGCAGGATTCGCAGTGTAGGGCCCCAATCCGCTGTGAGTATTCCAGCCGAGGCAGACGTGATCGATGTGTCAGGTAAGTACCTGATGCCCGGGATGATAAACGCTCATGGGCACGTCGGTGCAACAGTTGGCCTGGATGCGAACGCTGAATACAGTACCGAGAATCTGATGCGACAGCTCGGTCTTTACGCCCGTTACGGTATAACCACGGTCAATAGTCTGGGCGGTGATGAGGCCGCGGGCTTCGCGCTGCGTAATGAACAATATCGTTCAAGTCTGCAGCGGGCCCGGCTGTTTGTGGCCGGCAGCGTGATAGGTGGCGCCGACGAGCAATCAATCCGAGACCAGGTAAATCGCAACGCCGATATGGGCGCTAATTTCATCAAGACGCGCATTGATGACAATCTTGGTGCGACCCAGAAGATGTCGAGGCCGCTGTTCGATGCGCTAGTAGAACAGGCCCATATGCGACGACTGCCAGTCGCTGTCCACCTGTTCTACCTCGATGATGCCAAGTACATGCTGGAAGTTGGCGCAGACCTGATCGCTCACAGCATCAGGGATTTGCCAGTGGACCGCGAATTCATCGCAGCGGTGGCAGCGCAGGGCGTTTGCTATATCCCCACCTTGACCCGTGAAGTGTCCACTTTTGTGTACGAAGATGTACCTGAGTTCTTTTCTGATCCTTACTTCCTGAAGGAGACGGACCCACAGGTCCTGGCTCAATTGCAAACACCAGAACGGATGTCGCGCATGGCCAATAGTTCCGCTGCCCAGGCCTATAAGGCCGGGCTGGAAGTGGCACTTGCCAATGTGGGTGCGCTGCATGCGGCCGACATTCCGATCGCCATGGGAACAGATACCGGTCCGCCAGCCCGTTTCCAGGGCTATTTCGAGCACATGGAATTGCAGCTGATGGTGGATGCGGGGATGAGTCCGCTGGATGTTATCCGCTCGGCGACAGGAGTCGCGGCTGACTGCATCGGGATGTCTGATATCGGAACTCTGGAGCCTGGACGCTGGGCAGACTTCAGTATTCTCACCGCGAATCCGGCGGTTGATATCGCCAATACCAAGACCATCGAAACTGTTTACATTGCCGGTAATAGGGTGCCCCAACCCTGAGCAGACCGGCACCTGGTTTTGGCTTTCAGGGGCAAGGGTTCTCACCTTCCACTGGTGTTGCACCGGAAGGCAGGAACCGACAGGGGTCGGCTTGCTCCAGAGTGAGTCGCGCGCCAATACGAATCAGGCTGCTGGTGCTGGGAGCCTGAAAGAAATCGTAGCCGTCCCGCGATGACATCCAGGCAGAGGGGCCGCCGACAAATTTGCCGGCCGCCTCGGTCTCTCGCTTGATTTGGGTCACCAGGGCTTCATATTCCGGATCACCCTGGCGCTTGCCGCTAAAGCTGCCCAGATCGCCACTGGCAACGAATATGCCATCCACACCATCCACTGCTGCGATAGCAGCTGATGCCTCAGTACCCTCCAGGGTTTCGATCATCGCCATAATCATGACATTGTCATTCCAGGTCTGGCGATAGTCGCGTCCCCAGAGGCGCCCATATTGGCCACCACCCTGACTGCGCCTGCCCTCAGGTGGGTATTTGGCGTAGCGCACGGCATTTTCCATTTTCTCCGGGGTATCAACCATGGGGACGATAATGCCAAGTGCGCCGATATCGGTTGCCTTCTGAATAGCGCCTTCGGAGTCATCAGGCACGCGGATAAAGGGGATAGCCGGTGCATCGCGGCAGGCCCAGATCATGCGCGCAACTTCGCTGAATGAAAGCGGACTGTGTTGCATTTCGATCCAAACGAAGTCGAAGCCGGCGTTAGCCATAGCGCAGTAGATATCCGGGTCTGCTGTCTCTACGGTGCCGCCAACTACCTGCTCTCCCGCCATGAGCTTGGCCTTGACCGTGTTGTACATGCGCACGCCCTGGGCCTGAGTCAGAGCGCTTTGAATGAGAAAGACTGCCGTTAGAACACTGCCGAGGAAGAGTTTTGTTGTTTTCATAGTGTACTCTCGTTGTTCGTTTTAATTGTTTGCAGTTGGTATCAGGGGTTCGGTATCAGCTGCCTTGGGTTGAGTTTCTTCATCTCAGTCTGTTGAGCGCGCCGGGCTTCGCCGGCTTGCGCCAGCTCCGCGCGATTCTCATCGGTGACTTTCGAGTAATCATCACGCCAGTCTGGGTCGCCATTCCAGCTGTAAGGCGAGCGCTGAATCGCGTTTGCCTTGCTTGCGGATCGCAGCAGTTCCAGTGCCATACTGGTATGGCTCAACTGCATATCACGGTCGAAGGGATTGCCAAGCGGATTGCCGAGGGGGAAATCGGTGTGCAGATATCGCGGTACGCCAACGTGCTCAATAATATCCATGGCGCTACCAATTATGACAGTGGCTATGCCCTGACTCTCAAGGTGGCGAGCAACCAGACTCACGGTCTGGTGGCATACGGGTCACAACGGCACTAGCAGGGCGACGTCAGTCTGATCCTCTCGCAGTCGTTCCAATAATTCCGGCGCATCTTCTTCGAGAGTCTGACGCTGGCTATAGGCAGTGGGGACTGAATGAAAGCGCGGCGCCAGGCTGCCTATGCCACCTTCGTCCTGGATAACCAATAAAGGTTCGATGGGCAGAAAACTGCCGATATCCTGGGTATGGGTGACCGTGTCATGCCAGGACAAGCCCAGGGTATACATGGTCTCTGGTACCGGTGTGGTGAGGCTGGAATACAGCTTGCGTTCGCTGCGTCCTTGTTCAGTATCGGGCATGGCAGTGGTTATCAGGCTTACGGTGGATTCCGACAAGGGTTTTTGCAGAGCTGAAAATGGGGTATTGGCGAAATGCGCCCACGCATATGGCTCTGAGTAACCCTGGGCCTCATAGTAAAGCCGGGTGCGCTCCATATAGGGAACATCATAAGTTTTATTCACAATGGTCTCGTATCCTTGAATAATAAGCATTGAGAATAACCACTAATGCCGCCGAGAAAAAGTGCCTGGTCGCGAAAAAACCGGGCGACGATTGGTGTCAAGCTGCGGACGGTTGGTGTCCTTTCCATCCAATACACTCTTAAACTAGCTGCATTCCGCACCTTAACCGCTTTGGAGCAACACCCATGAACACTATTGAAGTAGACGTCGCCATCATCGGAGCAGGCACGGCGGGCATGACTGCCTATCGAGCGGCTCGAGAACACACGGATAGTGTAATCGTGATCGAATCAGGTGTTTATGGCACAACCTGCGCCCGGGTCGGATGCATGCCCAGCAAGCTGTTGATTGCGGCCGCCGAAGTGAGTCATCAAATCGATACTGCCGGCATTTTTGGAATCGACGTCGTGGGTAAGACAATTGATGGTGCTAACGTCATGCGGCGGGTGCAGTCCGAGCGGGATCGTTTTGTCGGGTTCGTCGAAGACGCCGTCGAAAACTGGCCCGCGGAGCACAAGTTGAAAGGTACGGCCAGATTTGTGAATCGCACCGAACTGGAGGTGGATGACCACACCAGGGTGATCGCAGAGCGTATTGTTATCGCCACGGGGTCCTCGCCAGCAGTACCACCTTCGTGGTATGAATTGGGGGATCGCCTGTTGATTAACGACGATGTGTTTCAGTGGGAGAGCTTGCCGAAATCCATCGCCGTGGTGGGCACTGGTGTTATTGGCATGGAGATTTCCCAGGCACTTACACGCCTGGGCGTTGAGACGCATCTGTTTGGTGTTGGGAATCAGTTCGGTCCCATCACTGACCCAGAGATTAACGCGGAGGTCGCGGCCCTACTGGACAAGGAATTACACCTCGAAGCTGATGCCATGGTGAAATCAGTGGCGCGCACGGAGCAGGGTGTGGCTCTGAGCTATGAATCTTCAGGTGTGCAGGAAACTATCGAAGTCGACTATCTACTGGCAGCCACCGGTCGGCGGGCGAATTTAGGTTCACTAAATCTAGAGGCGACAGGTGTCACTCTCAATGCGCAGGGTCTGCCAGCGTTCAGTGACGCCAGTGGTCAAATCGAAGATAGCTCGCTGTTCATAGCTGGTGATGTAAGCAATGCCCATCCTTTGCTGCATGAAGCGGCAGATGATGGTCGTATAGCAGGGGACAATGCGGGGCGTTACCCCGACGTGCGTATGCGCCCTCGTAGGACAGCGCTGTCGGTGATATTCACTGATCCTCAGATTGCGCTGGTAGGAGCATCCCTGAGGGAGTTGATAGACCGAGGTGCCGAATTCGCTGTGGGTGAAGTCAGTTTCGTTAATCAAGGCCGTAGCCGAGTCATGGCAAAGGCTGTCGGCAAATTGAGAGTCTATGGGGAAAACGGCAGTGGGCGTTTTCTGGGTGCGGAGATGTTTGGGCCTGCAGCTGAGCACATTGGGCATCTGCTGGCCTGGTCGGTACAGCATGGCCTGACAGTGCAACAGATGCTGGACAGCCCTTTCTACCACCCTGTAATTGAAGAAGGTGTGCGCACCGCATTGCGGCATCTCAATCGCAGTCTCCAAATGGGGCCCTTGCCGGTGGAGCATTGCCTTGATTGTGGGCCCGGCGCTTGATTCCGCATCAGGTCAGAAGTGGTTATAGCTCGACTCAAGAAATTGGATTCAGGCGGCTGAGGTTAGCCACTGTTTGGGCGACATGCCAGTCTTCTTTCTGAATACTCGGGCCAATGCTGAGGCATTTTCATAACCCACCTCATTAGCAACCACGCCCACGGGTTTACCTTTCTTGAGCAGGTTTTGGGCGAGAGCAACCCGCCATTCGAGGATATAGTCCCCCGCAGTTTGTCCAACGCGTTCCTTGAATAGTTCGGCAAACTTTGAGCGCGACATGGAAGCCAATTTGGCAAGTGATTCCAATGACCAGCTCTGTTCTGGTGCTTCATGAATTGCCTTGATGGCTTTTGACAGCTGGGGGTGGGCTAAACCCGAGAGCATGCCGGTTTCGACCACACCAGCTTGCATGGCATAGCGCAGTAGCTGAATCAGGAATACCTCGGTGAGTCGATCCATCATGGCGAGCTTGCCGTTGTCTTCAGCCATGGCCTCCGCAAAAAGCAAGTCAGTGACGCGCCTCAGTGATTCTGATTCGCTGAACTTGACTACCATGATGGGGGGGAGGGCATTAGCCAACGGATTGCTGGTTCCGGTGCCGTAGCGCACCGAGGCACAGACTAATTGCGCGGCATCATTTTCTTCAGCGATTAAGCGATGCTTAGTCGGTATTGGGAAAAACAAAACGCTGGGTTCTTCGAGTGTAATAGATTGCCCATGTTGATCCATTACCGTGATTCTTCCTGATTGCAGCAGGTGCAAATGACCCTGTTCGATGCCATCAGGGGAGAAATTACTGAGGCCGCATAGGTTGCCGGTATAAAATACACCGGCTTTAATTGAAAACTGCGAAAGAACCTCTGAGAGTTTGTCCACTTGCCTGCTTTGCTCGCTAAAAACCCAAGATTGAACGCCGGGTTTTAGTTTGGCTTTGTGATATGTCAGCGGCAATACCGCTACCTGCAAGTCGCACCCTAACACTGCAACCCGGCTTATTGAATCAAATCTTGTCAACTTGGCCACTAGCAAATTTGCTAGTGGCGCAGTTCAGATCCCCGGCAAACAGCTACCTCAGATCAGGAGTTTAGGGGGTGAAGTGCTGCTGTCCAGTCACGTCCTGACCATGATAGGCTGCTTGATGATCTGTTATCCCGGATGCAATATGCGACTTATGGAAACACCACACCTCAACAGCGCCTGTCTGACCACCCTTCGTTACAAGTCGGCCTGTGCGAAAGTTCAGCGTGTATCGCGCCACCTGGCGGCAGTGTTCGCAAGCTGCTGCCTATTGATTCATTCCATTAATGCTCAAGAGATTTCGACTATGTCAGGACCCGCCCCAATAGCCGGCGTTGAATTTCAGACTGTTCAGGCCAATGGCCTTAATTTCAGGTTAGCTATGGCGGGAGATTCTGGCCCCTTGATGCTGTTAGCCCATGGCTGGCCGGAGTCTTGGTACAACTGGCGCCATCAACTGGTTTTCTTCGCAGAGCAGGGCTATCGAGTTGTTGCGCCGGATATGCGTGGCTATGGATCTACCGACGCGCCGGACGCCGTGGATGATTATGATATTGAACACCTTGCGGCTGACATGGTTGGCATACTGGATGTCCTGGAAGAGTCCAGCGCGATTCTGGTGGGGCACGACTGGGGATCGATTGTGGCCTGGAACACCGTGCTTATGTATCCGGAGCGTTTTAGCGCCTTGATCGCCATGAGTGTGCCATACAGTGGCAGAGCCCCGCAGTCACCCATGGAATCCTGGCGTGAGGCGTTTGCTGATAATTTTTATTACATTCTTTATCACAATGAACCGGGCGGCGTGGCGGAGGCTGAGTATGACAGTGATCCCTATGGCTTGATAAGCAGGCTGTACTTGTCGCCAGATTCGCCCCGCCAGGCCGCGATGATTACGGATCCACTACGCTCAGCTGGCGGCTGGATAGGACGTCTGGGGGCGCCCACCGGACTACCGGATTGGTTAAGCCAGGCTGATCTAGACTACGTTGTGGGGGAATTCGAACGGGCGGGTTTTCGCGGTGGCGTGAATTATTATCGTAATTTTCATCGCAACTGGGAACTCACCGCAGACTATCAGGGCGTTAAAATCTCTGTGCCCACGCTATTTATCGCAGGTGAGCAGGATGTTGTGATTGCGGGAGCCAACAAAGCGCGCCTGCAAGGCGCGATGAATCGAGTTGTCGATGATTTGCGTGACGTAGTCTTGTTTCCGAATATTGGTCACTGGGTGCAGCAAGAGGCGCCAGATGCCACCAATCAGGCAATGCTCAGATTCCTGCAAGAGCTCTAGTTTAGGCTGAATTTAAACTGAGCTTGCAGCGCTAGCCCAGCAGATTGCTTACGGCAGCTATGGCGCGGTCAATATGTTCAACCGTATTGTATATGGTAGGGCTAAGCCGCAAGCCTCCGGTGGCTGCACCCGCGATTCCGTAGTCCGTGTAGAGCTGATTGCTGATGACGCCCCCGTTTCCGCTACTGACGCGGGTTATACAAACGCCGTGGCTGAGTTCATCTGACATGGGCGTTACCAGTGACAGGTTGGCTGCGCTGATACCGGTTTTCAAACGCTGAGTCAGAAAGCTGATGCGTCGCTCAATGCGTGCAGGGCCGATTTCGTCGTGAAGTGCGGCTGCAGTGCCCAGAGCGGCCAAGGCAGCATCGTCGCGCTGGCCCAGAGATTCAAATTTTCTCGCACCCAGTAGATCTGTTTCCGCATCATTGCCCCAACCCGGCGCAACAACGCTCGGCCAAATTCGATCAATGTTGTTCGACTTTACATAAAGCAGGCCAACTTCCCGGGGGCCCATATACCATTTGTGAGCACTAGCGCTGTATGAATCCACGTCCAGCGCGCGCAAATCCAGCGCCAGCGCGCCCCAGGATTGGGCGCCATCGACATGAACGTAAAGGCCGCGCTCATGGGCTGCGGCTACCAGCTCAGCAATCGGGAGCTGGATGCCGCTAACGTTAGATACCTGGGTAATAGCCAATACGCGGGTCGCATCCGTAAACTGGCTGGTAAAAGCGGAAACCAATTCATCTTTGGATTGCGGCTGCGGTGGCGTTGTAACGCGCCTGACCCTGAGGTCAAATCGTTCAGCCCTGACATCCCAGGCCACATTATTGGTCGGGTGGTTTTGATCCCACAGCAAAATTTCATCGCCGGCCTCGAGGGACAGGCCGTTGTTGATCATGTTGTTGGCTTCGCTAGTATTTCTTACCAGGGCAATTTCGTCCGCCGATACATTGAGCTGGCCAGCAATCCGGCTCCGACATTGTTCCAGTAGTTCTGAAAACTTTGCCCGGTTATTGAATGAACAATCGATATCAATGTCAGCGGTAAAGTGCTCCACGCTGTCGGTCACAGCCCGAAAAGCCGGGCATAGATTGGCGGCGTTCATGGGGACCGCATTCTCGGTGAAAGCAAATTGCGACCTGACCTGTTGCCAAAAGTCCTCTTCAGTTTCGGTTTGAGCGCTAGCTGTCAGTGATTTAAGGGCGCCTGTACCGGCAAGCAGGGCTGTGCTTTTCTTTAAAAAATTGCGGCGGCTGCTGTTGTTTTTGTGCATATCGATTCCTGGCTTGGCTTACTTAGCGCTGTCTGAAGAAGGCACAAGACTAACCGAGTCTGACCATTGTGCAAACACCGAGCGCTCAGATGATTCGCTGCGCGCGTAACTCGTCAATCTCGGCCTGCTGATATCCGAGCTCCTGCATGATGCTGTTTGTATGCTCTCCCAGAGTAGGTGCCCGATGGCGTATCTCACCTGGTGTTTCTGAGAGCTCCACAGGGGTTTGCATAATGGGTGCAGGCTTATCGAGCCCAGGATAATCAATCGGCTGGAATAGACCCTTGGCCTCGATATGGGGATCTTCCAGCACTTCCTGGGGCGACAGTACTGGGCCAGCTGGCAGTCGCGCCTCTTCCATGGCGGCGAGCACTTCTGCAGAGCTTCTCTCCGCACACCATTTTGCGAGACGCTCACTAATGATTTCACCATGGTCCCCACGGGAAATGTCGTCCTTGAAACGAGGGTCGTCCAGCCAGTGATCTTCGCCCATGAGATCAGCCCAGCGTTTAAACAGTGGGCCGCCCACGGATTGCACCAGCACCCAGCCATCACGGGTTTTAAACGTGTCTGCGGGAGCCGAGGTTTGTGAGCGGTTCAGTGTAGCGACTCGATTGACCTGAATGGCGTGCTGTTCGATGGCAGTCGCGTTCATCATGGTCAGGGCGGTATTGAAAAGGGCGCCCTCAACGATTTGGCCCTTGCCGGTCTTTTGGCGTTCAAACAAGGCTGCCATGGTGCCAAAGGCTGAGAGGCTAGCGGTGCCGAAATCGATGAACGGCGCATAGGCCTTAACAGGTTGCTCGGGCGTACCCGACATGTACATATTGCCGGACATAGCCTGTCCTAGACCATCAAAGCCTACCCGGTTTGAATAGGGACCGCCGCGACCAAAAGCCGAGATCATGGTAAGTATGATGTCTGGTTTGATCGCTGACAGACTCTCGTAATCTAACCCCATCGCCGCGAGTGTGTCTGGCGGCAGATTTGCGACCACCACGTCTGCAGTCGCCACCAGTTTCTTTACAATTTCGCGGCCAGCTGGCTTCATCGGATTCAGGGTCAGGCCGCGCTTGTTGCGAGCCAGCTGCATGAACATGGCGCCGTCACCATTCTCAGTAACTGGTGACAAAAACCGGTCCTCGGAGCCATCGACTTTTTCTATTCTGATGACATCGGCACCCATGTCACCGAGTAGTGTGGCGCAGTAAGGACCTGCTATATAACGCCCGAAGTCCAAAACGCGAATTCCTTCCAAGACTCTGCTCATGCTCCAATTTCCTGTGCTGATTTTGCTTAGATGGGTGGAGAGAGTCTGCACCCAAACCGGGCGGAAGAGTCTACCATAAGGCACGAATTCGTCAGAAAAATCCCGCTTCAATTGAGGACTTACACAATTCTGCGAGGTCTCCCATCAAATTTGTGAGGTAGTTAACGCATTTTGCCTTAGGGCTTCTGCATAATGATAATCATTGAGAGCTTAGTTACAAATCGAGTAACAAGTGCTAAAGATTTACGGCAGGTCGAATCTCCGGCCTTCGGGTATCCAATAACAGAGTTTTTAGAGGTGAGTAGGTGATGGCTCTGGCAGATAAACAACCCCCAAAGCAGGCGCTTCTGGAACTGCAGACAATTTTGAAAAAACCTTATAAAGACGTCTGCAACGTTTGTAAGGGTGAGGGCAAAATTACCAATTCCAGCAACTGCCTCAAGTGCAAGGGCTCAGGCCAAAGACTGGTGAGGCTGCTCGAATGGCAAGCTAGCGCATCCCATATCCCAATTCTGGTGTCAGATAGAGCGTCATCCACTTGACGCCAATTGCCTGTCTCCCCTCTGTCTGACTGTCACGCCTCGGTCAGCTAGCATACAATCCCTTCAAATAGCCCAGAAATCTGCCTCACACGCGCAGACGTATTCGCTCTAACTGGCTTTTATCCATTTTGAGGATCTGATCATGGCACTTTTCTGTCAACCACTGCCCCGCAAGCTGCTCGCACTGATTCTGTCCAGCCTGCTGATTCTGAGCATTGCAAACTCGGGTGTTACTGCTCAGGCTCAGGAAATAGAGCACCCGGGCTATGAGGTAGCCCCTGAGCGCCGTACAACCGGAATTGGGAAATTCTATATGGGCCGTGAAATATCCTTTGTCATGGGGCATCAGGCAGCTGAATGGTTGAATCGCCCCGGCCGAATCCAGGAGGAGATGCCTGATGAAGTGGTGGCGAATATGGGGCTCGATCCAGAACACGTTGTTGCCGATATAGGCGCGGGTTCAGGTTATTTTTCATTTCGGATTGCCCGGCTGGTGCCCGAGGGTAAGGTGCTGGCGGTGGATATCCAGCCAGAGATGCTGCAGTTAATCGATGCTCAAATGGCTGAGGATGGTATATCCAATATTGAAGGGGTGCTGGGCAAGGTTGATGACCCCAACTTGCCTCCAGACTCCATCGATGCCGCGATCATGGTGGATGCCTACCATGAATTCTCCCACCCATTCGAGATGATTAACGGCATTTACCAGGCTCTGCGGCCCGGTGGTCGTATCTTTTTGCTCGAATACCGTGGCGAAGACGCCAATGTGCCCATCCGGCCCTTACACAAGATGACCGAGGAGCAGGTTGTGCGCGAAATGAGTGTTTTTGGTCTGGAATGGACTGACACGCTCGATTTCCTGCCTTGGCAGCACATGATGATTTTTACCAAGACCTGAGCTGACACATCGGCTAGCTGGCACAGGCTTGCGCCGCCGGATCGCAGACATTCCACAGACTGATTTCTAAAGTTTTCAGGCCGGCTGTCGTAAGAGCTCCTGCAGAATTTCATAGGCGCGCGTAACCCTTTTACACTGGTACTCGTCTAGGAAGTATCTTGGGAGATTGCGGTATTAAAGGGCTGGGACATGACTTATTACAGATACAAAGAATTGAAGGATCCAGTGCATCGTTGTGTCAGGCAACTGTTGCCTGGCTCGCAGTGGTCTCTCGCGGTTTTGGAAGGCAGTCTGATGCTGGTACTTGCCACTACCGTAGCGCTATACGTGTATTAATGAGTATTGACTTGCTCGTTACCCAAGAGTTGTCAGCGACTTTCCAGTAAGTTGCTCTTGCGCAGACAAATAGGTTCTAGTTTTTTTGGTGCGAGACCTTAATTATATTCTGTAACTATCTGTTTTGTATCTGGTTTGCTAGCAATTAAGTAATTGAGGATAATAGTTGGCCTTGAAGCAGGCCGCTGTCTCCATCGTGCAGGGAATTGCACCCGGAACCACAACAGCCCATCCGAATTTTTCCTTTTAATACTGCAGAGGTTCAACTATGCAACGTGAGTCAATGGAAGTTGATGTAGTCATTGTCGGTGCAGGACCGGCAGGCCTGGCGACGGCCTGCAAATTATTGCAATTAGCGCAGGCGGGTGAACAGGAATTGACCATTTGCGTGTTGGAGAAAGGCAGCGAAGTCGGTGCCCATATTCTGTCCGGCGCCGTATTTGAGCCTAGCGCATTGAATGAGTTGTTTCCGGACTGGAAAGAGAAGGGTGCCCCCCTGAATACGCAGGTGACCGGTGACGATGTTTACTATCTCGGGAGCAGCGAGTCCTCGTTCAAGTTTCCCGGGCCGCTGGTGCCACGCACGATGCATAACCACGGCAACTACATCATTTCCCTCGGCAATCTGTGTCGCTGGCTGGGTGAGCAGGCCATGGAATTGGGTGCAGAGGTATTTCCGGGATTTGCCGCGGCAGAGATTCTGTACCATGAAGATGGCAGCGTGAAGGGCGTGGCGACCGGGGACATGGGGGTCACTGCGGAGGGCGAACATAAGCCTTCCTATGAGCCGGGTTTTGAGTTTCATGCCAAATACACCATTTTTGCGGAGGGTTGTCGTGGTCATCTGGGTAAGGAGCTAATTTCACGCTTTGAGCTGGATAAAGATTCAGACCCCCAACACTATGGCATCGGTATCAAGGAAGTCTGGGAAATCCCGGAGGGTCAACATAAGGAAGGGCTGGTTGTGCATACCGCTGGCTATCCCATGACTGGCGCCTCCTACGCAGGAAGCAGCGGCGGCTTTCTCTACCACGTTGAGAGCAATCAAATTTCACTAGGACTAATTGTCGACCTCGGCTATAGCAACCCCCATATCAGTCCCTATGATGAGTTCCAGAAGTTCAAGCATCATCCGGTAATCAAGCAATACCTGGAGGGCGGTAAGCGCATCAGTTACGGTGCGCGCGCAATTATAAAAGGTGGTTTAAATTCCCTGCCTAAGATGACATTCCCAGGCGGTTTGCTGATCGGCTGCGATGCGGGGACGCTGAACGCGGCCAAGATTAAAGGCAGTCATACTGCAATGTGGTCTGGAATACTGGCGGCAGAGTCGCTGTTCGAAGCCTTGCAGGCAGAGTCTCCAGAGTCCGAAATCAACGAATACAGTTCGAGGTTTAAAAACTCAGAACTCTATAAAGAATTACACCAAACCCGAAATTTCAGTGCTGGCTTTCACAAGTTTGGGTTCTGGCTCGGTAGCGCACTGTCATTCCTCGAGCAGAACATATTCTTTGGAAAATTCCCGCTGACTTTTCACGATAAGTCCGCCGATCACAGCCAGATGCAGCCGGCAGCAGAATGCCCGCAGATCGACTATGCCAAACCCGATGGAGTGATTAGTTTTGACAAACTATCCTCGGTGTTTTTGTCCAATACCAATCATGCTGAGGACCAGCCTTGTCACCTGCAGTTGAAGGATGCTTCGATTCCTATCGACGTAAATCTGCCGAAGTTTGACGAACCGGCGCAACGTTATTGCCCCGCCGGCGTTTACGAAGTGGTGGACGAGGCAGATGGTGGTAAGCGTTTTCAAATCAATTCCCAGAACTGTGTGCACTGCAAGACCTGCGACATCAAGGACCCCTCCCAAAACATCAACTGGGTAGTTCCCGAGGGTGGAGGTGGCCCCAACTATCCCGCCATGTAAGGCGTGCCCATAAAGCGGCAGAAAAGGTCAATTGAGGGGCCGTTTGCAGGCGGTGAGCCTGCGGCCGGCCCTGACCCCCTTTGCTTTCCGAGTCTCTCATGAGCATGCTACAGCAGCTTCTGCCTGTTTTGTTAAGGGCTCGCTTGCGCAGGCCGAGAGACCATGGGGCATTTTATGAGTATCATGAGCATCATGAGTACTTATCGAGCCGGCTGGCTCGCTGTCCCTGTCTGGATTTTGGTCAGCATGTGTACGCCTGTGCTGGCCCAGGATGATCTGGTGCAGCAGCGCTGGATGCGGCTGGATTCTGACCACTTCACTGTTCTGAGCCAGGCCTCAGATCGCCAAACGCAGCGTTTCCTGCGTGATCTTGAGTCCTGGCGCCAGATTGCCGCATATCAGATTGTCGGCAGCTCGGTGCTTCCGGCAATTCCCATTCCAAACTATGTGTACCTGTTCGACAGCGAAGATGACTTTACTGCTTTTCTCGTGGGTGAAGAGCTGGGCTATTTCTATTACACGCCGCGGGCAAACTTTATGGGTATTTTGCTGCGGGATGATCAATCCTTGCTGCAGGCTAAGCATCACTATGCGCATTTTCTGATCCGAAATTTTTCCGATCTGCGTCTTCCGCGCTGGTATGAGGAGGGTCTCGCGTCTTATCTCGCAGGTGTCAATATCGATGACGGTCGCGGGGAGTTAGCGCGCCCATCGGCAGACGGATACGCCGCATTGGCCCAGGTGAGCGACACTATTCCGATGGGCCGCTTGCTGTATCGAGATGATGCCTTGGCGTCACCGCGCTTGATTCAATTCGCCAATCTCAAATCGGAGGCGTTGTTCCACTATCTCCGGCATGGGTATGAAGAAGACGCGTTTCCTGATCGTCGCGCCCAGTTGGCACGCTACGTAGAGCTGTTACTGGAGGGGCGCTCCGCGCGATTCGCATTTGATCGGTCATTCGACATTACCACGGCAGAACTGGATGCAGAGTACGTCGATTACCTCAGCAATAGCAGGCGCCCTCGTGTGAATGTGGAACATGGTGAGCTGGCGCCAGTTCAGGTGCCAGTTGCAGCCCCACTTGATGCTGATCGAGTGGCGATATTGCTCGGTGAGTTAGGTCTAAACAGCGGGCGTTTAGATACAGCGCAAAAGCTGTTTGCCAGTCTAGTGGAAGCTGAAGCGTCAGTGGCGAGAGCCTATTCTGGTTTGGGAGACGCATTGAGATTCGATCTTGATGAGGTGTCAGACAAGACTATAGCGGCGTATTTTGAGCAGGCCGCAGCGCTTGCTCCTGAGGACCTCAATATCATTTTGGATCTGGGTGAGTACTGGGAATCTGAATTGTCAGATTGTGAGAAAACCTATTCGGCGGCGCGCCGGCAAAGTTTGTTCGCAGTGATGCAGGAACAATTTACCCGGGCATACCAAATGGCGCCTGATAATCCTGAGGTCAATCTAGCCATGGCGCAATTCTACTTGTTTCCAGAACAGGACTGGCAACTCGGTGTCAGCTATCAGGAGAAAGCGTTTGCTGGATTGCCAGCAGACAGTTTTATTATGGAACAAGCGACAAAATATGCTATCGCCGCTAACCAATTCGATTACGCTGAGCAGTTAATTTCAGAGATGGCTCAACCCCTGCATTTTTATGGAGAACCTGAATACGTCAGTAATCTGCGAATTCGCCTACTAAAAAAACGCCGCAACGAGCTCTATGATGCCTGTGCTGATTACTAGAGCGAATGCTGGCATATTGGCCATGCTTGTTTCGCTGCTTCTTGACAGTTTTGCGCAAGCAAGCATCCTGGATGAAGCCGAGACACCTGACCCTTTATTGTTGCAGCTGGCATCGGCGCTGGAGGCCTATAATATCGATATAATTCATAACCTGAATCATCGTCAACTTGCCAGAGGTAGAATCAATACTTACAGATTAGGGAGATTTCCGGATCTGCCTAATCATAGTTACCCAACATCGCCTGAATTGCAGAGCTGGGAAGCAGAGCTGAAGACTGGCTTGATTCAGGGGTTGGTGATTTTTACTGATGCCGGCGCCGACAGTTTCGAGGAGCATGCACTTCTGCAGGACTGGTTGGATGATCATTCCATTGCCAGGACGCTGGTCAGCTTTGCTGCAACGGACCGCGAGGCTGCAGACAGTATAGCGAGTGTGGCCAGGGGATATGGCCATGCTGTCCTGTTCCTCGATAGTAATACCGACATAGCAGTGGCGGGGAATTTTTACGCCACAGCGGCTCGGCGTTTTGCTATCGATGGGCGTAATGCCAGGCGTCTTGAGAGCGAGGTCACGGAACTGACATTACTTGGCGAACGAGTCAGGCGTAACAGTAATTCAATTTTCAGGTCCGGAGAGGCTCTGGGTGGTCGAGCTGTTGCACGCACTGAGCCCTCAGTTTTTGAAAAAGAGTCGCTTGGCGACGAGTTTTCAGAATCAACTATACGGGAAATTATCGTTCCCGGTGGCGTGGCGCTAGGGGAAACAGCCTATCTGAAAATGGATGTGTCCGAACTGCGTTTTACTGATGGTCAATTTTTTTTACTGGATGAAGCCGGTGTTGTCTGGGAGCTACCAGCGCTGGAGGCAAAAACCTCAAAAGCCCTGTGGGATTTTGTGGCGCGCTCCATTGCTATCAAATCCGATGCCATCGTCGATATTGATGAAGAGGGAAGGGTACGGATCTCCTCTGCGCTCAGAGATACGGATGCTGGATTCGAAATTATGCATGCAGACACTCTGCCATTTGCCTATGTCCAAAATCTTGATGTGATCAAAAGCGTTATCATTGACACCGGTGTCGACTGGCTGCAACGGGAAGGCAACAGACTGGATTTTGTCTCGAACTATGAAGTGCGGTTCCTGTCAGCGGATAATATGCGCTTGGCCCAGACCCGGGTGGCGCTTGAGTTTGAGTATGGTTACGGGGCTGAAAGCATGGAATTTCAGCGCAGCTGGGGACGGGATTCGAGGCGCCTGAGAGAAAATTTGGATTATGCCGGTCTAGGTAATGATATGACGCCGATTGCTAAATACGCCGGA
The DNA here is from genome assembly GCA_938091935.1 of uncultured Pseudomonadales bacterium. Lineage (GTDB taxonomy): Bacteria > Pseudomonadota > Gammaproteobacteria > Pseudomonadales > Pseudohongiellaceae > UBA9145. The sequence goes on from CALKNV010000019.1 coordinate 23,905, forward strand.
TGGGTCGGACTGTTTCGCAGCCTGCAGGAACAACAGATTAGCTTTCTGCGCGGTCGTTACGAGTTGTTGAAAGTAGACAAGCGAGGGCAGGAAACTCCGGCCCGCCATTGAGTCAAGGTAGATCAGGAGATGGTCAGCGAGAGTGATGATTAGGCTAGTGAGCTGCAAAATTAAGTATTTGATGTGCATGGCAGGACTTTTGTCAGCCTGCAGCACGATAAATTTGCAGACCGAATTTGAGCGTGATGCAGCGATTGAAGCGCAGATTGTCGATCAGACCGAGGATCTTTTTAAAGAGGTCGATCCGCTGTTTATTAACGATGAGATCAAGGAGCTTTTGGATCGGCTTATCGATGGTGGAGACAGCACTGCAGTTCGCGTCGCGAAAATTCAGGCGCTGCTATACGAGGAGAATTATCTCAATCTCCGGTATGACGACTCTCGCACCCATACCGCTGTGGAAGCCTTCGAGACGCGTCAAGGCAACTGCCTCTCTGCCATGAACCTGTACATCGCTATGGCGCGCTACGCCGGCATAGATGCGCAATTCCAGACTGTTGAAGTCAGGCCCGAATGGGGCAAGCGTGGAAGCTTGCTGGTCTTGAGTCGTCATATTAATGCGACTGGCAATCTCGGTTACAAGCGCAAGTATGTGGTTGACTTCACTCCTGAGATTCAACTTCAACAGCTCACGGCAAGAACGGTCAGTGATCTCTATGCGCGAGCGCTTTACTTTAATAATCTGGGGGTAGAAGCGCTGGTGGCAGAGGATTTAGATACAGCGCTCACTTACTTTAAAAATGCGCTGTATCTCGAATCAGATCTATCGATTGCCTGGAATAACATCGGGGCGACCTATAATCGTTTGGGAAACAGGGAGTTTGCCGAGTATAGCTATCAGATGGCATTTTTGACTGAGGGTGACAATGCGACGGCCGTGAACAATCTCGCAAAGCACTATCGGAGTACGGGAGAACTCGAACTTGCCTCAAGGTATGAGGAAGCGATTCGGCGATTTAACGATCGCAATCCCTACTATCATTTCGCCAGGGGGCAGTTGGCTCTAGAAGCCGAGGATCTGGAGGGCGCGCGGGCTTCCTTTCAATCGGCTATGCGACTGAAGCGGTTTGAACCGGATTTTTACTTTGCTCTTGCAGATGTGTACTCGGCACTGGGGGATGAACTGGAAGCGGAAGATTTGCGGCAGTCGGCCGAGGAGGTCGTGGCGGGTAACGCTGCTATCTACCAACCCAGTTCTCAGAAGCTACGTGTTATTGACTCGTCTAATATATTGAATGACAGCAGTGCCGGTACCACAATACGTTTTCGGTAAACTTCAATTTAATTGAGAGTCTCGCCAGTAGCGGGTGCCCTTGATCGTTGCCTGTAAGGCCAGGCCAGATTGGGTTAACTGGTATACCGTCACATTGTCCACAATAGCTTCTCCGCCGACAGCAGCGCCTAGATCACCCGCCTTGGCGGCGGCATCAGCCTGGCCGCCGACAGCGATTCCCACGTCCATGAATCTGTCCAGCGCTTCACGATCGTGAAATACAAACACGGCGCGAAAGTCTTTCACACCCGCACCGAGACCGATCCCCACTTCGCCCATACGCATAAACGTGTCGTCGTCAGTCTCGTTGTTTCTCACCACCCCGACACCGCCACCGAAGCTTGCCAGGATCAAATTGATGTTGGCATTGGTGAATACCGCATAACCCGCAGCGCTGCCAATTTGCACGCGTGTATCAGGTTTAATGGAGTACAACTCCGTCAGAACGTTCTGGCGCATATCCAGGATACTCTGGCGGCGCTCGGCGGCGTTACCGCCGCCTATCCCGGTGGTGGTGCAGGAAGCGATTGTGAACAGGCAAATCAGGCTCAGGGTTAGATTGGCTATTCGCATAGGTGTCTCCATTAAAAAGATGTCCCCCAAAAAGGTGTTGCCGAAAATTATAGGCTGCGCTGGACCATACAAAAGTCTTAGCTGTTTCGGTTGATCGCGAAATCCACCATGGCCATGAGGGAATCGCGATAGCCAGAAGCGGGGAGTTCGGCAAGACAAGCTCTGGCTTCAGCCGCCTGTGCTTCTGCGAGGTTCTGAGTGTAGTCCAACGCGCCTGAGTCAACTACGATTTTAATCACATTCTGCAGTTGCTCGGGTGCAACAGACTCTGCGGCCAGGCTCTGTTTGATCAGGGTGACATCATCTGGTCCACAATTAGCCATGGCGTAGAGCAGGGGTAGGGTAGGTTTGCCTTCAGCCAGGTCATCGCCAACGTTTTTGCCGAGGGCTTCGGTGTCGCCGCGATAGTCCAGCACGTCATCAATCAGCTGAAAGGCTGTGCCAATATGCATGCCAAATCGGCTCAGCCTACTGGAGACCTCGACTTCGGCGCCAGCCAGAATAGCCCCACATTCGGCCGCTGCCTTGAATAGTATCGCGGTCTTGTTTTCAATGACGCGCATGTAGTCGGCTTCCGTGGATTCCGGGTTAGACTTTGCCATCAGCTGTAGCACCTCACCCTCGGCGATCTTATTGGTGGTATCGGCGATAATTTCCATGATGCGGAGACTGCCGATGCGCACCAATACCTGGAATGCGCGGGAGTAGATGAAATCTCCCACCAGTACGCTGGAGGGGTTATTCCACTCCGCGTTTACTGTGGGGCGGCCTCGACGCAGCGTAGACATATCGACAACATCATCATGCAGCAGGGTGGCCGTATGAATGAATTCGATAACGGCTGCCATGGGGATATGCTTATCATCCTTGATGCCGCAGCTTTTTGCTGCCAGCAGCACCAGCAATGGACGCATGCGCTTACCACCGGCCTCCACAATATAATGGCCAATACTTTCCACCAGCTCTACCTCTGAATAGAGTTGGTCGATGACATATTGATTGACGGCCTGAAAGTCGTCTTCGACGATCGCGCGGAGCTGTTGGGACATTTCTGATTTTGGACTGAGTTTGAGGCTTTTGAGGCCAGGCATTCCCTGTGTAGGGCGTGTTCTAGATAGAGGAAGCATGCTAGGGAGAGCAGGGAATGCTGTCAAGTGAGCAAATTCGTGTACAGGCGAGTGATTTCGCGGCATAGGGGCGGAAAGTAAGTTAGCTTAAAGCCTTTATTTTCACTTGCTTAGCCTGAGACGATCCCGTAAAATGCCCGCCCCTATGGAAATGGGTACCTTGCCCTTCCCAACAGGTTTTGGAGTTAGCTATGTACGCGGTAATCGAGAGTGGTGGTAAGCAGCACAGGGTCACTGAAGGTGAAGTCCTGCAGCTGGAAAAGCTGGATGCAGCCGCCGGCGATGAAGTTCAATTCGACAAGATATTGATGGTCGGTGAAGGGGAGTCGGTGAAAATTGGTACGCCTTACGTGGAAGGCAGCCAGGTCACGGCTGAAGTTTTAAAGCAGGGTCGTGGCGACAAGGTGAAAATCGTAAAATTCAACCGTCGCAAGCACTTCCAGAAGACACAGGGCCATCGCCAGAGTTTCACCGAGGTGAAAATCACTGGAATCAAAGGCTAAAGGATCAGGAGACAAGCATGGCACATAAGAAAGCAGGCGGTAGTACTAATAACGGTCGCGATTCCGTATCCAAGCGTCTGGGTGTGAAATTGTTTGGTGGCCAGGTAGTCAAGGCGGGGAACATAATCGTGCGCCAGCGCGGCACTAAGTTCCATCCTGGAGAGAATGTTGGCTGTGGCAAGGATCATACTCTGTTCGCAAAGGCGGATGGTGTGATTCGATTTGCCGAAAAAGGCCCACATAACAGAAAATTTGTGAGCGTCGAGACGGCCTGAATCGCAAGCGTTTAGAGAAAAGCCCCGTCATTTGACGGGGCTTTTTTGTTTGTGCGGTTCGAAAGCCTCGGGCAACAGCTGACGACAGGAATTGCATCATGAAATTTGTCGATGAAGCCGAAATCACCGTAGAAGCGGGCAAGGGTGGCAATGGCTGCCTCAGTTTTCGCCGTGAGAAATATATCGAAAGAGGCGGGCCTGACGGTGGTGATGGCGGCGATGGCGGGAGTGTGTTTTTGCAGGCAGATTCAGCCTTGAATACGCTGGTGGACTTCCGTTTTCAGCCGCGTTATCGCGCTGAATCTGGTAGGCCTGGGCAAGGTCGGAATTGCACGGGGCGGGGTGGTGAAGACCTTTTGGTCAAGGTTCCCCTCGGCACCAGTGTGATTGACGTTGAAACTGAAGAATTAATTGCAGATTTAAACCAACCAGGGGTGCCAGTCATGGTAGCCAAGGGCGGGTTCCACGGTCTGGGAAATACCCGCTTCAAATCCAGCACCAATCGTGCCCCGCGAAAAACCACGCATGGCACGCCCGGCGAAGCTCGCACCTTGCAGCTACAGCTGCGCCTGGTGGCAGACGTCGGCCTGCTGGGTTTGCCCAATGCAGGCAAATCCACCCTGATAAGATCCATATCGGCCGCTAAACCCAAGGTGGCGGATTACCCCTTCACAACCCTGGTTCCTAATCTTGGGGTTGTCAGCCTGGGTCTGGAACGCAGTTTCGTGATGGCTGATATCCCGGGACTCATCGAAGGCGCTTCAGAAGGTGCGGGTCTGGGGTTTCGTTTTCTAAAGCACTTGTCCCGAACTCGCCTGCTGCTCCACCTCATCGACGCGATGCCTGTTGATGGCAGCGATCCGGTCGCAAATGCCCGCAGTATCATCCGGGAGCTTGAGAATTTCAGTCCGACACTGGCGAGTAAAGAGCGTTGGCTGGTCATCAACAAGATTGACCTGATGCAGGCCGACGCTGTTGAAGAATTGATATCTGATTTACGCAGTGAATTAGATTGGCAAGGAGAAATTCACCAAATCTCGGCGCTTAGCGGGATCGGTTGCGATGACTTGTGTGAAAATCTCATGGCGTCAATTGAAGAGCACCGACAGCGGCTGCAGAATGACGAGGAATACACTGCCCTGCAGGTGGAGCGAGAAGAAGCCATGGCATTTGAGATTCGCCGCAGTATCGAAAGCAGCAGGCAGGCTCGACGGCAGCAGACTGAAGAAATCGAAGACTGGTACGACATGGAATGACAGCTAGCGCGAGTCAACACAGGAATTGAAAGTAGAGTCATGAGTCGGGAAAAGTTTATAGAGGGTCGCCGCTGGGTGGTTAAGGTGGGTAGCTCCCTGGTCACGAATAACGGTTTGGGGCTGGATCGGCAGGCGATCGCCGACTGGGCCCGACAATTAGTGGCTCTTCAAGGCGCCGGCATTAAACTGGTTCTGGTTTCAAGTGGTGCGGTCGCGGAAGGGGTAAGTCGACTGGGCCTGCAGTCACGACCGCGGGAAATCCACATGCAGCAAGCGGCTGCCGCTGTAGGTCAGATGGGCGTCATCCAGGCCTATGAAACCTGCTTCATGGAGCATGGTGTGCATGCGGCGCAGATCCTCCTGAGCCATGAGGACCTCTCCGACCGTACGCGTTACCTGAACGCACGCAGTACCCTGACTACCTTGCTCGAATTGGGGACGTTGCCTGTGGTTAATGAAAATGACACCGTGGCCACGGCGGAATTGTGCTTTGGCGACAACGATACATTGGCCGCGCTGGTGGCGAACCTTACTAACGCAGACGCCATGGTGATCCTGACGGACCAGGATGGCCTTTTTACGGCAGATCCCCGCAGTCACGAAGATGCAGAGTTGGTGTCTGTCGCCTCGGCCCACGACGAAAACCTGGCGGCAATGGCTGGTGCGGGCAGTAGTCTTGGCAGAGGCGGTATGCAATCCAAATTAAGTGCAGCTAAGTTAGCGGCACGCTCAGGCACAGACACGGTTATCGCCAACGGCCGCTTTGAGGATATTCTCGCCAGGGTTGCCTCCGGCGAGGAACTGGGCACCTTGCTCACCGCCGATAGTGAACCGATGACGGCGCGCAAGCAGTGGTTGGCAGGTCAGTTAACTGTTGCCGGAACCCTGGAACTGGATGCGGGGGCGGTGAAGGTGCTCTGCAACTCGGGTAAAAGCCTGCTGGCGGTTGGCGTGCAGCGCGTCTCAGGAAAATTCAGGCGCGGTGACGTCGTGGCCTGTGTTACCGGTGAGGGCATCGAGGTTGCGCGGGGACTGGTGAATTATGACGCGGCAGAGGTCGCCAAACTTTGCGGCAAGAGTAGTGACCAGATTGAAGCGCTGCTGGGATATGGGGGTGAGGAAGAGGTGATACATAGGGATAATCTCATCCTTTCGCGTTGACTGTATTTTCTGTCATGGCCGCGGCAACAGGCTTTCATCCAGCCAAAAAAAACCGGCCAGAGGCCGGTTTTTCCGAGGTATTGCAGCACCAGGTCCTACTTGAGACCCTTGACCGCAGAATTTAATCTACTCTTGTGTCGTGCCGCCTTGTTTTTATGAATGATGCCCTTGTCGGCCATGCGATCAATCACCGGGACAGCCTCATTGTAGGCGTCAGTGGCAGCACCGTGGTCACCACCAGCGATGGCTGCATCGACCTTCTTGATGTAAGTACGGACCATGGAACGGAACGATGCATTGTGGCGTCGTCGAGTTTCTCCCTGACGGGCTCGTTTACGGGCTTGTGGAGAGTTAGCCAATTTATGCTCCTTAGATTTAGCGATTTAGCTCTTAAATACGGCGCTCATTTGCTGTATTGCTGAGGCCTGATTCTGTTCGTCGGGGCAGCCAAAACTGGCCCATGTTCGAAGGAGCGACACTATGCCGTTTTCACCTATTGATGTCAATATGAAAAGATGCACACCGAGCACCTTTGTCTCTGTTAAATATTTAACGAAATCAATGACTAATCTGATAAAGTTAAGAATGTATTCTGATTTTTGACCGGGCCGCCTGGCATCCTGTTCAGGCCGAGCGACTGCATCTCTATGACAGTGGACACACAACAGCAGCAAGAAAGTGAGGCGGCTCCTGATAAGGCGCGTGGCAGCTTGCTCAGATCCAGTGGTATTACCGGGTCCATGACGATGGTGTCCCGAGTGCTGGGCCTGGTGCGAGATATCGTCATCGCCAGGGTGTTCGGCACTACGGACGCCACAGACGCTTTTTTCCTCGCTAACAAGATACCGAATTTCATGCGGCGTCTTTTTGCGGAAGGCGCATTTAACCAGGCATTCGTGCCCATCTTGTCCGAGTACCGCAGCAAGCGACCTCATGCCGCCGTCCAGGCCTTACTGAATTCGGTAGCAGCAAGTCTGGGTGGGTTTCTACTCCTGCTCACCGTGATCGTGCTTATCGCCGCGCCCTATGTCGCCGTGCCAATCGCTTACGGGTTCACCGATGAGCCACAGAAATTCGCGCTGTTTGTTGAAATGCTGCGTATCACGTTTCCCTATCTGCTATTGATATCGATGACGGCCCTGTGCAGTGCAATACTGAATAGCTATGGTCGATTTGCTGCTCCGGCATTGACCCCGGCCTTGCTCAACGTCTCCCTGATTTCCTGTTCGTTTCTGCTGGCGCCTTATCTGAGGCAACCGGAGCTGGCCTTGGCGTGGGCTGTCCTCCTGGCGGGGTTCGCGCAATTGTTCTTCCAGCTGCCTTTTCTCGTGCGTCTCAAGCTCCTGCCGAAGCCGGTTTTTGGGAGTGATACGGAGGGTGTCGCCAGAATTAAAAAACTGATGCTGCCGGCTCTGTTTGGTGCCTCCGTGAGTCAGATTAATCTGCTGCTGGACACAGTCATTGCTTCGTTGCTGGTGACTGGCAGCGTGTCCTGGCTTTATTATTCGGACCGCCTGATGGAACTGCCCTTGGGTACCTTTGGCATTGCCATTGCGATTGTCGTGTTGCCCAGCCTGTCGAGACAGCACGCTGAGTCGTCGGTACAGGCCTTCGCCGAAACTCTGGACTGGGCGCTGCGACTGGTTTGTCTAATCGCGATACCAGCCTCCCTGGGTCTGATTCTGCTGGCGGAGCCGCTGCTGATCACGCTGTTTCAGAATGATAATTTCCCCCGTAGTGATGTCATTAGTTCCGCGGGTAGCTTGCGTGCCTATGCTGTTGGTTTACTAGCCTTCATGAGCGTGAAGATTTTTGCACCGGGGTTTTATGCCCGACAGAACACATCGACACCAGTGCGCATTGGGATCATTGCTATGGCAACAAATATGATCCTGAATATTACCTTTTACCTGGCGGGTTTGGCCCACGTTGGTCTGGCGTTGGCGACCAGTCTTGCCGCGTTCGTTAATGCTGGCTTGTTATTGTGGTCTCTGCGTCAGGACCAGGTATTCCTGTGGCAGTCAGGCTGGTTGAAGTATTCGCTGCAATTGGGCCTGGCGAATGTCGCTTTGGTCGCATTTATTCTCTTTAGCGCGGGTCCCTGGGAGGCTTGGGAGAGTCTTTCTGTGCTGGCCAGAGTCGCGAAGCTTGCTGTTGTCGTAGGAGGCAGTGTGCTTGTCTATGTGCTGGTATTGTTGTTGGGTGGATTGCGCTGGCGGCATATCTACCGCTAAGGCATTTTTACGGCATGATTCAGCGTTATAATCTCAAGCACACAGAGGTGTATAGGCGTAAAGGTGTGCAGGTGTGTGGATGAAAAAGGTCTATTCCAATAACAACATCGCCCTGGTCTGGCATGTCAAAAATATGCTGGAACAGCAGGGTATAGATGTGGTTACTCGCAATGACCGGCTGTACAGCATAGCGGGGGAAATCCCTGTTACTGAATGCATGGGTGAGGTTTGGGTAGTAAATGCACTCTACTATCAGTATGCGGAACGCCTGGTCAAAGAAATGGAAAAGCCTGAGCCAGAGGAAATTAAGGATTGGACCTGTGATACCTGCGGCGAAAATATAGCAGGCACTTTCGCTATTTGTTGGAACTGTCAGTCAGTGCCGAGCTGTGAGCCGGCGTCGGGACTGAATTGAATTTCGATATGCGAGTGACTTTCATTTTTCTGCTGTTTTTATCCCTGTGCGGGAATAGCCTGGCGAGCAACAAACAGTGCGTAGTGCTGCTTCATGGTCTGGCCCGCGTCTCCAACTCTATGGCTGAACTTGAACGGAAGCTGGACCGTTCTGGATTTCTTGCAGTGAACATCACCTATCCATCGCGTCGCGACGAGATTGAGTTGCTTGCCGAGGAAGCCATAGGTCGCGGTTTGTCCGCCTGCGGTGAGCAGGAGGTGTCCAAGGTTCATTTTGTAACCCATTCCCTTGGCGGCATACTGGTTCGCCAATACCTAGAGAGAGAGCCGCTGCCGCAGTTGGGCAGGGTTGTTATGCTGGGGCCACCTAATCAGGGCACTGCATTGGTAGATAGGCTGCGTCACGTCCCGGGGTGGACATTGCTGGGGCCAGCAGCTGATGTGCTGGGCACGGGGCCCGATAGTATTATCTCAAAACTTGGGCCGGTGCAATTTGAGCTTGGCGTCATCGCTGGTGATGTTAATGTCAATCCGCTAGCAGGACTTTTCTTACAGGGAGAAAATGATAGTGTGGTCACCGTCGAAAGCACCCGTGTCGCTGGCATGGATGAACACCTGGTGCTGCCGGTGATACACACAATCATGATGCGCAATAACCTTTTGATTGATCACACTATCCACTACCTAAAGACCGGAAACTTCATTCCTCAATAAGATACAAGCAAGACATGACAGTTAATCAGGAAATCAGTCCGCAGCAGGCCGAGCTTGCAGGTTCTCTCGGCATCAGCCTCGATGAGTCCGCCAGTCTGGGGCAGCTGATGCTGGAGTTGGACAAAGCGCTGGGTCAGCAGTATCTGCTGGAGCAGGCACGCTGCTTTATTCTGTCAGTCTACAGGCATCTGACAAAGGCAAATTGGGACTCCGTATCTGAGAGCGGTCTCAGTCTAGAGCAGCAGTACGAACTCGCTGAAATGTATATTAGCCGTGACAAATTCAAGCAGTCCTTGATCACAGTACTGAAAGACCCGCGTACTCGGTTCACCTTGTTAGGGTTTGCCAAGTCCAGAAACCTTGAAAAACGCGTTTTATCGACGACAACCAAGGCTTACCAGCACGCAAGAGAAATTCTTGCCGTTAAGGAACTGGTGGCTATGAAGCCGGCCAGAAAACGGGGGCAGGCTTCCGTAAATTGCAACAGTCAATCGCAAGCTGATGCAGATAAGAGCCCAGGGGCAGATGCCAACCCTGAAGCAGGCGACAGTGTCGTAAATCGCCGCGCTGCTAGAAGAGGATTTGCGGATGGCGGTCATGCCGATGACAAGCCGGAGGTCGAGGCGGAATCAGTTGATCGCGCCACCCCTGGGACTAGCGAGACGGCGATGTCGGAGGAAGAATTTGCGGAGTTCGAAGAAGAGCTAAGCAGCAGCAAAAAACCAGCGGCCACTAACTGGACCTACGAGACCAATGAGGACCGTCTGAGTCTGCTGCTCGGTCTTGCTGCTGGCGGTGGTTTCTGTGCTCTGATGCTGTGGATGTTTATTTAGGACTGTAATTCCCGAGCTACGCCCTCGACATAAACTTGCCTGTGTTGGTATTCACCTTTACTGTTTCACCTGGCGCCAAATACTCTGGCACCTGAATTTCGAGACCGGTTGAGAGCTGCGCGGTTTTGCTCCGGTTGGTCGCTGAGGAACCCGTTACAGCCGGTGGGGTGTCAATAACCTCCAGATTCACGGATTGAGGGAGCTCGATCGCGGCCAGGTGCCCGTCCACAATTAGAGCAATGATGTCTTCCTGTTGTTCTACGAGGTAGGGAATCTGCTCTTCCATTTGTCCAGCGCTCAGGCCGTACTGGGTATAGTCCTCCACATTCATGAAGTAGTAGATGTCGCCGTCCAGATAGGAGTATTGGACTGAAACTCGCATGCAGTCTGCTTCTTTCAGAATGTCTTCACCCTTGAATGAGCTATCCAGTTTTTGGCCTGTGGTCAGGTTGTTGAAGCGCACTTTGTAAAGTGTTGCTGCGCCTCGTGAAGAAGGTGACTTCGCTTCCAGTTGCTTGACGATATGTGGCGATCCGTCGATATCTACGATCATGCCTTTCTTTAGTTCGCTGGCTTTGGGCATTTGCTCTCCGCTTTGGTTTGATACAGGCTTCACAATCTGATGATGCTTGCTTGAGCCTGCGTGTGCTTGTCGTGGCGGAAATGTAATGGAAACAACGGGCTAGCACAATAAATTCAGCAAAATACCCCTAAATAGCTTTGAGTTAATCTGCGGATTCCACCATAATCCTCGGTCCTGAAAAAGTCCGGAGCCACCATGGGTAAGGAGCACAAAAAAGGCACGAGAGAAATTCATAACCTGCACATCACAGGTTACGAATTGTTGCCGCCGCCAGACGATCTGAAAAAAGAGTTTCATCTTGATGGTGAGGCCCTGAAAACGGTGAGAGAAGGACATCGCTCAGTCAAGGGTATACTCGATCGAGAGGATCCGCGTCTGATTGTGGTGGTTGGCCCGTGCTCCATTCATAATCCGGAGGAGGCGCTGGAATACGCGCGTCTGTTAAAGCCTCTGGCGGATGAATTGGCAGATGAATTGCTCATCCTGATGCGTGTCTACTTTGAAAAGCCGAGAACCTCGGTTGGCTGGGAGGGTTTGATTTACGACCCTTACCTTGATGGCAGTATGCGTATTGATCAGGGTATCCGCATTGGTCGCAAATTAATGCTGGAGATTGCCGAGCTCGGACTGCCTATCGCTATCGAAGCCCTGGATCTCATCTCGCCGCAATACTTGCAAGACCTGGTGAGTTGGACCGCTATTGGAGCGCGTACCACCGAGTCACCTACCCATCGCAAACTGGCTAGTGGTATTTCCTCTGCTATTGGCTTTAAAAACAATGTTGATGGCGATGTTATGGTTGCGATAAATGGTATCCGTTCAGCCTCTGCTAATCACAGCTTCATCAGTGTAACCGGAGAAGGGCAGGTTGCAGTATTTAGGACTGAGGGTAATCCACATTGCCATGTAATTCTTCGCGGTGGTAAATCACCCAATTACGAGGCGCAATATGTGCGCGAGTGCGAAGAAGTTTTGCGTAAGGCTGGTCATAAAGAAAACATTATGATTGATTGCAGTCATGGGAACTCGCGTAAGGATCCCGCTAAGCAGCTTGATGTACTCAAATCCGTTGCAGAACAGATCCAGCAAAGCAATGAATCCATAATTGGCGTAATGCTGGAGAGTAATCTGGTGGAAGGCAATCAGCCGATTCCAGACGATCTTGAAGAGATCCGATACGGTGTCTCAATCACTGATGCCTGTGTTAGTTGGGAAGCTACTGCAAAAATTTTGCGGGATTTCGCGGCTGAGATTGGACCATCTCTGAAATCTCGTTCAGCTTGACCTGGATCAAGCGCCATAAGGTTCGTCTCTCTTAGAATTCCTTGTCATTGGCGGGCGGTGTAGCGTTTCTCTGCGCAGCGTCCCCGGGAGTTCTATCTTGGCGAGTTTTGGAAAATTACTGCTAGCAATCGATCTTGGGCCTGAAGCAGAGTCCTTAATCCGACGAGTACTTCAAACTTGCCCTGAAGATCTCGATAGACTTCATGTCATTCACGCTGTCCGGCAGGGTTCGCACGACATTGATCTCTATCCTCGACAAGCGAGTGGCGCAAGGCCGACGGCGCATGCGCAACACTTGCTAGATCATACTGCCGTTAAGGTGCAAGACCTGCTGCGGCGAGCAGGCCTGACTATTCTCAGTGATCGAATTCACCTGGTCTACGGCGAACCTTCCAGCGAAATCAAAAAGCTCGCCACTGAACTAGATGCGGATGCTGTGATTGTTGGCAGTCTCGCTAAAGACGGTGACTGGCTGCAGCTACCGGGTGCGACAACCAACTGCGTGATTCAAGGCATTAGTTCTGATTTGATTGCGGTTAGGGTCTAGACCTTAACGCTGGCACTGTGGTTTTGGGTGCTAGCGTTTTACTAGCTGACAAGTTCGACTGAAGAGATGAGTTGAAATGGCCCGCCACTGCGAGCCGACTTTCCGTGTTCCATTTACTTCGCTTCCCCAAGTACAAATTCAACTCTTGAGCACAGCAGCGACGCTTGCGACCAGATAGTCAAGGTTGCTGTCATTAATGCTGGCGACGTTGATACGACTGGACCCTACCAGGTAGATGCTGTAGTCATTGATCAGTGTCTGTATTTGAGCCTTGTTGACGCCAAGGAAGGAGAACATGCCTTTCTCGCGCTCAATGAAGCTGAAGTCTTGCTCTAGTCCTCCGGCGCGCAGACTTGCAACCAATAGCGAGCGCAGGCTATTGATACGATCCCTCACTTCCTTGAGTTCTGCATCCCAGTCGGCCTGAAGTTCAGGATTCTGCATAACAGTTTGCACGATCGCGGCACCGTGATCAGGCGGCATGGAGTAGTTTGCGCGTGCCGCCGCAGCAAGCAATGTGGTTGCTGCACCCGTAGCCGCGTCACTCTCACAAATGAGGGTGAGGGCGCCTGTTCGTTCCCGATACAAGCCAAAATTCTTTGAGCAGGAACTCACTATAATGAGTTCTGGCAGGGCTTCGGCAAGCAGGCGGACGCCGTAAACGTCCTGCTCCAGACCATCCCCCAGCCCCTGGTAAGCCAGGTCAATGAACACCGTGAAGCCTTGCGACAATGCAACTTCCTTGATGGCTTGCCACTGCGTCTGGGTGAGGTCAGCGCCACTGGGGTTGTGACAACAGCCATGCAGTAAAACGAGATCCCCGGTGGGGACCTGCTGCAGGCAGCTCAGCATCTCATCGAAACGAACGGAGTGGTTGTCGTAGTCGTAATAGGGATACTGTTCAATTTTCAAGCCGGCGGATCCTAACAGTGGGACGTGGTTGGCCCAGGTTGGATCGCTCAACCAGACTGTTGCATCCGGATTCGCCTTCACGATGAATTCGGCTGCGAGTCTTAAGCCACCGCAACCGCCGGGGGTTTGTACGGTGACCCTGCGTCCACCGAGAGACTGTTTTAGCGATTCGCCCAGCACCATGGTGGCTATAATGTCGTTGTAGCCGGCAGCGCCGGTAGGGCCTACGTAAGCCTTCGTCTCCTGAGAATTAATCAGGAATTCTTCCGCGCGCTTTACCGCGCGCATGACCGGGGTATTGCCATTGGCGTCTTTGTAAACGCCCACGCCCAGATCAACTTTTTTGGGGTTTTCGTCTGCGCGATAGGCGGCTGATAAACCTAGAATAGGGTCTGGGGGAAGAGGCTGAAGTGACTGGAACATGAGGCTGTCTCTATCTGTGTTAACTGGCGGATCTGCGTTGATTAGCTTTAAGGGTGTTCTGTAACAATGAAGCGCGGGTCATGGGTCCGACGCCACCGGTCACATAGGTGATGAAGGAACACTTGTCCTTGACGTTTTCGAAGTCTACATCACCGACATTGCGGAAGCCGGATTTGCGAGAGCTATCTGGCACCCTGGTTTGACCCACGTCAATGACCACTGCGCCTTGTTTGACCATGTCCGCGGTAACGAACTCGGTTTTCCCGATTGCCACAATAAGAATATCAGCGCTCAGACAAACTTCCTTGAGGTTTTTTGTGCGGCTGTGGGCAATGGTCACTGTCGCGTTGCCGGGGTTAGTGTTGCGCGACATCAAAACGGCCATGGGGGTGCCGACGATATTGCTGCGGCCCAGGACGACACAGTGTTTGCCTTCGGTCTCTACCTTATAGCGACGCAGCAACTCCATGATGCCATTGGGCGTCGCGGAGATGAATGTAGGTAATCCGAGGCTGAGATTGCCGACGTTTTCTGGGCAAAAGCCATCGACATCTTTGTTGGGGTCGATGGCAAGGATTACCTTGTTCTCATCGATCTGGGGCGGCAAGGGCAACTGGACGATAAAGCCATCAATGCCATCATCGGCGTTGAGTTCTGCGATTTTGGCCAGCAGTTGCTCTTCTGTGGTGTTGGCGTCGAGCCTGATGGTGGTGGAGCCAAATCCCACTTCTTCGCAGTCACGGACTTTCATGCCGACATAGTTCTGGCTGGCACCGTCGTCTCCGACGAGCACTGCGGCAAGGTGGGGTGCTCTTTTGCCCTGTGTGATTAGGGCTTCAACCTCTGTGGCTATTTCCTTTCGGATTTGTTGAGAACAGGCAGTTCCATCGAGTAGTTGCATCGCGTTTGATCCGGTAACTAGCAGTGCTATTGATTGCTGGCGAGTTCTCCTGGCAGAGAATCTGCCAGCGAGAGACGGTATTCAGAAGGGCTTGTATCATAAACGAGCGCTGCGGCTAGCTCAAGCTGAGCCTACCAGCTGCCGGTGTTCTCCATCGAGGCCCAAGGCTCTTTTACCGGCAATGGCTCTCCCTTTTGCAGCAGTTCTATGGATATGTTGTCAGGGGAGCGGACAAACGCCATGCGGCCATCCCGGGGCGGGCGGTTTATAGTGACGCCGCAATCCTGCAGGTGTTGGCAAAGGGCATAGATGTCGTCAACGGCATAGGCCAGGTGACCAAAATTTCGGCCTTCGCCATACTCTTCAGGATCCCAATTGTAGGTGAGTTCAACTTGGGCTTCTGCGTCGCCAGGTGCCGCGAGAAAAACCAGGCTAAAGCGCCCCTGCTCATTATCGTAGCGGCGGAGTTCTTCCAGGCCGAGTTGTTTGCAATAAAATTCCAGCGAGCTGTCCAGGTCAGTTACCCGAACCATAGTGTGTAAATATTTCATGAATTCAATTCCTGATAGTTCCCACTGCAATCAATAAACGACGACAGAGCGGATGCTCGCACCTGCGTGCATCAAGTCAAAGGCGCTGTTGATCTCCTCCAGCGCCAGCGTATGGGTAATAAGGGGGTCAATTTCTATCTTGCCGTCCATGTACCAGTCAACGATGCGAGGGACGTCGGTGCGGCCGCGGGCTCCTCCAAAGGCCGTGCCTCGCCATGATCTGCCAGTCACCAGTTGAAACGGTCGGGTCGAAATTTCCTGGCCGGCCCCGGCAACGCCGATGATAAAAGATTCGCCCCAGCCCTTATGGCAGCACTCTAGCGCCTGCCGCATAGTGTCAACATTGCCAATGCACTCAAAGGAGTAATCTACACCGCCGCCGGTAAGATCGATGACGGCCTGGGTGACATCATCTACATCCTTGGGATTGATAAAGTCAGTCATGCCGAACTGGGTGCCAAGTTTGGCACGGGCAGGGTTGATATCGACGCCAATAATGCGGTCTGCACCCACCATGCGCGCACCCTGAATTACATTTAGCCCAATCCCGCCTAGGCCAAATACGGCAACGGTACTGCCGGGCTCGACTTTGGCATCAAACGCCACTGCACCGACGCCAGTGGTCACGCCGCAGCCGATGTAGCAGACCTTATCGAAAGGTGCATCCTCCCGGATTTTTGCCAGTGCAATTTCTGGCATCACCGTGAAATTGGAAAAGGTAGAGCAACCCATGTAGTGCAAAATTGGCTCACCATCCAGCGAGAAGCGGCTGCTGCCATCAGGCATCAGCCCCTGGCCCTGAGTGCTGCGAATGGACTGACAGAGATTGGTTTTAGGGTGGAGGCAGAAATCACATTCCCGGCATTCCGGTGTGTAAAGGGGAATAACGGCGTCTCCGGGCTTGACCGACTTAACGCCACTACCGACTTCAACGACGATTCCGGCGCCCTCGTGTCCTAGGATCGCTGGGAATGCACCCTCAGGATCATCTCCTGAGAGCGTAAAGGCATCGGTATGGCAAATTCCGGTGGCCTTTATTTCGACCAGGACTTCCCCAGCTCTTGGCCCCTCCAGGTCGACTTCGATGACCTCAAGGGGTTTACCTGCGGAAAACGCTACAGCGGCACGAGTTTTCATGATGTCGTCCTTCTTGTTCTAGGATGGTTTAACTGCATGCCCGCACCGTCAATCGGCAGCCAATAAAGCAATAAATATCTGCTGGGCTTGCTGCTAGTGATACTACAGGAGATGCTACAAGAGATGCTTTGGCAATTGCAAAACAGCGTAGGTCCGAGCACCAGAGAAGCCGCGCGCAGAGGTAATGGGATGCTCTACTGGAGATAGCAAGCTTCTGCGGGTATCATCCGCCGCTTCTCATGGTGCCATGATCAAGCCTGAATCCGCTGGCAGAAGGAACTTACGTGGAAATTTTATTCGCAGTCACTGTGATCTTTGTGGGCTCTTTTGTGCAGAGTTCCATTGGCTTCGGTCTTGCCATCATTGCTGCGCCACTCCTCTATTTTATTGATCCACTCTATGTGCCGGCGCCCATTACCGTGTGCGCGCTTACCCTGTCCGTGGCTAATTCCGCCAAATTCTGGAAATCGATTTCTTTTGCAGGATTGAAGTACGCGATTCTTGGAAGGATACCAGGCACCGTTGCCGGCGGTATGCTGCTGCTCTGGATCGATCAGCGCGCGCTCGCGCTATGGTTGGGGATTTCGGTGATTGCGGCGGTGGCCTTGAGTCTGTCGAACGTGATGCTTAAACCCACGTCTCCAGCGATGTTCTCTGCCGGCTTTCTCTCGGGATTTATGGGTACCAGTTCTTCAATTGGAGGGCCACCCATGGCGTTGGTACTGCAACACGAAGCCAACGATTTTATCAGGGCGAATCTGGCTGCATTTTTTGTGGTGAGCTGCATTCTGTCCCTGGCGATGTTGGCAGCAGTGGGCCGTTTTGGTTTGCCGCATCTTCTCATCTCCCTGCCGCTGATGCCGGCGACCCTCGCTGGGTATTGGGTAGCTATGAAGACGCTGCATCTGATCTCTCATCAACGACTGCGCAAAGCTTCCTTGATCCTGTGTGGGGTGGCTGGCTCCACGGCGATACTATCCTATTGGTTGTAGAGTTTAACAAACCAAACGTTCATAAATAGTGATGGCTGGCTCATTAGCCCTTTAAGAGATTAAGCGGACTCATCGGCATCACAGTGCCGCTCATGGGCAGAGACAAAGTCAGATCAGTTTGATATAAAACCCTGCAGCTTCAGCTACCGCGAGACGGAAATTGTAAGTTGCTGTCCCGGCGAAGGCGCCTTGAACGCATCACCAGTTTTTTTAAAGAGCTAACGAAACGTGGCAGATTGGCCTCAAGAAACAACGATGGAAGCTTTTAAGCGGGCCTGGACACTGGAGGGTGAACCTTTCTGGTCTGCCGTCTTTTTCATGCACCAAGACAAAATGCAGGTCAAGAATCCCAAAGTTGCAATAGTGAATCTCGAAAAAATCATTACTGCGACCTTTAAGCTAGCCAATTCCAAAGGGTTTCAGGCAATGAGTTTGCGAGACCTTAGTCGAGAAACTGGAATCAGTATGGGTGGACTATACGCATATATTGGCAGCAAAAACGACCTGGCCTCCGTGATAGAAGGCGTTCTGCGTGCTTACATCGATAGAGTGATTGGTGAACTGGTTGACAAGGACCTTGATCCGGTCGACCGCTTGCAGGCAATAATCTGCGGTGAAATCTTTATGATGCAGATTATGAATCCTTGGTACTACTTTTGTTACATGGAATTGAAAGGTTTAGACAAGGAGCAACAGCAGCAGGCTATGGACCTTGAGCTGCGCTTCGATAGTCTGCTTGTGGATGCGATTCAGTCTGGTATCAGCAAGGGGCAATTCGTTTGTGAAAAGCCGACATTGCTGGCGGCATCTATTACTGCCCAGCTACAGCAGTGGCACCTTAAACACTGGAAATTCAAACTCCATGAGGTGAGCATGGAGGAGTATGCCCAGCATATTCTGGAAAGTATGTTGCGATGCTTGCAATACGAAGGCGCTGCTCGCCCTGTAAGTCGCGGAGCATAGGCCAGCCGGGAGCTGGTCTGAATCAGCTGTTTTCTGCCCGGAGTCCTTGCTTGGTTGCGTAGAAGGCCTGGATTTCTGCCATGTCTTTTTCCAAATCTCCGGTGGGCGTATAGAAATCAGCGAAGCCCGCCTCTTTCTTGCTGGCATCAATGTAACCTAACAGGATTGGAACTTCGGCGTTGTTGGCTATGTGATAAAATCCTGTCTTCCATCGCGTAACTTTGCTGCGGGTTCCTTCCGGCGGGATCAATACGATCAACTGGTCATTCTTAGCGTACTGGCGCACGGTTTCGTTCACAACATTATGGGATGCGGATCGATTGATAGGGATGCCCCCGAGCCATTTCATCAGCCAACCAAATGGCAAGGGAAACAAAGTATGCTTGCCCATCCAGAATACCCGCAGCTGGAGTTTGAGGACCACCAATAGCATTAAGGGGAAATCCCAATTGCTGGTATGTGGTGCGCCAATCAATACACAGCGTTGATGCGCTAGAGGCTCACCGCGCGTCGACCAACCAGTCAGCGTAAGGATTAGCCGCGCCAGTCCGCGCAGGAGCGGGGTCAGCAAGGGCGTTGAAAACACCGTGGTACGCATAGGCTATTCGTTATCTCCAAACAGGCGTTTTAATTCGGCCAGAGCGCGATCGGCATCTGATTGGGGAGATTGCTCAGCTGTCTCATCCGTTTCAGGAAGTTCCTCTCCGAACAACTCGGCAAGTTTGCTACGTGCCTTGTGGGCGGCAGTATCTTCCTGCTTTTGGTAGGCCCTGGTGTTGGCCCTGAAGTAATCACAGAAGTTTGCCTTGTCTTTATCCAGGATGAAATCAGCGCGGTCTTCCTCGCAGGCATCCGACAGGTTGGGGGCGTAGTGTCGACATGCCAGGCAGGCATGGAGGTCAGCTTTGCATACACTACACTCCTCGTACCGAGAAAACGGCAGCAGCAGGTGCTTGAGCTCTGCGCCGCACTTCCAGCACTGCATGTCGATGCTGCGACTGCCCAAACTACCACTCCTTCACGAATGCCGAATAATCGGTGTTGGGCGGTGGTTTGGCGGTTCCAGACAGGGTCCCGAGATAGAGGAAGCCGATAATCTTTTCGCTGCCCTGCAAGCCCAGGCCGCGTTTCACGATATCCTGAAATGCTGGTGATCCTGATCGCCACATCGCGCCTACGCCTAAGGCATAGGCTGCGTTAATCATATTCTGGGTCGCGGCGGCTGCCGATAAGTCCTGCTCAAACTCGGGAACCTTGGGGTGGGGCTGAGGGCTTGAGATTGTCACAATAATGAGGGGCGCCCGAAGTGGCTTCTCTCGCAGTTTTTCCCGTTGGGCTTGGCTGAGTTCACCATTTTCATGGGTCGCGGCCTCCACAAACAGATTCCCGAGTCGATTGCGCGCCTCGCCGCGTATGAGCAGGAAGCGCCAGGGTCGCAGCAGGCCATGGTCAGCAGCCCGGAGTGCTGCCCTGAGCATGCTGTCCAGCTGCTCGTCACTGGGGGCAGGATCGCAGAGCCTGGGGGAAGAAGTGCGGGAATGCAGGGCCTCGAGCGCTTTCAATGCTATCTGTCCTTTCAGGTTCTGTGATGTTTGGCCAAATCTGGCGCTTTGGCTTAATTTAAGAAACCAGCACAAAGCTGCAGAAGCATATATTAAAGCGCCGCAGAGAGGAAACAGATGCCGTGGCATAGGCATTAACCATAAGAAAAATAAGGTAAATTTCGGCTCAGGCTGACATGCGTCTGGCATTCTAAAAGTGGTATACTTTTGGCTGGTCGAGTCGATATCAATGAACTGACGGATTGGAGGCGCAGGCCCTGGCAGTGCTTAGCTCTGATTCCATGAAACCGCTTCATTACACTTCCCTGGATTTTGCACATGAATTCTAAAGCTGACGTCATCGCGGTGAGCTCTGAGAAGCCGGTCTACCCGCAGGACAAATCCCGTTACTTTGGATCCGTAAAGAAGGACAAGTTAAGACTGGTCTTTTCTTTTTACTCACCCGACGGAAATGAGATCGCGATGCCGATCGCCAGTTTGTCAGCCTATCTAAAGCGTGATTTCCCCTGGGTGGAAGTGCTGCTGGAACCAGTCCTGATTCTTCGAGACGCCGAGAAGTATTCGCCTGAAAACTATGCCAAGACGATCCAGGCTATGGATGCGGATGTGATTGCTTTCTCCGTGATGAGTCCACACTGGTATCCGATGGAGCCTTATTTCGAAGAGATCAAAAAGTTGATGCCGGACCTGCCCATCGTAATTGGTGGTTACCAGGCCATGCTGTCGCAGGAACAGACTATTGAGAATCCGAATGTCGACTATATCTGCGTGGGCGACGGTGAATACGCCATCGGCAATGTCGTACAGCATCTGCGCGGCAGCAAGGATGGACCAGCCGACGGGATGTGGGAGAAACTTGTCGATGGTGACGTCTACAAGACTGAGCCGCATCAAATCGGCGACTTACAGGCGCTGCCTTTTCCAGACTACGATGTGTTTTCCAAGGAAGACGGCTTTAAGGATGTTAACTCATCCATTTTTGGTCCCAAGGGCAAGTTGGTGCTGCCGGTGATGACCGGGCGTGGTTGCCCCTATCGCTGTACTTATTGCTGCAATACGCCAATCCTTGAGGGTTGGCGATCCAAGAAGGAGTTCCTGCGCAAATACGATGCGGAAGACATGGTGACTGAACTGGAGCGCCTGAGAGATGAGTATGGCGTGGGTTATTTCGAATTTTGGGACGAACTATTCCTCTCAAACCTTAAGTTTGTGCGGGCCTTTTTTGAGATTTATAAAGAGCGTATCGGGCTGCCATTCTCTATCAACTCGCGAGTTGAGGTCATGAACGAAGAGTTCTGCAAGACGGCAGCAGAGGCCGGGTGTCACACTATCTGGTTTGGCATCGAAAGTGGAGACGAGGAATATCGCGCCAAGATGCTGGGACGCAAAATGAAGAACCAGCAGGTTATTGATGCAGCGGAAAACTGCAAGAAGGCTGGAATCAATCGGCTGACTTTCAATATTGTTGGCGCGCCGCTGGAAACTGCAGAGAACATGCGCGAGACGCTCAAGTTAAATCAGCGCATTGCACCAGAGCATTTCTTCTTTTTCCCCTATATCCCTTTGCGAGGTACCCCGCTTTACAACATTGCGAAGGAAGAGGGGCTGCTGTTAGAGAACAAGAAAAACCTTCACTACCTGTCTGCGGCCAATGACAAACAGTTCACGCTCAATATGAAGGAGCGCCCCGAGCTGTTGACAGCCGATGAGTACAACGAGATTTGCACGGAAATGCTGGCTTTTCAGGAAGCCAATAATCGGCTGAGCTATTCCGACTCTGAGGGTGAGGAAGATGGCGAAACAGCTGTAGCGACAGTTGAGGACAAGAGTTTTACACTTACCGAAGCTGAGCCAGCAGCCGCCAAAAACGTGCCGGAAGAAGCTGCCCAGGAGCCGCCGGATGTCGAGGAAGATGAAGGTTTCGTTAAGAACGTTATCAACTTTTTCGGGCGTTAATTCAGGCCTGAGCTACTTTTTGCTGCAGCTCTTGATCGCCGCTCAGGGCACGATTAAACGTGCGCCATGAGATCGCAGCCATCAGAAAATTACCGCACACTGCTCCCGCAAAGAAGCCAAACAGGCCCAGATACATGCTGCCAACCCAGGCGAGTGGGACATAGAAAGCAAAAAAGCGCGCAATGCTCAGATATAGGGCCGACAGTGGCTTGTGCAGTGCATTCAAGCTCGAGTTTGTCAGAATAATGATCCCCTGCAAGCCGTATCCCAGCGGCATGATCCATAGAAACAATCTTATCGCTTCAGTTACCTCAGGATCGTCCGAGAAAAGGGTGGCGATTAGCGGAGCGGTGAGCGCCAGCACCAGGTAGATGCCTAGTTGCCAGACGACAATAAATCGGGTGGCAATTCGATAGGCTTCTTCAACCCGGTCAAGGCGCCCGGCTCCGAAATTCTGGCTGATCAATGGTGGTAGCGAAGAAGACATGGCCAGCACCAGCAGTGTTGCCATGGGTTCCAGTCTGGCACCGACTCCAAATGCCGCAACCGCTGTGCCGCCGAATCCAGCGGCGATTGCCGTCATAATGCCAGCTGCCAGCGGCGTCATCATATTTGCGCCTGCCGCCGGTACGCCAATGCGTAGCATGTCACGGCCGGATGTGCGGAAAGCCTCCTTGCTGGGTATGGCGCGGGAGACCATTTCCTTTTTTACAACGAGTAAGTAGACAAGATAGGTAAAGCCCATCGACCAGGCCAGCACAGTTGCCCAGGCGGCACCCTGAATTCCGAGCTCCGGAAACGGCCCAACCCCGAATATCAGTATTGGGTCAAGGATGGCGTTAGCAAGACCTGCAGCGGCCATCAACATGCTGGGCGTTTTGGTGTCACCGCAGGCGCGCAGCACGCTGTTGCCTGTCATGATGCAAACCACGAGAACGCTGCCAGGGAACCAGACATACATGTACTGGCGAATTAGGATCATGAGCTCTTCGCTTGCACCCATCAGCGCAAAAAGAGGCTCCATAAAAAGCCAGAGAGTAAAGGCTACGATGACGGCAAGCGATAGCGAGATGTAGTTAATTACCGTAGCCGCTTCCTTGGCCTTTTCGTATTCCGAGCCGCCAACGCATTTGGCCACCACCGCTGAGGCGCCAATGCCGAGGCCGATGGCCAGGCTCATCACGGTAAAGGTGATAGGGAAAGTGAAGCTGATAGCGGCAAGAGATTCGGTGCCAAGGAAACTGATAAACCAGGTATCCACCAGGCTGAATGTGAAGAGCATCATCATGCCGATGATCATCGGCATAGTCATACGAATCAGGGATTGCTGAATCGATCCTTCGACCAGTGTGTTGCTGTTTGATGACTTCTGGATCATTAAACTACTTAACAGCCCTAGTTGGTTGTTGCACTAGTATGCAGTGACTTGAAGAAAATGCAGATGCAGGCATACTTCCGACTGACCCAGAATAACCCCTTTCTGCCGGAAATCGTTGCCCCGACACATCTTATTGCATTCAAGCTCCAGCCTGGTGCCGGATTTTCACAAGCTGCTTAAAGATTCTGGGGTTGGCAAATAGCAGTTCCTTGCCAGCCGCCAAAGCCGGGCTGCCAGATTCTGTTCCACAGATGCCCCCGGCCTCCTGCAGAATCAATGAGGCTGCGTGCAAGCCAGCCGGTGATGTTGGTAATCCCCAGCCAGCACGATAACGGCCCGCGGCAACCTGCAGCAGATCCAGAGTAGTTTCCCCGAGCATTCGAGGCGTGCAGCCAGCCCGGAGTAGGGTGGTTTGGATACCAGCAAGCAGAACTGGGTCGAGGTCAGTTGGGTCGATGCCTATCAGCGCGCCACGCAGTTCATCGCTTGGGCTGACCCGCAAGCGGCGCGAATTTAGCTGTGCGCCCGCGCCTCGAGTCGCGGTGAATTCTTCATTTAGCAGCGGACATATCACAACTGCGTGAGAAATTTGTTCGTTGACCTCGATTGCAATGGCGACCCCAAAGGCATGGAACCCATTTAATAGATTTGTTGACCCCACTGCGGGCTCCAGCAACCACTTGGGTTCACCCGGCTTACCCGCCTGGACGCCAGAAATGCGTGATTCGATACTGTGGTTGGGATAGGCATTTTGAATGTGGTAGAGCAATGATTTGTCCGCATCCACCTCAACAGAAGTCACGTCTTTACCCTCGGCATCCTGAACTACATGGATACGATCCAGGCGTTGGCTCTGCTGAGCGAGAACATCTGCGGCATCTCTGCCCGCGCGAAGGGCAATTGTAACTAGCGGGTGCATGCGGGAATCCTGAGGTTGAAAGAGCGGTCGCCTCCGCAGACCTGGTAACGATCCGGGACGTTTGAGGCGGCGCATGATACCAGACTCTCGCCTGCCGGTGGTAATCCATGTCTGGACCCCGTTGCTGTTATAATCGCGGTTTTTGGGCTCCTGCAGATAAGTCATGATCGATCTAAAGAAAGTCAAAATAGTCCTCGTCAATACATCACACCCTGGGAATATCGGCGCTGCCGCCCGCGCAATGCGAAACATGGGCCTACAGCGGTTGACGCTGGTGGAGCCGCTTGAGTTTCCGAGCGGAGTCGCCGTAGGCCGCGCCGCCTCGGCACTCGATGTTCTTGAGGGAGCCGAAGTGGTGAGTGACCTTAAGCAGGCCATTGCCGACTGCAATCTTGTCATAGGTACAAGTGCCAGATCCCGGAGCATTCCCTGGCCAATGCTGACGCCTGAGCAGAGTGCAGAGAAGGTTGTAAAAGAGGGCCAACAGGCAGAAGTGGCACTGGTTTTCGGCAGAGAAGACGCTGGTCTCAACAACGAGGAGCTGCAGCAATGCCATTTTCATGTACAAATTCCTGCCGATGATGAGTACAGTTCTCTCAATTTGGCAGCAGCTGTAATGGTGCTGAGTTACGAAATACGTAAAGCAGCTCTCAAACTCGCCGATCACGTAGATAGAGATGAAGATGAATATTGGGATCAAGCGAAAGCAACCGGAGTTCAGGTAGAACATTTCTACGACCATCTTGAAAGAGTGATGGTGGCGATCAATTTTCACGACCCCGATAATCCTCGACAACTGATGCAGCGCATGCGACGGCTGTTTGGACGGATTCGAATCGACGTCATGGAAATGAATATATTGCGTGGCATTTTGACAAATATTGAACTCAATATCCGCAAGGATACTGACTGAACCGTTGCAAGCCGGATTACACGCAAGCAGTAACTCCGCCATGCAATCGGCTAACAAAAAAATGACCAAAAACCGATCATTCTATTTTAGTGATGGCCCCTATATCCAAGTGCTGAAGGCACTGGTGGGAGCGCTGACATTGCCAGAAGCCTTTGTGAAGCTGCTAGGCAATCCGCATACCGGAAAAAGCACTCTGTGTACAAAGTTGACTCAATACCTCCGCCGTAAGGGGATTAAAGTCATACATTTCGATAAAGCCATTGAGTCGCCAGACATGCTGCGGGTTGCCCTGGCGCAGGAGTTTGATTTACCGCTAACCGTTAATTTCGCCCGTATCCTTGAAGATGCCCTGCAGGAGCAGAATCCAAAGCGGGTCATTCTCATTTTTGATGACGCACATCTGCTGACAGACATCACCTTGATTGAGATTTATCGCCTGGCGGAAGTGCAGGTGAATAAAAAGCGCCTGTTGAATATCTTGTTGTGTGGCGAGCAGGGTCTCGAAAAGCGACTTCTTTCCAACCGTGAATTCAAGTCGCTGCTGCTTAATGTTTCCCACAAATTCAAACTTGAGCCAATGAATGAGGAAGAGCTTGGCCAGTTCTTTTACCGCTTCGTCGATAAGGCTGGTCTGCCTGGATTGCAGTTAGAACCTTCCGCCACAGGTTATTTCTTCAAGCTATGCAAGGGATTTCCGGGCCCAGCAGCAAACATGTGTCAACTCATTGTCGCGGCAAGGAAAAACAGCGCTGAGTTGCACTCTGTTACCAAGACTGAGCTGATAGAAATATTTAGCAGGGCTAACGGCGATCAGACCTTGCCTAGTATTGGTTTTCGCTACACCAATAAGATGAGCACCGTGATTCCGCTAGCTGCATTGATGTTGGTTGTGAGCGTGGGATTGATCTATCGGCTGCTCAACCAGCCGGGTGACGAGTTAATTCCAGGAGCAGTCATGCAGGACGTGGTTGTTAACAATGTTGGCACAGACTCACCGTTTCAAAGAGATCAGGGAGTCGAGACGAACCAAACAGTTATCAGTGGGACGACAGCCGGCCCTGCAAATCCTGTCGCGATGGACGAAGTTGCTGCTCTAGCTCTGAAGACTGATGAGCTCTCAGCGGAAGTCGCTGGGTCAGTCAGTGCAATAGGCATTGAGACCGACCTTGACTCAAACCCAGCGGCTCTAGGCAGAATGGCGACAGTAACCGCCGCTGAGGCATCCTCAGCTCAGGAAGCCTTGCCAGAGGCACCTGCTGCAGGTGTATCGGACTCCGGCCTGGCGCTGGTGACGGCCGAGGAGCGCGGTATCGACCTGGCAGTAATCGCAGAACCGGCATTTGATGGCTCACTGCAGGCGCAGGCCGCAGAAAACATTGAGGCGAGTGCCGCAGAAAGCACTGAGGCAAGCACTCAAGAAAGTGCGCTGGCAGTTGTGGAAGAAAGGCTTGACGATTCAGAAGGCAGTGCCCCTATTGTCAGTGGGCTGGAACAGGATACGCCAGCTGTTGACGCAGCCATCGTGGTAACACCTGAAGAACAGCTAGCGCAGGCGTCGATGCAAAAACAGACTGTCCAAACCGCCGCGCCTCAAGATGAAGTAGTTAGAGTGGATGGTGGAATTGCAGAGGTCGCCGCAGTGGAGATGGCAGTGATGCCAGAGTCGACGATTGCTGCATCGACGCAACCGGACGGGGATAATGAACCAGGTGCTGAAACAGATGCCAATAGTGATTTTGATCTTGGCGCGTTACAGCAGTTTATTGCTTCCTGGGTTAATGCCTGGCAGACGCAATCTCTTGAGTCATATTTTTCCGCCTACCATGCCGAGTTTAAACCCCGTTATCAGGATTCGGTGTCTGCCTGGCGCAGCAGTCGTGAACGAATCATCGGCAATGCCAGCTGGATTGAACTCGAATTGAGTGATTTTCAGTACATCGGTGAGGAGGCTGGGGTTGTCGAAGTGCACTTCTGGCTTAACTATCGGTCACCGACATATCAGGATGCCACGCAGAAGAAATTACTGTTAGGCAGGGAAGCGGGGGAGTGGCGTATTCTGGAAGAAATTAATCTCCAGGTAAGAGGCTAAAGTCAGCGGCGGCGGCGCCGATTGCGATCTCGTTTAACTTTTTCTGCAGGTGGAGGGATGAGACTTCCTTTCCCAGTTCCTATCAGATCAGCTCTCCCTAGTCGCTTCAGTGCCTCCCGCAGCATGGGCCAATTCTTTTCGTCGTGATATCGCAGAAAGGCTTTTTGCAATCGGCGCTGATCAATGTCTTTGCTAACACTCAATTTTTCGCCCTTATAGCGCAATTTTTGTAGGGGATTGCGTTCCGAATAATACATGGCGGTAGCCAAAGCCATGGGTGATGGATAGAAGGTCTGCACTTGGTCTGGCTTAAATTTATGCTCCTTTAGCCACAGGCTAAGGTTCAGCATATCTTCTTCGTCACAGCCTGGATGGGCGGCAATGAAGTAGGGAATTAGGTACTGTTTTTTGCCTGCCTTGCGCGAATACAGATCAAACAATCTCTTGAACTCATCGTAAGCAGAGATGCTGGGTTTCATCATTTTAGACAGGGTTTGATCTTCGCTGTGCTCCGGCGCAATTTTCAAATATCCGCCCACGTGATGGGTAACCAATTCTTCAATATACTCCGGGTCCTTGAGAGCGAGGTCATAGCGCAGGCCAGATGCAATGGCGATGCGCTTTACGCCATCGACGGCTCGAGCCTTACGATACAGTTGCGTGGTTGGGCTATGGTCGGTATTAAGGTGTTTGCAGATATTGGGGTATACACAGGAGAGGCGCTTACAGGTCTTTTGAATCTTTGGCGACTTACAGTTTAACCTGTACATATTGGCAGTAGGGCCGCCAAGATCAGAAATCGTTCCAGTAAAACCAGGCACTTGATCCCGTATTTTTTCAATCTCTCTGAGGATGCTGTCCTCCGACCTGCTCTGGATGATCCTGCCTTCATGCTCCGTAATTGAACAAAAAGTACAGCCGCCAAAACATCCGCGCATAATGTTCACGGAAGTTTTGATCATGTCGTAAGCAGGGATTCGAGAGTCGCCGTAGCTTGGGTGCGGTCTACGCTGATAGGGAAGATCGAAAACCCAGTCCATCTCATCTGTTTCCAGGGGAATCGGCGGCGGATTTACCCACACGTCTTTCGTGCCGTGTTTTTGAATCAAGGGTTTTGCGTTGTAAGGGTTGGCTTCCTGGTGAAGGACTCGAGATGCATGCGCGTACAGGACCGGGTCATTTGTCACTTTATTAAAGGATGGTAAGCGGATGTAGCTGGTAGCCTTGTCGTAGTCGCTCTGTCTCTGCAGTGGCAGGGGAATTATCTTGACCGGTGCTGGCGCATCAGGCTCCCCATTGGGCTCGCCGCTTAAATCTTTCTTGTCATGCTGATACTCATACGGGTTCGGTAGTTTGTCGATCTTTGCTGGCCAATCGATGCGGGTAGAATCGATTTCGGTCCAGCCAGTTGGTGGACCGTCGCAAATTCGGGCAGTGCCGCGCATATCCCAGCAGTCGGCAATGGTCCTGCCATTGGAGACGTCGTGGGCCAGATCAACCAACGCACGTTCTGCATTGCCGAATAGGAGAATGTCAGCATTGGAATCTAGCAGGATGGAGCGCCGTACCTTGTCACTCCAATAGTCATATTGGGCAATGCGTCGAAGGCTAGCCTCAATACCGCCAATCACGATCGGTGTGTCGTAGTAGGCTTCGCGACAGCGCTGGCTATAGACGATGACTGAGCGGTCTGGTCGTTTACCTGCCTCCGCATTAGGGGTGTAGGCGTCATCGCTGCGTATCCTCAGGTCTGCCGTGTAGCGATTTATCAGCGAATCCATATTGCCGCCGGTTACGCCGAAGAATAAATTAGGCTGCCCCAGCGCTTTGAATGGCTCGGCAGAGTCCCACTCCGGTTGAGCAATGATGCCAACCCTGAATCCCTGGGCTTCCAGCAATCTGCCGACGACCGCCATGCCAAAGCTGGGGTGGTCGACATAGGCATCTGCGGTGACGATGATAATGTCACAGCTATCCCAGCCCAATTCATCCATTTCCGCTCGGGACATTGGTAGATAGGGCGCTGGGCCATAGCATTCAGCCCAGTACTTGGGATAACTGAATAGTTTTCTGGGCTCGTCTTGATAACGAGTTGGATGGTCTACTTTGGAGGACTGCAAGTTTTACTGCCTAAAGAAACTGATCCAGAGGGGTCACTTCACCGTTGATGATAAGCGCGCTGTTAGCAAGGCTCACATCGAGTAACAGCCGCCCGTTATCGATGGAAAAGTAGCCCTGCTGAACGTAAGGGTCTACCATTTCTGCCGCAGGGCTTTGCATAATGGCGTCCAGATCCAGCGATACGCTGACTTCAATTTCCAAAGCCGCGATCACTTCCGGGATTTCAATTTCTTCCATCGACTGTAGCTGCGGCAATCCTAACCAACGTACCCTGATATCGGCCTGATTGTCACCATCATAAATATTTGCAGCAACCTGGTTGTTAAACACCAGCGTGTTCTGTGCCACAAGCAAGGCCAGTTCAAGTGCGTCCTCTTCAGAGGGCATAGCACCGGTGCCGGCGGCCATTTGCTGCTGGAAGTTCGCTATTAAGTCGTAATAGGCGCGCACTAGCGCTGTTTGTAATTCATTGATTTCAGTGGTCCAGGAAAGGGACCGAATTGGAATATCGCTGCTGATATTGTTCACATTAAAACGCTGATAGACATCGATCTGGCGCATGGCATCCATGCCTGGCCGCACACGGGACTGGGCTTCCACCCCTTCGACGCTGAACTGGAGTGGAGACTGGCTGGAAAGAGATGGAATCGATAACAGGAGGTCGCTGGGTGCAAACAGGTTGTTCATCTGCTCGCTGCTACTAGCCAGTTGCATGGATGCCAGTTCGAAACCCATGCCGGATTCAGATTCTGTCGCGCGCAAACCGCCCATCATCATCTGGATTTCCGCAGACATATCAGGGTTTGCCAGCAAGGTGCCGGTAAGGCCTTCAAAGCTCACACTGGCCTCTGGTTCGGTGATGGTCACGGGCGCAATGGTCAGCTCTAAGAGCAGAGACTGGTCAAAGCCGGCGATTAATTCAAAGGTAACTTCAGGCAGCTCGAAAGGCACCTGGGTCAGCGCCTTGGTGATTTCTTTGCTGGCAAAGCGTGGCGTGATTGTGGCATGGGCCAGGCCGAACTCCACGCCTTCTGGTGTCATGATGACTGGGCCATGGCTAAATTCGAACGCCAGGCTGCCGCTTAGCGTTTCATCCAGCGCGAATGGGGTGAAATCAACCTGAAACTCCGCTGAGGATGAATACCAGCCATCCTCGAAGCTGGTTTCCGTGATAGCAAGCTGTTGTCTGGTCTCTGGAGGAATCAGCGAAAACAAGGTGTCGACGGCGTTGTTACGCAAACTCAGCCCGATGATCTTGGGTGTGGCGGCTATGCCAAGAATCAGGATTACGCTGAGCCCCAATCCGATTGCAAGCTTTCTGTTCTGCACTAGTAACTCCGTGATCCAGTCATTCCAGGTTTGATTCCGCCCCTTTGTATGGCACCGACTCAAATGAGAGGTGAAAACAGAGGCGGCAGGCCGGTCTCCAGGCGCTCAATATACCAGCAATCCGGCGATATTCCCGAGCTTGATGTGGAAAATTGCAGGGTCTATCGCGGTTTCGCGCGGTTTGCCGCGGTTTGCTGACCTAAATTTGATGCTCGAGGTTACGCTGCCTGTCTCTGCGGGGTTTTCGTGGCGCTAATTTTGTAAGCGCAACGCCTGGCACCCGCCAGGAGGTGATCTGTGCGCTCCACGTCGGCAAATTCGGCGAGCACTGCCCGCAGAAAACCCAATTCTGCCTGACAGTAGTGCTGGCAAGTGCTGGCAGCTTGAAAAATCGGACAATGGTTCTCGATCAACAGCCAGCCATCTGGAATCAAGCGAATCTCTGCCATAAATCCAGCCGCCGTGCGCATCTCTGCCAGGATTGTGAGCTTTTGCCCCAGTTCGGGCCCTGCCGCGTCGAGTTGCTGCTGATAAGCCGGCAGCTGCTGGGCCTCGCTCTGATCGATCAATTCCCTCAGCGCCTTTTCGCCGTAGGTCATGCGAAGCGCGGTTATCAGACTGGCAGCAGTTTGGTCATGGGCATCTGGAAAGTGTTGGTGACCCAGTGCCGAGAGCTGCCAGTAGTGGAGCGGGCGACCTCTTGGTTGTCGAGTTTCTGGTCTGGCTTCGACCAGGCCTTTTTCGTCGAGTTCCATAAGGTGCTGGCGCACCCCCATGGTTGTGATAGCCAATTGTTTTGCCAAAATTTTTACAGATTGCGGGCCGCGCATTTTGAGACGTCGGAGGATCGACTCCTGGGAGGCTGGTAGGGATGAAGTGCTGGATAGAAGCATGGTTATTGGCGCCGGGTTAATTAGAAGTTATATCGGCTTGTTAAACAAAGTATTTACTTTCTATAGATTAATTTAACTTATAGTAAAGTAATTACTTTGTTATATAGAGGAATTAAACCAGGCCGGCCGGTTCGGAGACTAAGCATGACGTCGGTGCAACGCAGGCAGGCATCTATCGGCGCTCGCTCATGGCAATATTTACTGCAACAAAAGCCGCTGTTAGGGCAGCAATTACAGTAGAATGGTATTTGCACTTTGCCCATGATTGCTTGAGTCTACCGTATGGATTTTGACGCGCCGCTGCTGGTGACTTTTGTTGCCTATCTACTCCTGATACTTGCCCTTGGCATCAAGGCTTACCGACAAACTCATGACCTCGGGGACTATATTCTCGGCGGGCGCAAGTTAGGTGCTGTGGTCACCGCGCTGAGTGTTGGTGCCTCTGATATGAGCGGTTGGTTACTTTTGGGTTTGCCTGGCGCTATCTATCTCTCTGGATTGAGCGAGCTCTGGATAGGCATCGGCCTGACAGTAGGTGCGTACTGCAATTGGCTGTTCGTTTCCAGGCCGCTGCGGGTATACAGCCATCACGCCAATAATTCACTCACCCTGCCGGATTACTTTGAGAACCGTTTTCAGGATCGTTCTCGAGTCATTCGCTGCATTTCAGCAAGCGTTATTCTGGTGTTCTTTACCTTCTACACCGCCTCCGGGCTGGTTGGAGGCGCTATCCTTTTTGAGAATAGCTTTGGTCTGGACTATTCGGTAGCGCTATTCTCCGGTGCGTTTATCATCGTTTCCTATACCTTTATTGGTGGTTTTCTTGCTGTTGCCTGGACCGATGCTATTCAGGCTGTGCTTATGTTACTGGCCTTGCTAATAGCGCCTGTCGCCGTAGTCATGGGGTCAGGTGGCTTTTCTACAGTGGTCAACGAAATGCAGGCTGTTAATCCAGCCAGCACTGATTTATTCGGCGACCTGGGCTTCCTGGCGTTTATCTCTTTAGTGGCCTGGGGTCTTGGCTATGTGGGGCAGCCGCATATTTTGGCGCGTTTCATGGCCGCTGAGAGTCCGCAGAAGCTAGTACCTGCCCGCCGTATTGCGATGATCTGGATGGTTATTGTTCTCTTCGGTTCGGTCACAACAGGACTTGCAGGAATCGCCTACTTTGCGAACGCGCCCTTGGACAATCCAGAGACTGTATTTATCAATCTGAGTCAAAACCTGTTTAATCCCTGGGTTGCAGGTATTATCACCGCCGCCATTTTATCGGCCATTATGTCGACCATCGATTCTCAGCTTCTGGTTTCATCCAGCGTGATAAGCGAGGACATCTATCGAGTTTTTATTCGTCCAGAGGCGACAGATAAAGAATTGGTTGCAGTGAGTCGCATTGCGGTGATTGTGATTGCGATCCTGGCCTTGATTATTGCCAGTGACAGGGAAAGCCGAGTGTTGGATCTGGTGAGCTATGCCTGGGCCGGATTTGGAGCTGCGTTCGGGCCCGTCATCGTGTTCTCTTTGTTCTGGCGCCGTATGACCGCGATGGCAGCGGTAGCTGGCATGCTTATTGGAGCGGTTACCGTAGTGCTGTGGTCCAATCTCCACGGCGGGATCTATGATCTTTATGAGATCGTGCCGGGTTTCTTGCTCGCGTCGCTCGCTATTATTGGCGTCACCTGGGCTCGCCCTGAACAGCGCGAGGAAACCTTGACCAGCTATGATGCAGCGAAAGCGCTTTATCACAGCGATTGAACGTCGAGCCGATTCAGCGTTTAAGTGCTGCGCGTCATCCGGACATGGGAAATGCCATCTTCAAGATAAGGTGAACTGGCGGTGACGAACCCCATTTCCTGGTAAAACGATTCCAGGTATTGCTGCGCAGATATAGTCAGCCCTTTTCTGGGCCATTTCTCTTCACAGTAGGCGATCGAACGAGCCATGAGTTGCTTGCCGTGACCACCCCGGCGAACGCGCTGGCTGGTCACCACGCGCCCGATTGACGCAGCCGGGTATTTTTCCCCCGGTGGTAGCAGTCGAGCGTAGCAAACCAGCTTGTCTTCATGCCTGCCCAGCACATGTACAGCAACCTGATCGCTGTTATCGATATCCTGGTAGAGACATTCCTGTTCCACTATAAAGACCTCGGCACGAAGTCTCAGAATACTGTACAACTCCTCATTACTGAGTGCTGAAAACTCCTTACACTGCCAGGAGAGTCTTATCATAGTGCCAACATCCGAATAAAATTGCTGCCTGACTTTAGTGGCTAGCGCATGACTCTGCAACTGCGCCCGCCAGTGAATGCCAAAATAGCGAAGCGCCAAGCAAACAGCAGTAGATTCAGGAGATTCAGGAGATAGGTAAAGCACCGCCAGGAAAACTGTGAAGCTGCGGCCTGCTTGTGCGAATCATGCGCTGTGTCTGAACATCATGTGGTACCGCGACCCATATTGGCGACAGATATCGGCTAGCAGGCGAGCTTGCGATATACTTCACCCTGAGTCCCCGTGGCACAACTGGATAGCGCGACGCCCTCCTAAGGCGTAGGTTGCAGGTTCGACCCCTGCCGGGGACACCAAATTCTTCAAAACCCCGTTAATCTGACTTTGTGTCAACCGCCTGTGGTCCAGCCGATACTGGCCGTCATTTTCCTTTCAACCCCCAAAATTCGCCACTTATGGTAGTTACTCTCTGCGAGGCCGAAGGGACGCGATGCGGTTTGCTCTCAAAGCAGTCAGAAATGCGCTTTCATTTTTGAAATAATCCTGAATTTTCTAGTTATCAGTAATTGCAAGGTGCAATTTTTGAGAAAAATTACTTATTAAAAT
>CALKNV010000020.1 GCA_938091935.1 uncultured Pseudomonadales bacterium
AGTCATTCATAAATTTAGAACACTGTTATTACTGAGTGCCGGGATGGCCGGCAAGGTCGCTACGGCTAGCACCGAAAGCGGCATGAGGACCTCATTGCTAATGCCAGGTCCTGCGTGCAGCCGCTTTAGAGCACGCATGACCAAACCATTCGGCGCCGATACAGTTTCTGCTGAGATT
Organism: uncultured Pseudomonadales bacterium; assembly: GCA_938091935.1. Classification (GTDB taxonomy): domain Bacteria; phylum Pseudomonadota; class Gammaproteobacteria; order Pseudomonadales; family Pseudohongiellaceae; genus UBA9145. The sequence continues at coordinate 179 of CALKNV010000020.1, forward strand.
CAATTTACAGCCTACCCAAAGAATTCTTTCCAATACTTGCGGCTTTGAGGCAGGCCTTCTAGCTGCTGACTCATTGAGCCAGATAGCAGTCGGAGAGAACTTCTCGGGACTATCTAGGGCCGGGCAAAAGCCGTATTATAACTCGGTCTGCTGTATTAAGTAATCCAAGCCAAGGAATGACTTTATGATCGTTTTGAAAACCAACTATGGGCCTATCACTGTCGAACTGGATTTCGAGAAAGCACCCAAGTCAGCTGAGAACTTCATGCAATATGCTAAAGCAGGTTTCTATGACGGCACAATCTTCCACCGCGTCATCGATAACTTCATGATTCAGGGTGGTGGCTTTGAACCCGGAATGCAGCAGAAGGCCAACAACGATCCGATAGAGAATGAAGCAGATAACGGTTTAAGCAATCTGACCGGAACCCTGGCGATGGCGAGAACGTCGGACCCACATTCGGCGACTTCCCAATTTTTCATCAACGTCAGCGACAACTTCTTTCTCGATCATCGCGGAAAAAGCGACCAGGCCTGGGGCTACGCAGTTTTTGCCAAAGTTGTCGACGGTATGGACGTAGTGAACAAGATCAAGGGCTGCGACACCGCCTCTCGAGCTGGACACCAGGATGTGCCGGTGGACGATATCATCATTGAGTCGACCGAGATCAAAGAGCAGAATCAGTCGAGCGCATGAGTTACGTGCTGATTTAGAGCCGTTCTTCGTCGCCTCGCAGCCACGAGAGACTTTGATTGAGCAAGCCAATTCTATTCATTTCCGATCTACACTTGCAGGATGATCGTCCTGACTTGACTCGCGCCCTACTGATGTTCCTGCAAGAACATCAGAGTAAGTGCGAAGCATTATATATTCTCGGCGATCTCTTCGAGGTCTGGCTTGGTGATGACGGCATCACAGCCACCAGCGATACTGTCGCCCAAGCGCTTAGCGAGTTCGCTGCATGCGGCAGCGATGTCTACCTCATGCACGGCAATCGGGATTTCCTGATGGGCGCGGAATTCGCAGCGCGCTGCGGTGCAAGCTTGCTCACAGAGCCCTATCGCCTCCACAGCAAACTTGGTGACATCGTGCTGATGCACGGTGATGTATTGTGCACGGACGATACCGAATACCAGGCGTTTCGCGCGATGGTGAGATCGGCAGAATGGCAGGCGGACTTCCTCGCCAGGAAGCTTGATGAACGCATTGCTTTTGCCCAACAGGCTCGCCAACAGAGCAGCGCAGCCACTGCGGAAAAACAAGACGACATCATGGATGTGAACCACGCTGCAGTGCTTGAATTCCTCCAGCGAGTTGACTGCCCACGCCTACTGCATGGGCATACTCACCGCCCTGACGTCCACTCCATAGCCTTGCAAAGCGAGATTGACGGCAGCATTGAAGCGACGCGAATGGTGCTGGGAGACTGGGGAGAAAGAGGCTGGTTTGCGGAGTTAGATGGTGAGCACTGGCAGCTCAAACAATTTTCGATTTCTGCCTGAGTCGCGCTGGCTCATTTCACGCTATTTTGATTCAGGACTGCTTTGGCGCCTCTGCTCAGGACTTAACTGATAACGATCCAGATGAGCGGAACTCAGTAGCAGCAATTCTTCCTCGACCTGTTCCACCAACGCCTGCAATTCCAGGTGCGCATGGTCCGATAAAACATAGACACCAAACTGGCTCAGATCACCGATTTGCTGATGATGTTTTTTAAGCAGATTATGCAGCCAACAGTATGGCGATAAGGAGGGATCAAACGGAATCGCATTCTGTTCCAGGCCCAGCTTGAGATTCGGCACTGAAAAAATGCGAAAACGACTGGAAAGCAGCTGGGTGGTAAATTTTTCAATACGTTTGAGGACCGCATGCTTGGCGTCTGCATCATAGGCATTCCAGTTGATGACTTCGAAGCCGTAACGCTTGCAGCCTCGGCACACGAGGTCACCAAGTGAAGTAGTCGAACAGATGCCAATGCAGGGAGTTTTGATTTTCGTCATTTCGCCATCTCGATGGGGCAACCAGCTTTAATACAGTCGTTCCAGCCGCTGCAGACTTTAGCAAGATCTCTGTATTTGTAAACACCTCCCTAAACCACCAGGCCATTGCTGGAAATTTGCCGCCGTATCTCAATTTGGGACAGACAAAGCCCATAGAATTTATCAGGTTATGCTGGCTTGCACGCCTCACCCCGCTTCGTGTAACTGGATTTTTTCGTGAATTTACAATAGACTACGTCCGCGTTTTACAGGTTGCTTTTGCATTTCCGGCACAGAACTGTGCCGATTCCATTTCAGTATTACGAACCGTCGACTCACAAGTTTTGTCCGCGGAATTCTACTGGCAGGATTAAAGCCCAAAAGGAATGGAACCGCAGAGCGCAACTCTTAACTTCACTCCACTTGTTAGTGATTCTCAGAGCACTGCGCAGTCAGTAGCTGCTGTTTCTTTACCGATTCACTACAGCAACCGCATGAGGAACCTATCGTGCTAGAAGCCTACAGAAAACACGTTGCTGAACGCGCCGAATTAGGCGTCGTACCAAAGCCCCTCTCAGCAGATCAGGTTGCCGACCTGATAGAGCTGCTCAAGACACCGCCAGCCGGCGAAGAGGAATTCCTGGTTGACCTGATTTCAAATCGCGTACCTCCCGGTGTGGACGAGGCCGCCTATGTCAAAGCCGGCTTTTTGTCAGCCGTCGCCAAGGGCGAAGCGGAGTCTCCGCTGATAGACAAGAAATTTGCGGTTAAGCTACTTGGCACAATGCTTGGTGGCTATAACATTGCCACACTGATCGACCTTCTCGACGACGGTGAGCTTGCCAATTCTGCGGCCGATGAACTCTGCCATACGATGCTGATGTTCGATGCCTTTCATGACGTTGCCGAGAAAGCCGATGGCGGCAATGCCGCTGCCAAGCGCGTCATGCAATCCTGGGCCGATGCGCAGTGGTTCACCTCTAAGAAAGAGATTCCCGAGGTTATGACTGTCGCCGTATACAAGGTGCCCGGCGAGACCAATACCGACGATCTCTCCCCGGCGCAGGACGCCTGGTCACGCCCGGATATCCCTCTGCATGCCAAGGCCATGTACAAAAACCCGCGCGAGGGTGTGACCAATGCAGAAGAACAAATCAATGAATTAGAGAAAACCGGTCATCCAGTAGCCCTGGTTGGCGATGTCATGGGAACCGGCTCGTCGCGCAAGTCAGCCACCAACTCGGTGCTGTGGTACATCGGCGATGATTTACCTTACATTCCCAACAAACGCAGTGGCGGTGTCTGCATTGCCGGCAAGATTGCCCCCATATTCTTTAACACCATGGAAGATGCTGGCGCACTGCCCTTCGAGTGCGACGTGGACAATCTCAATACCGGTGACATCATCGATATTCGCGTCTACGACGGAAAAATAGTTCGTCATGGCACCGATGAAGTCATTTCCGAGTTTGAATTGAAAACTGAAGTGCTTTTGGACGAAGTCCGTGCCGGCGGCCGAATTCCTCTGATCATTGGCCGCGGTCTTACGCAACGAGCGCGTGAACATATGGGACTGGGTACCTCTCCTATATTCCGGGCACCGGTAATCGGCGAGGAATCGGATAAGGGTTACACCCTAGCGCAAAAAATGGTGGGCCGCGCCTGCGGTGTTGATGGGGTAAGACCCGGTAGCTACTGTGAGCCCAAAATGACCACCGTAGGTAGTCAGGACACAACTGGCCCAATGACCCGCGACGAACTCAAGGACCTGGCGTGCCTGGGATTCACTTCGGATCTCGTCATGCAATCGTTCTGCCACACCGCAGCCTATCCCAAACCTGTGGATATCGACACTCAACATACCCTGCCTGATTTTATCCAGACACGCGGCGGCGTTTCCTTGCGGCCTGGTGACGGCATTATTCACTCCTGGCTGAACCGCATGCTGTTGCCCGATACTGTCGGCACGGGTGGCGACTCGCATACCCGTTTCCCAATAGGCATTTCATTTCCAGCCGGTTCCGGTCTAGTGGCCTTCGCGGCCGCCACTGGTGTTATGCCGCTCGATATGCCTGAGTCTGTGCTGGTCCGTTTCAAGGGCGAGATGCAGCCAGGTATCACCTTGCGAGACCTGGTTAATGCCATCCCTTATGCGGCACTGCAAAGCGGCGATCTCACCGTGGCGAAAAAGGGCAAAAAGAACATCTTCTCCGGCCGCATTCTTGAAATCGAAGGCTTGCCAGACCTCAAAGTCGAGCAGGCATTCGAACTCTCCGATGCCTCCGCCGAGCGTTCCGCAGGCGGCTGTACTATTCGCCTGAATAAAGAGCCGATCATTGAGTATTTTAAAAGCAACATCACACTGCTGCGCTGGATGATAGACAACGGCTATCAGGACGCGAGAACGCTGGAGCGTCGCGCCCAGGCAATGGAAGCCTGGCTGGCAGATCCCCAGCTCATGGAGCCGGATGCTGATGCCGAATATCACAAGATCATAGAGATCGACCTCAACGAGATTACGGAGCCGCTATTAGCCTGCCCCAACGATCCCGATGATGTAAAACCGCTGTCCGAGGTTCAGGGCACCAAGATCGATGAGGTGTTTATCGGATCCTGCATGCTGAATATCGGCAACTTCCGAGCGGCTGCTGAAGTTCTCAAGCAGGTAGACGGACCGCTGCCCACCAAGCTGTGGATAGCACCGCCAACCAAGATGGACGAGCACCAACTTACGGAAGAAGGTATTTACAATATCTTCGGCACTTCCGGCGCCCGCACCGAAATGCCGGGTTGCTCTCTATGTATGGGCAATCAGGCACGGGTAGCGCCTAATTCTACGGTGGTATCTACCTCCACCAGGAACTTCCCTAACCGTCTGGGTCAGGGCGCCGATGTGTTCCTGGCCTCAGCGGAGTTGGCAGCAGTCTGCTCGGCACTTGGCAAGATTCCAACCATGGATGAATACCTGGTCTATATGCAGTCGCTAGACACCATGAAAGGCGACATCTACCGCTACCTGAATTTCAATGAAATTGAGAGTTTCCAGGAAGCGGCTGATCGCGCCAAGATGATTCCAACGACGAATGTTCAGGAAGTTGCCTGATCTGAGCAGGCGCAAAAATAGCGGCCGAAGGTCAATCCAGATTTTCGGCCGCTGTCTCGGGTGAGCGCAGCAGAATCCCGCCAGCAGCATTGACACTGCCAACCCCAACTCGCAACGCATGTCTTATTGGCGTCAGCATGGCACTTCACTAGCCAGTGATTTGCACAGTGCTTTTCTCGACGATCTCAAAGACGTCCTTGGAGAGATCAGGAGCAGCCTTAATCCTGAGAAGCTGTGCCTGCATTAAGGCCTGCCGTTTGGAATCGAATTTCTTCCAGCGAGTCAGCGGCGTGAGGAGGCGTGAAGCCACCTGGGGATTAAGCGCATCAAGGGCAATGACCTGGTCAGCCAGAAATTCGTAGCCATCACCAGACTCGTTGTGGAAGCCAGTAAAGTTTTGACCACAGAATGCACCAATTAATGAGCGAACCTTGTTCGGATTCTTAAACTCAAAGGCGGAATGCTCCATGAGGGCCTTTACCCGGCTTAAAGCGCCGGGCTTCTGCGCCATCGCCTGTACCCCGAACCATTGATCGACAACCAGCGGCTCTTGCTGCCAGCGCTGGTAAAAATCCGCCAGCGCTTGCTCAGCCAGTTCTGATGCCTTTCCCGATTCGGCATTCACCAGTAACCGCAGCGCCGCCAACTGATCAGTCATATTATTCGCTTCGTGATATTGCTTATTTACGATGGCAGTCCAATGCGCCTCATCGCCCTGCATCAGGTAGTGCAAGCACAGGTTACGTAGCGCCCTGTTTGCAATAGAAACCGCGTCTGCCCGGTACTCTCCTGTCGCCGGAATCAAGTGGAACAGATTCGCGATTTTTTCTTGCAGCGAACCTGCCAGGTGGGACACAACTGACTTGCGCGCTTCGTAGATCGCCTGCACATCGGCCACGTCTGCCTGCTCTATCAGCGTGCCAAGCAGAGGCAGAGACAACAGGTGGGCCAGCATAGCTCTATCGAGACCAGGATCCCTCAATGCGGAGTCCAGAATGCTGTCATAGGCGTCACACAGTCGACCACATGTATCCGCCAAATCAGCGCCTTGCTGGATGGACTCTATGACCTGTGAGGCCAGCACCTGCGCCGCGTTCCAGCGATTAAACCCATCCTCATCATTCGCAATCAGCAAAGATAGATCATCCTGCGAATAGCTGTAGTTCAAGCGCACGGGGGCAGAGAAGCCGCGCAACAAGGAAGGCACCGGCTTGGACTCTATACCCGTGAATTCGAACGCCTGACTTGTCTCGGTAATATGCAGCACCTCATCAGTCCTGGTGCCGCTCAAGCCCTCACCCTTGAGTTGGATTGCCTCTCCCTTTGAGTCCAGCAACCCCAGGCGCAGGGGAATATGAAACGGCTGTTTTTGGTTCTGCCCCGGTGTTGCCGGGCAGCGCTGAGTGACTTTCAGTCGATAGGATTTGTCTTCGGCAGAATATTCACCGTTAATGTCCAGCACCGGCGTGCCGGCCTGGGAGTACCAGCGACGAAATTGGGTCAAATCGGCACCATTGGCATCTTCTATCGCTTTGACAAAGTCTTCTGTAGTCACCGCCTGGCCGTCGTGACGCTCGAAATAGAGATCCGTGCCTTTGCGGAAGCCTTCTGGCCCCACCAGAAGGCTGATCATTCTAACCACCTCTGCACCTTTCTCGTAAATCGTTACCGTATAGAAATTTGATATCTCCATATAAGAGTCAGGTCGCACGGAATGCGCCATAGGACCAGCATCTTCCGCAAATTGAATGGTGCGCAGAAAAGACACATCCTCTACTCGCTTAACTGTGCGTGACCCCATATGCGCAGAAAACTCAGAGTCTCTGAATACCGTAAAACCTTCTTTCAAGCTGAGCTGAAACCAGTCTCTGCA
>CALKNV010000021.1 GCA_938091935.1 uncultured Pseudomonadales bacterium
GAGGCGGGCTGGCGCTATCGCTACCGACCGGAAAATTGGGGGCAACTGCAGGAGTTGCGCCCACATATGAACTATCGCGGTTATTGGGATTTCGATGGTAACCAGCAGACTGGTTACCTGCACATCGACAATCACTGGGAATTTAACAGTGGCATGGAGATTCATACCGGGACGAACTTCACCCAGGAAGGTGTATTTGAACCCTTTGAAATCGTGGATGGTGTGACTGTACCGGTGGGGGATTATGAGCATCAGGAAGCACAGCTGGTTTACTGGAGTAATCAGAGTGCACCATTCAGTGTAAATTTTTCCTCGCGCATTGGTGGGTTCTTTGGTGGCGATCGCGAGAATCTGGATTCTACTATTCGCTATCGCGTCGGTGAAAAATTCACCAGCGAGCTCACCTGGAGCCACAGCAGCATTGACTTGCCTGTGCCAGGTGGTGACTTTGAAGTAGACATCGCCCGCTTTCGCGCCACCTATGCATTCACGCCACGCATGACGTTGCAAACCCTGGTGCAATACAACAAGCGCGACGATGTGATTTCAACCAATCTGCGTTTCGCCTGGCTGCAATCGGCCAATGCCGGTCTCTACATCGTGTATAACGAAGTGGATGAGAACAATATGCTGTTTGCACCGCGCGAGAATGCTCAACAGTTCGCGGTCAAATACTCGCGTATCCTGAATATTTTTAATTGAGAATTGGCCTGGTGAGCTAGTTTGCCGGGTCACGCTTGTCAGCATTCTCCGCTTCCAACATTTCCACGATGCCCTGGCGAATGCGGTTAGTGGAGATGCTGACTTCAAACAGGAACAGCACTAGCCCAAGAATCATAAACGTCATTGCAAAGATGAACAGGGTAGCGATGGCGGCGGAAAGATCGGAGCCGGTGAGCTCACCAAAAAACAGGGTGACAATCACCAGGCAAACCAGTAATGCAGCACAGACGAACATCCGCAGCGACCAGTTCACCAAGCGGATACGTTTCCACAGTCCTGCGGTTTCAGCCTGCAGGGTCGCAAGATGCACATCGTGGGTCTCAGACACCAGCTGTGTCTCCACCACCCGGGCCCTATCCACAACCCGGCCCAGTCGTACTGACAGCACATTAAGCATGCCGGCGATGCCCGCCAATAAAAACACCGGCGCAACCGAAAGCTGAATCACTCCAGCAATAGTTTCGACGGCATTCGTTTCCATTGCAATAATGCCTCAGTCGGCGGCTTTGGCGTCCAGGTCTTTCCAGTGGCGGCTGCCGTTACCAGGCGTACGAGTCAGGTTGATCCACATTTCTGAGGCAGCGATGTTAATCACACCGGCCATCCAGAATGTGGTACCAAACAGCACGCCGATGCCGATTTCGGTATTGGCCATCAAGATGCCAAGAATGACGCGCTCCGTTGCGATGGCCAGCATCAGTGCCCAGCTGCGCATCATCCATTCCCGATGGGCGCCGATTTTCTTGGCGCGAATGCTGGTGTATGCCTTGAACATGCAGAACAAGGTATAGAAGGCAAAGAAGGTAGTTGCCATGGACTCGTTGAAGCCCTGTCCTTCAACCCCCATGAATGGCTGAAAGATGCCAATGAAGCCACCTGAGAATGCCGCGATGCCGCCGGCGAGCAACCACACCCGGCCACTCCAGCGATGGAAATTCAGGTAGTTCTTGCGAATGCCCCGAATAAACTGCAGTGGTCCCAGGCAGAATATTAGCAGCCCCGTCACGAGGTGCGCCCAGCTGGCAGGTGAGAACTGCACATAGCGCCCATCGAAGGGATTGAACTGCTCGATAGGGTCGGTGAATTCCTGGGAGCTCGCTTCTATCAGAAAGTCGCCACGCCCCAAAATCGCGGTAAGCCCGGTGAAAATCAGCACCGCCATCATCAGCCAGCCGCCAATCTCCAGTACTTTGCGCAGTGTCCGCGCACTCGGCGCACTAAACTCAAGCTCCGGCGTGCCGCCGTTGGCAGTCATGTCAGTCATTACGAGGCCCCCAATTGATCAGATATCCTTTGCTCGCAAGCTTAACTGCGGTGGTTGATAATATCTAGGAGTCATGGGGAACTTGTAAATCGAGCTATTTCAAGTTCGAGGTCGGTTACGTGCTGGGCCACTGCCAGTATTTGCCTCTGACACGGTCCGCGCCGCTCCGCGGTTCTATCGCTCCCCAAAAAGCCCAAATCTACAATTTGGTCTTTCTGGCTCGCTCGGCGCTGGCCCTTTATTGTATCTGAGGCAAACACTGCCAGGGGCCTTTCAAGCAGTGTGGCTGTTCTCCAAGTGAACTCCACCTGCTTATTGCCGCTCAGCTTTGCTTGCTAGCCAGACTCCAAAGCCAGCGAGTATCTCTTGCCGAGTCTGCTCAAGGCCTATCCCAGAGTGACCCCAATCTCACAAACAGATATAATCTCGAATTCAACGCGCCCGAAGCTCAGCTGGATAGAGTAACTGGCTTCGAACCGACTCAATCTCCTTGCAGCCACAGACCCATGCTTGCTAGCCAGACTCTGAAGCCTACGAAGATCTCTTGCTAAGCCAGTGCAAGACTCATCCCAGAGTGACCCCAATCTCACAAACAGATATAATCTCCAATTCCACGCGCCCGTAGCTCAGCTGGATAGAGTAACTGGCTTCGAACCAGTTGGTCGGGAGTTCGAATCTCTCCGGGCGTGCCAAACTAAAAAGGGGAGCCGTTGGCTCCCCTTTTTAGTTTGGAATGATGCCATGAATATGGCGACCATCTAACCAAAGCTGAAGATTTGTTACGAACAAAGAGTGCGAACTTCTCTTAAGTTGGTTGGCAATTATCCGCTGATGCAAGCATTTGACTCAGGCTTTCAGTAGATTTTTAGTGAGGAATCAAACCATCGTCATACTCGAATTAAATTACATTTATCAACGAGAGTGAGTGTTGTCGCGGCAGCTAATTAACCTATTTATCACTCCAGCAAACGCTGCCCTCGCCAGCCCAAAACCGCCCTCCAAAACCCGCGTTTTCACTGGTCTGTAGAGCTTCTGAATCGTAAAGTAAGGCCTACCTACAGGGTGGGTGATTCATGGGGCTTTTAATACGACTTTTCGATGCAAATCTAGTCTTTGAACACGCTCAAAGCCTTACTTCCACTCGTGATTAATATGCACAATTCCATATCCAACCTACCGCTGAATTAGTACTCGCAGTGCGTGCACATGCTTCAAAACTATCAAGCTGATCCCGCACTGTGTGAGTAGGTAATGAGTCTATTAAGTAGTTAGTTCTTATAACTCCTAAGTTCCCTGCGTCAAACACTTCCTCTTGAACCCACCAGTCAGGAACATTCACGTTACCACGATCCATATAGAGCAGGTCTATTGTCCCGTTATTCCTCAATGGCCAAAAAAGAGTAGCTGTATTATTGTCAGTGACAGGTGCTTTCGGCAATGTTGGCATTATGGCATTTGTATCAACTCGGACGAGTGTTCCGCTTTTGTTTAGGTAGGCACCGCCCCGCACAGTCATACCTGTAATCGTGACCATGTCATCGTAACCATCGTCGTTGATATCTCTGAAGTATTTCCCGGGGCTATTAAATAAAAGATCGCCTTCGATGACAGATTTCTCTCTTAGCGCGATTTTACCATCCGTGACGGTAAAACCTTCGAGAACCAAAACTGGGTATTCAGCATCTTCGATGAAAGAATCACCTGATCCATTGCTGATAATTTGGAAGTCTGGCGGAATTTGTCGACGTGTATCGCTTAAAAACCCGCTATTCTCGCCCTGAACAACGAGAATGGGTCCTTCTTCAGGATCAAGCACTGCTTGTTTCATAAAGTTATAGAAGTTACTGCCACCACCACCTAGCTGTGGGACTCCTCTCTTGTATAGTCCCGTAGTAGCGTTTCCAAGCTCATTTTTATACGTAAATAAATCTTCTACGGCGGGCATGTAATAATCGCTGAAAATAAAGCCCCTACCCGGAATCCATTCCCATACTGAAATGCCCTCGACTGTGCCGTACCACCCTGTATCAATGTCAAAACCATCATAGTCTGCAATATTTGTGACTAACTCAGGTCTGACACCATTCGCTATCCAATAGCCAGTGTTATCGAATTCATAATAACCACCAACATAGGGATTGATTTGAGTTGCCCAGGCGAAATTCTCATACTCTGTATAAACATCCGTTATGTCCATAACCTCAATCCCTTGTATTCGAGCGACTCTATTAATGTCGTATCCGATCGACAGTAAATCATAGCCGCCTAATTCATTAGGGATCGAGCGCATTGAATGCGTCCAAGTTGCCCCCCATGGGATTTTGACACTTTTGTACGTGCCGTCGGGCTTGCTCAGAAAGATATATTGTTCGGACCAGTACGCACAGTTACCAACCTTAAATTTATTAAGCGTCTCGACGTAAGCTCGATCGCCGTCGAAACACTCATTTATGAGATTGGTAAAATCCTCCTCGTCATTGACGTTATAGGTTTTTCTTCCAATGCCATCGTCTCTGTTAAGAGTTAATGCAAAATCTAGATAACCATCGCCATTTAAATCTTTCGGTTCTTCAGTGTTATGGTGGTAAGGCAGCCCTCCCTTGCCTCCGTCTCTAGAAGTATCGATAAACTCCTCGCCAAAAAGCGAGCTAGTGCAGTTATCGTAGGAGCCTAGCTCATTACTACAAAGCAAATACCAGCCTGTCTTTACTGCAAGATTATTCTCTCCTCCGTTGTCTGGAGTTGGCCCTTGATAGCATGCAATAGGTATAAAAATATCTTCGTAACCATCATTGTTAAAGTCACCAAAGGGGAAAGGCGTGTCCCATCTATAAGAATTATCCTTACAAAAGCTTAGATTTTTTTCCAGCTCATCAGCAGTCCAATTTTGACGATCTGAGGCGCTAAAAAAAGAAGCAAGACCAGCTTCTGATACGGAGAAGTAGATCTCGTCAGTATAATGACTGAGGTAAGTAAATTTTCCTCTATATACTTCGTCGCCAATAAGAACTCGAGGCACGGAGAGTGTTGTACCGTCGAAACTAGCCGAGTCACGAATAGCCTCAATATTACTTGCAGCGGCATCTGTGAGCTTTAAGCACAGCACCGGACAGTCTTGAGGATTTAAAGCAGAAGCATCAGCAGGTACAAAAGACAATTGGTACTTGAGATCATTAAATTCTAGGTAGGGAATTCGTAGAACCTCGCCATTGTACTGAGCGTCGTTGGGCTCGATCGCCTCGACTACAGTGCAAAATGAAAATAGGGCTATGCCAGTTAGCGCAATTAACATTTGATTCATCAAGCCTTGCTCCTTGGTAGTTACAGGTTAGAAAACTAGCATTATTATGCTTGAAATGCATACAACAGCGATTGAAAAGTGAGTACAGGCTAATGGGACAATAAGTGATTGGCTTACTAAACGCTGAGGGCAATAGAGGCTTTAGCAGCTAAACAGTCAATAGAGAAGGCTACACTTGGTGCAGATACTGATGATCGAACAGATGTTGCAAATATGAACTGGCATCTCATCGAAGCAAATGCGTTCCTACTCTTGCTTTTGCGCCACCATCGATTGGAGAGTATACAAGTTCATTGATTGGGAACTCTGCGTAAGAAGAAATAATCGAGGACTTAACTCGTAGACTTGAGATTCTTAAGGAATCGGATTTGTAGAAATTGTGCGACTATATTGAGCTAGCTCCGAAGGTATACTGAGCGTCGTCACTAGGTATGCTTCTGGAACACTGACTGCGGATGGGGCTATTTATTGTCTGCGCAGTTACAGTAACAATTAGCAGAGGACAACACAGAACCCCCGGGGTGTTAGAAAGGCCGCCCTTGGTTAAACCTTGTACATGACCGTATACATAATCTCTAGATATGTTCTCGAGACAGGGAAGTAGGAGCTTACGGTACGAAGTGCTATAAGTAATCAAAGTATTGATTTATATCGTTAAAAATGTAGCCTTTGAGCCAAGCTCTCCCGGCAGATATAGATGCTTAGGTAGTTCAATTAGTGGATCGACGCGCTCCGGGCGTGCCAAACTGAAAAAAAGGAGCCAAAGGCTCCCCTTTTTAGTTTGGAATGATCGAAGAATTGGTTCGAACTCCCAGTTCGAAAGCTGCGAAGCAGCGCAGACCGCCCCGGAGGGGTGTGGGATTTGGCTAAGCCAACTACCTAATCAATCTCTCTTGATCAATGTATTCTGTCCCCTTTATTTTTTCCGCACTACACTTTTGACGCATTGCCCCTCTTTTGGTTAACGATGAGATAAAAGTGTGACATATGCCGTGGGACTAATTAGCCCAATTAGAGCGGAAAGGATTTATTCACTGCAGTACTTCGGACGAATTAAACGCGTAGAGCTTAAAGCCCGGAAAAGCGAAATCAGCCACCTCTAGCAGTCCACCTTCCTGTGAGACTTGCCCTATGGCTCTCTCGAATTCCCAAAGAGGTTCATGCACCATGATGTAATCAGGTGGAAAGAGTTTTAACCAGCTCTCGAAATCCCCCTCGGCGACGTAGCTTGAAACATCCGCTGTCACTAAGCCTAAAATATCAATGATTCTGCGCTTTGAGTACCAACCTATAGTGCCAATCTCTACAACCGCAACCGAGGAATCTTCCGCGGTGTTCTGAGACAGCCATATTCCGATTTCCTTATAGTCCGGTCTGACGGTTCTACCTAACTCTGAAAGCAACCTCGGCTCTTGCAGAAACAGACCTGCCAGCATAAAGGCGATTAAACCAGAATTCACTGCAGAATCCCTCTCAGAAAGGAATTTGTCGGACAACCCGCAAACGCCAAGAGCGACATAACTCCAGAACAATGAATAGTGTATTGCATAGTACCAGGCTTGAGCGGGCAGATTCAGGAGCGCGAAAAAGGAAGTATAGAAAGCTAAAAAGGTAAAGGAGAGCACAAGATAACGACGTGCTGATTGGACCATGATGGAGCACACAGCCAGCAGTAGCAACACGAAAAAGATGGGCCAACTACCGATATGAGTCACCCCGAATGGGAATAAGCCGATAAGTGTCATTAAAAAGTTGTTCGCCCCCCACAATCCTGACTCCCCCTGTGATAGTTTTGCGAGACCTGAAGACGGGAGGAAAGCTTCATAGTAAAAATAATTAAATGCAAGCTGAGACCCAACCAGCAATGTTGGAATCACATAGCACTTGATCGATGGCCAGTTTCTATCACTAAAAAGCGTCATCATCGCCATGGCAGGTACCAAAAAAACTCCTTCGGGACGAGCCAGGATTGCTAGCCCAATGCAGATTCCCAAGTAGAAATAGCGCGCCTTGAAATAGAGATAAAAGCTTACTGCAATCAGAGTGGTGAACAAGCTCGCTTCCATGCCCAAATTCATATACGTGATACTGGCCAGGGCTGATAGTAATGCGGACAGCGCTGCCATCGACTCACTGGTTATGAATAAACGCAGCACATAGTAGAACGAGATCATGCTGGCAAATGCTGCCAGTACCGAGACAAGCATAACGCCATCTCTCGCATCTCCAAGGATGAGGGCTGGAGCAATAGAAAGGTAGCCAAACAGTGGCGAGGTCAAGCCATTTACATATTCGCCCGGGTTGTAGACGTAGCCATTCCCATCAATAAGATTTTGCAAATATCTTGCGTATATAAGCGCATCGTCAAGTTCATGCCCCCACAGCAGCGCGCAATTGATACCGAGGATCAAGCATGCGCCTATGAGTACCCAATTAGGTTTCTGTACAAAAATTTGCATATTACGAGTCATGGAGTCTGACTAGACCATTGTTGACCTGAAGATCTAAGAGACTAAGGGTTTAACTCCCATTGAAGGTGTATCTGTTTCTGTCCAGGGATCTTAAGATCTAGCCACTGCCCGGTGGCGGTTTATCAAGATACACTCCGCGGAGAGAAAGAAACGGCTGCTCAATAAACCTGAAGGATACCAAAGCACAGATAATCGTCGCGGGGACCACTAAAAGTAGTGTATTCACAAACGCGGTATCCACAGGCCCACCAATCGAAATCGTGGCATCCAGGTTGTTAATCATCAAATAAAACAATATGACATAGTGGATGAAGTAAATTGAGTAACTGATCTTGCCTATAAAAACAAAGCCGCGATCCAGAACCACCGCCAGGTGGCGCGAGAGCGAGATATAGCCTACAAGAAAAACTGCCCACGTCAGACCTTCGACAGATGGCCACAGAATCCAAACCGAATCCGTCAGGCCACCACCTCCCATCCTGTTGAACTGATATAGGCTGACTAAAACCAGAGCAGCGCCAATCAGGCCCACAGCGTCCATCTTCAGACCTTTCGTGAAGTGGTGAGAGTAAAAGTAGCCCGCGATCATGCCGGCAAGGAACTGGTCAATTCTACCGAGCAACGTCCAATATCCATACCAGCGCATATCCATGCCATCTTCATACACAAGCCAACGTAAGCCTATAGCCATAAGCAACAAGAAGAAAAGCACCGCAATGCCGAATCTCTTTGTGAGCATGAGCAATAGAGGGAAGATGAGATAAAACTGCCATTCGATCGCAACTGACCAAGCCACAAAAGTAAACGGGCCGCCATTAAATGCAGTCTGCAAGTTCGCCATAAAAAATAGTGATTTAAGAACGCCTAAGACGCTCAAGTTCTCGGGATAAAAGATAAAACCAAGACATAGAAAAGCGAGAAACAGGGGATATGTTCGCAGAAATCTATTTTTCAAGAACTTGAAGTAGTTTAACTCTGTGTCAATTAGGCCGAAAGTAAAAATGAAACCACTAAGCACAAAGAACAGGCTAACCGCGGTATGCCCTTCGATAATCAGCGCCGAAAATAAGTTAGTTGCCTCAAGCCAGTGCGTATCGTCAAACTCGCGGCCGTACAGTAAACGGTGGTGTATAAAAAGAACGCCGTGAAAGAGAGCAACGAGAATCGCAGCAAACCCTCGGAGGTGATCGAGTGCAGGTATATAGCTGAAATTCTGACTTTTCATTTGCTGGTACTGACAAGTTAGTCGTCATTCTGCGATGATTATCAGGATGAATTCAACAAGAATGTATGTAAAGGCACAATTTCCTGCCAGAAATCATCCAAAATTCAGCCTGGCTTAATCAATAGTGCTAAAAGGGGACATGATTAATATCTAATTCTGTTGCCACGTAATAAACGCTCTTATCCTGAATAAACTGACATAAGCACCTGGAATCGACCCTGGTAATGGCACTGACGTGAAAGTGTGGAATCCCGTGCGGGTGAGTTTCACGATACACTCGATTAAGAGTTCAGTGCTTACATGGTGTCGCGAATTAACGCAAAAATAGTGTATTACCAATTAGCACCGCGCAGCAAAACATCTTGATTGCTAACTAAAACCTGTAACGAGAATGCGCGCTTAAGGGTGGCAAGATTTTTCTCGTTACCCTTTTTTGTTGGGCTGGCTTTCAGTTAACCTAAACCTGCCCCTATTTACCAGCTCACCCAGTCATTAACGGATCCATCCTGGCAGCTTGATGGAACAAATTGCACCCGGCTTTGGGTATTGTTTACCGTACAGCGAAAAGCCAGCGTATTCTCATCAACCTGCTTGATTTGCAGATGCAGGCCGATGTCTGAGTTTTGCCATTCTGGTAAGCGATAAGCCCGCAGTGCTATGACCCGATGCGGTCCTTTAGGCTGATACTCAATTAGCTCCCACATATCATCTGCCTGGCCGAACATAGTTGTATGTTAATACCAGGGGCCGCCATGCTTTGAGCCGTTCGGTGTGTGTGAATTGGGTATATCGCTTGGTAACACGCCGCGTTCATAGAACTCTGTCTCTACCCGTCGCCGCAATTCGCCAAGAATTAACAGGCCTTCGGTTGATTTGGCCCTTACGGTGTAACTTTGCATAAATAAGGGGCAGCCATGCTTAACAACACGCCAAGAATCGCAGTGGTAGTGAGTAGCTCCAGCAAGGTGTAGCCAGCGTTATGCTTGTGTCTCGATGTGAGTTGCTTACAAGAGTTTTTCATCAGCTTTAATCCAGCAGTATGGGAACTGGATTACTGCGCAGAACATAGATGCCGGTTAATCCCAAAGCCTCCGGTCGAGGATGGCTGATGCGCAAATCATCTCCCTCCGATACAACTAACAGCGGCAAATTGGTTTCCTCACAACGCAATGACCGATCCACTTGCTGCCCCTCGCTGAGCTGCGCGGCGATCTCCCAGAATAGCAGCATGCAGGCCTGGATCTGATCCCGGGTGCGTTCTTCGGCTGCTATCTGTTCCTGGGATGGAGTACCGCCAGACCTCACAGATATGCTTATCTGAAATACAATGAAAATGCCGCTAAGCAGGACTACCGAAAGCTGTATATTCCTTTTGACGGGTCTTTTTGTTTTGCTGACGGAAACATGTGGGGCGGTATCTGCGACACTATGTTCACCATCATGTACAAGGTCACCCATTTGGCTTTTGTTGCTCTCATTGCTTCTTTGCTCAACGTATTCATTGGTCGATGCCACACTCTCGCAGCGCTCGCAAAGAACACTTTCACCGATATGGGTAGCACAAATTCCGCAGATGGGTATTCCACAGCTTTGGCAGTTGCCAACTGCCGGCGCACCTGGGTGATGTTCGCACTTCAAGGAAAGGTCTTCGAGAAGATTTGGCTGATTTTTGTTATGAGAAAAACCATAACAGAAACCTCCACTTGAAAAAGGTAGACCAAGCTCCTAGCCAGCCGAGCCATCAAACATCCACCCCATAATCCACCAGCGCTCTCCATCAAAAAACAAGGTAATTGAATTCACGCCGCGGGTAAAAGGCTCACCTCCATCAGTTAATGCCGAAGTATAACTGCTCCACACATGTGCCATATTGCCTGACCGACTTACCACGCGATCAACTTCCACCTCATAAAATCCCTCGGCCCGGGGCAGGTTGTCGCCATGATAGTCAGCCAGGGCCATGACATTAACGAAAGGGGTGCCATCCCCATCTTTTCCGGCAATGGATACCCAGGCCTCAGGATGATGAAGGAAACGATCGCGAGCGGCATCGACGGATTCACCGGCAGGGCCAGAGACGACTTCATAGTAGGCGTCTATGATCGCGTCGATGCTGCGTACATCCCGGGGATCACCGGCTTGTGCATAAACCGACAGCGCAAGAACCTGAGCGATAGCCAATACCAAAAACCTGACCATTTATGTCTACTCCGTCTTAATAAGATATTTGAATAAGGGAGGGAAATTCTTGTGCGCGTTTGTTGTTGTTTTCTAAGACGAGCGCTTTGCCTCGACCGCAAAAGAAGCCGACCTATTCATGTTGATCCAGCACATGAATAATCGGTCGGTCATATCCTGGCGGTGGCGGCGATAAGTAAACTCTTGGCAGTGAAGATCTGTCATCGGGAATGTGCCGATTCAAGCCGGGATCGTTCAGCCCGCTCACATAGCTATAGTCATCGGCGCCCGAGGGCTGAATGAGTCTGTCCATGCGGGCTTTGCTGGTGCAGACCTTTCTAAGCAGCCCTACCGTGCCGCGGCGCACACCCTCAGCGCAGACAATTTGCAGTCTTTCAGGCAATTCAGCGTTGTAGGCTGCGAGTTCCTGCTCTTTCATATTGAGAAAGAGTTGATCTCTAGCGGTGGTGCAGGCCGCCAGTGCCATGATTGCCGCGAGGATTATTGCTGTCCTGATCATATTCAGACTTCTGCCTGGGCCGTTTGGGCTATATCAACTTTGCCCTAGGCAGTGCCAGCCTGGCAACCGAAATCTGGTAATTTCACCCTAAAATTCAAGCATTTCCACCAGATTTAATGGATAATGCGTCCAGCGCTCGCTGCCTTCTCATATTCGTGAGATGTGGGCAATTTTTGGCCCCCCAGGGTTGAAACAACGAACTCGAAACAACGAACTCGAAACATCGAATGGTCGGTGCCCTGCGAGAAGCGCATGCCAGGCACCGTATTAAGGAGGAAAAACCAATGCTTCGTTATTTAAATAAGCTTGCAGGTCTTTGCCTGGCAGCCACCGTGGCGGTGAATGCCAGTGCCCAGGACGTCTACCAGAGCGCACACCATGACTATCGCGTAGTGACAGTCGCTGAAGGTCTGGTGCACCCTTGGTCCATGGCCTGGTTGCCAAACGGCGACATGTTGATTACTGAAAAGCCCGGCCGTCTGCGTATCGTGCGCGATGGCGAGCTGTTGCCTGAAGCCATTCCCGGTACGCCTGAAGTTTTCTATGAAGGCCAGGGCGGTCTGTTCGATGTGGTGCCGCACCCTGAATTCAGCGATAACCAGTGGGTTTACCTGACTTTCTCCAAGCCAGTGGGTGATGGCTCGACCACGGCGATCGTCCGTGGTCGACTGGAAAATGATCGTCTGACTAACGTGGTTGAGCTGTTCGCAGCCCAGGCGGTTGGTTTTGGCCACTATGGTGGCAAGCTGGTTTTTGATGGGGAAGGCCACATGTTCCTGTCCCTCGGTGATCGCATGGCGCCCCCGGTGGGTGACCGTGAGGCGCTGATGGCGCATCCGGCTCAGGATCTGAGCAACCACCAGGGTGTAGTAGTGCGTTTGAATGAGGACGGCACAGTACCTGATGACAATCCCTTCGTGGGTCAGACTGGCGTGCTGCCTGAAATCTGGAGCTATGGTCATCGCAGCCCCCAGGGCCTGGCCATGCACCCGATTACTGGTGACCTGTGGGAATCTGAGCATGGCCCCCAGGGTGGCGATGAGATCAACCTGATCGAGCCCGGCAATAACTACGGTTGGCCAGTAGTCGGTCGTGGTGTGAACTACGGTGCGTTTGGTCGCCCGATTCACGTCGGTATCAGTGAAGAAGGTATGACTAACCCAACTAATTTCTGGGTACCTTCAATCGCGACCTCCGGTCTGATGATTTACAGTGGCGACAAGTTCCCCATGTGGGTTGGCGACATCTTCTCGGGCTCCCTTGCCGGTGAACAGCTCGCGCGTCTGCACATGGATGATGATTACCGCAACGTGGTGGTTGAAGAGACTCTTGTCTACGACGTTGGACGTATCCGTGACGTGCGTCAGGGCCCGGATGGCTATATCTATCTGGCAGTCTCTGACCGTCAGGCTGGCCCAACGCCAATCGTGCGTTTGGAACCCGTTGATTAGAAAGTAGTCGCAGTAAAGCTAGGAAAAAGGGGCTCAGATGAGCCCCTTTTTTTTCGCTGCAGCAAACAAGCCGCTTAAGTATTAATGAAAGCCCGCTGACTAGTCTTCCATGAAAATGTCTTCTATCGGCATACCAAACAGCCTGCCGATCTTGAATGCCAGCGGGAGACTGGGATCGTACTTTTCCTTTTCTATCGCGTTAATGGTCTGGCGAGAGACTTCCAGTTTCTCAGCCAGTGCCGCTTGGGACAGATCGTGCTCGGCACGGAGGACCTTTAACCTGCTTTTCATCGGCTATAGCTCAGGGTTCGCGAAAGCTGACCGACTACATAGCACAATGCGAATACCACCAGCATATCGCTTGCGTTTGGACCCGGGATGCCCAGGCTGGAAAGGCAGCTGAAGATGATTAAAATGAACATGCCGAGTCCAAATCCAATGATCAGCCCATCGGACTGAATTTTTCGCACAAACTCGTCTACGCCGACATAGAACAAGTAGTATTGATAGAACATCCAGACAGAGAGGACTGCGGGAAACAGTGCAACGGGCCAAAACAAGCTCTCCGGTATCAGCTGGTTGCTAATTACGATCTCGGTTAGGGTTAGAGAGATGGCCCAGATCAGGCACCAGGCCGCTGAGCGCACCGTGACTTTGGTCTCTTTGGATCGATGAGGACTGGATGCTGGATGCTCCTCTGCTGTGTGCTTCAGTGTATCTTTCACGCCTTGTCTCCAATGTAATGTAAAGTATGCTTGACACATTCAATGTATGGCTTGCTTGATTTAAAGTCAAGTAAAGTTTACATACAAATTAGTTGGGGAGGGGGGAGGTGAATCTAAATTGCATATGGGCGTAGCCGAGATGTGTAAATTCTGCAATTACGGAAATTTCGAATGAATTTGAAAAAGCTCAAACAAGCCGAAGCGCTATTCCTGGCCCGTTACCCAAAAGGATTTACAGATCCGGAAATGGCGGTCATTGGCAAGAAGCACAACATGAACCGGATGATCGAGCAGGTTCAGGAGAGCTTCGCTAAACCCAAATTTAAGGACTCCCACGCTATTGTGGAAGACATGGCCCGTTACATAGGCAGGTCATCCATGGTGTCCATGTTTGAAAAACCCAAATATAGGGATTTCGTTAGGTCGCTGAATTCTGTTGAACAAGAGGCATTAGCATCGGGTCTGAAGAACCAGTTGCACGGAGACCAGCAGCTGGGTTTCGAGATGGTGCTATCCGTGCTGCAGTCGCGCAAACTAGCCAAGTGGTCGCTGATTTCTATATTGCCAGTTTATTTCCATCCCTTGGATGAAGTATTTGTGAAGCCCACCACCGCCAAGGGCGTGATCTCACACTTCGAGCTAGAGGGTCTGGAATACAAACCTCAGCCAAGCTGGGGGTTTTACGAAACCTATCGCAGACATATCCTGAGCATGAAGAAAAAGGTCAGAAAGTCGCTATCACCCAACAATGCAGCTTTCACCGGTTTCCTTATGATGTCGCTGCGAAACTGAGCTGATACGGTGAATAAATTCCATACTTTTCATAGGGTTATCGCGTTGTCTCATTTTATTTACGACCCTGCTGCAAGGCTATGCCAAACTCCTGATGTCTTGGCGAGCAAGCGCTCGCTGTTAAGCCTCCGCTGCTTTTGGCGGATTCGATCACAGATTTGAAGCAAGAATTAAAGGAAGACTATCCATGATATTTCGTGCATTAGGGCTGGCGGGATTAACTTTGGCAGTAGCTCTGCCAGCGTTGGCGCAGCAGTCTGAATACGGCGCAGCAATTGACGCTGAGCGCCTGCAGGGCGCAGATAGTGAGAATGAGTCCTGGCTCAGCTATGGCCGCACCTATGATGAACAGCGCTACAGCCCACTGGATCAGATTAATCGAGATACAGTGAGCGAGCTCGGCCTGAGTTGGTATGCGGATATGACCACCAGTCGCGGACAGGAATCTACTCCAGTGGTGGTAGACGGCGCACTCTATATCACTACCGCCTGGAGTCTCGTACATGCCTTCGACGTGCGCAGCGGAGAGCGACTTTGGACCTATGATCCCCAGGTGGATCGTGCCAAGGGTCGGGATGCCTGTTGTGACGTGGTGAATCGCGGCGTCGCGGCCTGGGACGGCAAGATATTTGTAGGTACCCTGGACGGGCGTCTGGTTGCCCTCGACTCCGCGAGCGGTGACGTAGAATGGGAAGTGGCGACTGTGGATGCGTCGCTGCCGTACACGATTACTGGCGCACCGCGCGTGGTTAAAGGCAATGTCTTGATTGGCAACGGGGGTGCCGAGTACGGTGTACGCGGTTTCGTGACTGCCTATGATGCCGAGACTGGCGAGCAAGCCTGGCGCTTCTACACTGTTCCCGGCAATCCGGCGGACGGCTATGAAAGTGACGTGATGACCGCGGCCGCAGATACCTGGACCGGTGCCTGGTGGAACCTGGGGGGTGGCGGCACCGTGTGGGATGCTATGGCCTACGACCCTGAGTTAGACCTGCTCTATATCGGTGTCGGAAATGGATCACCCTGGAACCAGGCTCTGCGTAGCCCCGGTGGTGGCGACAACCTGTTTCTTTCTTCTATTGTCGCATTGGATCCGGACGACGGCAGCTATCGCTGGCACTACCAGACTACACCGGGTGAAACCTGGGACTACACTGCGACCCAGCACATCATGCTGGCTGATCTCGAGATTGAGGGTGATTTGCGCCGCGTCGTGATGCAGGCACCCAAGAACGGTTTCTTTTACGTGCTGGATGCTGAAGATGGTGAATTGATTTCTGCCAATAACTACACGCCTGTAAACTGGGCGACCCATATCGACCTGCAGACCGGCCGTCCGGTTGAGGTTGCCGATGCCCGTTATGAGAAGTCAAACAACCCGGCCATTGTTTTGCCTGGACCGCTGGGTGGACATAACTGGTATCCCATGGCATTCAGCCAGGATACCGGCTTGGTCTACATTCCTGTGACTGAAAACTTCATGGGCTACGTGGCAGACGGCGAATTCGTGACAGACCCTGATGGCTGGAATACCGGTGTTGATTTTGGACGAGGATTCCAATTAGTAATGAGTCAGCCCGAAATTCCGACCAATGCGTCTTTGCTAAAGGCCTGGAACCCAGTGACTCAGGAAGAGGTGTGGCGCGTGCAGCATCCAATCGGAGAAGGCAACGCGGGTGTGCTCGCAACGGCCGGTGGCCTGGTGTTCCAGGGTACACGCTCTGGGGAATTCGTTGCCTATAATGATGAGACCGGTGAAGCCCTGTGGACAGACTACGTGCAGGCAGGCGTGATGGCAGCACCTGCGACCTTCACTGTGGATGGTGAGCAACACATTGCCCTGCTGGTGGGTTCACCTGCGCTTCCCAAGTCAGGACCAGGCGCTGCTGAACCCACTACGGTGGCTTCAAGAAATAATTCACGCCTGTTGATCTACCGCGCCGGTGGCGATGCCATGCTGCCCAGTAATCCAATCACCACCAGTGTGGAAGGCGATTTTGAAATCCCCCAGATCGAGGCATCCAATGAGTTGCTGTCCCAGGGGGAGACCGCCTACAACCGCAACTGCGCAGTCTGCCATGGCCCAATGGGTATATCCCTGCGTGCGGACACCTACCCTGATCTGCGTCTGAGTCGTCGCATAGCAACCCAGGATTCATGGGCTGCCGTGGTATTGGAGGGCGAGTTGGCCGATGCCGGCATGGTGTCCTTTGCCAGCGAACTGGGTGATGGCGATGCCGAGGCAATACGCACCTATATCATCAACCAGGCGAATCTGACCCTGCAATAGTATGGGTTAAACCGTTAGTTGCAACAAAAAAAGGGGACCGTAGGTCCCCTTTTTTTGTTGAGATGTCGCGCTAATGACACGCTACTTTGTTGGTGATGGAAAACTGGCTACACTGGGCTGAAATATTAGAGGGAGTCAGTCGGAATGCAAAGATTCCGGAAATTAGCGAAGGCTAAAGTCGAAGCAATCATCACGGCGCTGCCCACGATGTCTCTGGCTTTGATATTGGCCAGCAGTGCGGCGCTAGGTCAGGCTGAGGCGGAACCTGTTGCCCACGGCGTTCGCAATGATCTGCCACGGCCGTACATAACCCAGCGCGATTGGGGTGAGTTACCAGACAACACAGTGGCCTGGGGGGCCGTCACCGCGGTTGAGCCTGCTCCCGATGGCAAGACTATATACGTGGTGCACCGCTGTTTCGAAAATTCCTGTGAAGATCGCCCGGAAGACCCGATCCTTAAATTTGATTACGACGGCAAGCTGCTGGCCAGCTTTGGCCAGGGCCTGTTTGTTTTCCCCCATGGTGCCATGGTTGATCACGAGGGCAACCTCTGGGTCACCGATGCCAGGTCAAATGATGACACGGGTCACCAGGTGTTCAAGTTCAGCCCGGATGGCGAGATCCTGATGACTTTGGGGCGGGCGGGTCAAGGTGGCTCAGAGCCTGGCCTGCTGTATTGGCCTAATGATGTCGTTGTCGATCCCCGCGACGGCGATATCTTTGTTGCCGAGAGCCATCGCAACGGCCTCAATAATCGCATTGTGCATTTCGCCAATGACGGTAGCTTCATCAAGGCTTTTGGCCGCAAGGGAGGAGCGGCCGGAGAGATGAGTGAGCCCCATACCCTGGCTATGGATTCAAGGGGCCGCCTGTTTGTCGGCGATCGGGAAAACAACCGTATTCAAATTATGTCGCAGGAGGGTGAATTTATTGATGAGTGGACGCAATTCGGCCGGCCCAGCGGCATCACGATCACGGCGGACGACACGATTTATGTGGCCGATTCCGAGTCTGGCCCAGACACGGGGGCTGGGGAGCTCATGGGCATAATGAAAGGTATTCGCATTGGTTCGGCAATCGACGGCACGGTCTACAGCTTTATCGAAGACATGGAGCCGCTGCGAGATGATCATTCCGGAGCAGAGGGCGTTGGCGTCGATCATGCGGGAAATGTTTATGGGGCTGTGGTGAGGCGGCGAATGTTGGAGCGCCACGTGCTGAAAAATGAGCCCTAGTCATGATCCAACCCACAGCAAGCCTGCAGTAAAAACCATGAAATTCAGTCATCGTATCGCGGCACAAACGGATATCCCGGCCATTATCGACCTGATGCGCCTTGCGATTGAAGAAAACATGAAAGCTTATCTCTCCCATGAAGAGATTGAGGCAGCCAAGGAAACCATGGGTGTGGACCAGACCCTCATAGATGATGGCAGCTATTTTCTGATCGAAGCCGAAGTTGACGGCAAGCAAGTGTTGGTTGGCTGCGGTGGTTGGGGCAAAAGACGTACCCTGTACGGCGGCAATCACACGAAAGGGCGAGATGATAGTCTAAGCGATCCGGCGACGGAGGCAGCCCGTATCCGTGCCATGTACACCCACCCGAAGTGGACGCGCCAAGGCATCGGCTCTTTATTGATCAAACTGGGCGAGGATGCGGCTCGTGCTGCAGGATTCAAGCGTATTGCTTTGGGTTCAACCGTGGCAGGTGAACCACTTTACCTGGCCAAAGGTTTTAAGGAAGTCAGTCGAGAAGTATTGAAAGGGGAAAACGGCTCGGACAATCTGGTAGTTACTATGGAAAAACCACTTTAGGTAAATGATTTTTGAGCTTTAGACAGGATTGTCAATCAGCGGAGGTTGAGCCGTGGAAAGAGTTACGCTAGTGAATCGTTTTGTTAACTACGCAGATGCTGCGAGTGTATTTCCGTTGGTGCAGGCCATCGCATTTTCGGTAGCACTTTCGTAGCCGGATATTCGCTGCTCTATAGCCGACATCTGGCTGCCGGTTGCCATTGGCAATATTATATTTTCCGTGCTGCTAACAGTGGTAATCGTGATTTTCCGCCGTTCTGAGCTGGTGCTTCGGCAAGAAGAGGAGACGGATAAACTGGTTCTCACCTACCTGCAGCGATTACAGACGGGAAGATTCATCATCATCTGGCTGGCTTGTGCGTTCGTGGTGTTAAGTGCCTACACAGCAATCCTCGATCCACTCTGCGGGCTGTCATAGTTTGAGCGAATTTTAATGCGAACACTGATCTTTATGTTATTGGGAATGACGCTGGGAGCAGTTATGTCTCTGGTGCTGGCTGCTACTGTGGTTTTTCTGCTGCCTTTGATTACTGGCTTCGGCGGCGATGAGGCTTCCCAGGGTGTCATTCTGACCTTGGTAGTTGCTGTGTCTGCACCGGTAATGGGTTTGATTGGCGCGGCCATCGGTTTTCGCAAGTCACGCTAGATCAGTCTGCAAACTGAGTCGCGCTTGTCAGTGCGCCATAAAAAAGCCCTGCGAGGAGGGCTTTTTAATCTGGAACGAAGCTGCTGTGCCGGGAATCAGAATGTAGTGCGGACCTGCAGTGCCAGCTCCATACCGCCACCGTTACAGTAGTCTTCAAATTCCTCAACAACACCACCGGCAGTAGCGCCAACGAAACGGGTTCGCTTTCGACACCATTCCGCGTTCGTCATGTTGTTGGATTCCAGTCGAAACATGAGGTTGCCAAAAGCGCGCTTCTCAACATAGGCAGAGAGGCGAGGGGCTTCGATAAACTCTTCGATATCATCAATATCGATCGCCTGGCGGCCAGTGCTGCCATTGGAGTTATTGCTGTAGTTGAAGCCATAGGTCAGGCCGCGGGAAGAGACGTCATGACGGAAACCCACATTAGCCTGCCAGCGGCCGTTACCGCGCTGACGTCGCTTGATATGGAGAAAAGGGTCCATGAATTCAGAATCACGCAGGCGCACGCCGGTAGTTAGCAGGGCATTATTGAGGCCCATTGAGTCAAGCTTGGTACTGACGTCGAGGTTCAGTCCATAGCGCTTGCCGTCGCCGATATTGCCGCGGGCAGATTCAAGATTATCTTCGCTGGTGGAGACGTCGATACGGTCGATGTGGTCTTCCACGTCGCGGTACCAGAATTGGGAATTGACTACACCGAGTTCGTTAGGCAATCGCATTTCGAGGTTCAACTCATAGCGCCAGGATTGCTCCTGACGAATGTCGGGGTTACCCGCTATCGTGTCTCGATCTTCGTCACCGCCATCTACGGAGGCGCTAAAGTCAGAAAAACTCAGCTGCTCCACATCTTTGCGGACGCCGGCTCGCAGCTGCAGGCTGGAGGTGATGTCGTAACGGTAGTCGATTCGCGGTCGAACGAACTGAAAGTCGCGCGAGTTGCTGACATCGCCACTTTGCTCGATGGTAGAAGTTTCCACCACGATTGAACTTTCCAGTGACATCTTGGGATTAAGCTGCCAATTATGATTGGCGAAGGGTTCTGTGCGCATTTCCTGTACCGTGGAGTTACCGTTTGCAATACCCACCGGAACCAGGTTGCTAAATGCAGGATTGCGCTCACCGTCGGTATCACGGGCCAGCACCAGGTTGGAATCGCGGATTGTCTGTGCGCCTTCAACACCAAGCTCCAGTCCCTGAGAACCATTTAAGTCAAAAGTATATGAGGTACGCGCGATACGTTCGCGATCGCGACCCGCATTCTTGATGAACAAGTCTTGGGTGCTCACGTCATCCAGCAACTGAAAGCGATTGCGCTCGTTTAGCGAGTCGCGATCATTAACTATGAACAGAAGCCGAAAGGTGCCTGCGTTACGGAAATCGTGTTCGAAGTCACCGCCGACTTCCCAGTTATTGCGCTGGTTGGCGTTGGATTCGGTTTCCACACGTGAGGAATTGTCTGCCATCTGGGTAATGGTGCGATAACGTTCATCCGGGATATCGCCAACAGTTTCGTACATTGCATTAAACTGAACCACGCTGCGCTGGAAGCTGTAGCCCAGGTTTATGCTGGTCTGCAGCTGGGTTTCATCCCGGGTGCGCGACTCACGGCGAACTTCGGTTAGATCGCCATTCGGACTGAA
This sequence comes from uncultured Pseudomonadales bacterium, assembly GCA_938091935.1. Taxonomy (GTDB): domain Bacteria; phylum Pseudomonadota; class Gammaproteobacteria; order Pseudomonadales; family Pseudohongiellaceae; genus UBA9145. The sequence continues at coordinate 21,046 of CALKNV010000021.1, forward strand.
GCTGAATTCTTCGCTTTCCCAGGCGCGATAACGGGGATCGGCTCCCACGTTAAACAGGTAGTTTAAATTCCCAGTCTGGCCAGCGTGAGAGAGTTGGCCGCCAGGATCGAAGGTGCCGTCCTGTACGACATCGGAGCGTAGCTGCACCGTAGTGCTGGAGCGGCTCGGTGTATCTAGCAACACGACGTTAACTATCTGCCCGCTGCCGCGCACATCCAGCTCTTTCGACGTGCCGCGAATAATTTCAATATGCTCCACCTGATCGGCAGAGATGCGTGCCAGCTGGCTGCGACCACCGTTATTCTTGCCGGTGATGCGTTGACCATTTATTAGCACTTCACCCGCACCGGATCCCAGGCCGCGCCCGCTACTGCTGCCGCGCAAGGCCAATTCAATGCCGGGAATGCGGCTCAACATATCGTTGGCAGAGACGGGATAGAACTGGTCAAAGTATTCCGATGGGTATACAACGGTCGAGTCTTCGCTCACTAACTCGGTAGAGGGTATCTCCGCTGAGACAGAAAGTGACCAGGCCACCGCTGCCGTCAGCAGGCTGGCTTTAGTCTTCGCGAGTAGTCGGCGTTTAGTAGCGTGCCTGAAGATCATGTTAAATTCCGTAGTAGCTTCTCAGATTCCATTCATTATTGATTGGCTAGTCATCTGCTGGCTTTGACTGCAACATTCCGGGCGCCAGGAGTCTCTCTAAGTAGTGAATAATTATATAGTTTTGGTTTCGGCGACTTTGTGACATTTTGTAGGGTAGCGGGGACGAATTCCGTGAAAATGTGTCAATTTCGTGGCAAATTGCAATTCTGAGCGCCTTTAGCTGCCTTCGACTGCCAGAGTCATCATCTCGAAGCCAGTCTGGGGATTCTGTGAATTGCCGCAAACAATGGTTGCAATCCCTGATTCAGGTGCTGATAACAAGGCATTATGCCAATAATAAAACAGAGCCGAAGACCCGAAATAACTACTGTGAATCCTGAAAAAGCCCCTATTCTCCTATTTCCGACCCACTTCCTTGGCAATTTTGTATTGGGATTGCCCTGGGTCTTGAAAGTGCTGGAAAGCTATCCAGATGCCCTGGTGGTGCTGGATGTAAGATTTGGCCCACTCGCTGCCATGGTATTGCCGCCGCAAACCAGGACCTTGCTGTTTCCGCGTAGCGAGATGGCGAAGGACAAACCGTTCTTCAGTCGGCTGTCCCACTACTGGCGCTTCATGCGGGCTTTTCGCGGCGCACGTACGGACACCATTCTCGATTTGGAAGGAGAGCGCTTCACTGGCGTTCTGGCGCGTTTGAGCGGTTGCCGCAATCGGGTTGGACATATCGGAAAGCGCGCAGAGTTGTTCTATACCGATATACGCGATCCCAATTACAAGAACCACCGCTATCATGCGTTCGGCGAAATTGTTAGCGAATATGTAGACGAGGTGGCGCCTTCCAGCAGTCTGCCTTATCGGATTGGTGCCTCAGCAGGGGAAACCATTGAAAAGTTGGTGACGGCAGCAGCGGGCAAGGAGCTTGTTGCCATTCACCCCGGTGCCAGTGTCTCCTACAAGCTGTGGGCACGGGAATATTTCGTAGAATTGGTCATCCTGCTGCATGAAGCAGGGCTGCAGGTTGTCTGGGTCGGAGCTGGCGACAAGGACGCTGAAATCATTGACGCAGTGACGGCTCAGTTGGAAGGGATTGAAGTCTTCAACTTTTGCAACCGGCTTTCTTTTGCGGAACTCGCCGAACTCTACCGGCGCTGTCGATTCTTTGTTGGTGGCGACAGCGGACCTATGCACCTGGCGGCGTCCACTGGTATCCCGGTTTTTGCTCTGTTCGGCCCAAGTGATGAAACAATCTGGGCCCCGCTGGGGGAAAACAGCCACCTGGTGCGCGGCTCAGAGGCTTGCGGCGAAGACTGCGATACTTTCCGCTGCAGCTTGAATTACCGTTGTATGACATCTTTAAGTCCGCTGTCTGTGATGGCTGTCATCAATGATAAGATACTCGACCACGATACAGCCCAGGCTGTAGAAGATTGAGCAGACATCGGAACAGATTTCTCCTAGGTTGGGCTCCTCAAATGTTTCAGAAAATTCCAGTTAGTGCATACATCATCACTCTCAATGAAGCGAATAATATCGGCGCCTGTCTGGATCGCCTGGTAGAGTTTGACGAGGTTATTCTCGTGGACAGCGGCAGCACCGATGGTACTGTGGAATTGGCCAGTCATTACGAAAACGTCAAAGCCAGTTTTCACCAATGGTCGGGATTCAGTGAACAAAAAGCCCATGCATTGAGTCTGTGCAGAAACGATTGGGTGCTCAATATCGATGCCGATGAAATCCTTACTGATAAATACCTGGAGGAAGTTATCCGGGTAGTGGGGGAAAACAAAGTCGATGCGCTGGAATCAAATCGAACCCTATACCGGTGGGGCAAAATGCCCAAACACTTTGGTGGTGACGATCGCCTGATCCGCCTGTTCCGCAAGAGTGCCGGGCATTACGAACCGCGCCGCGTGCATGAAGGCATTAGTATTGAGGGGAAGGTCGAGAAGACGGACGCGACTATTAACCACCTTGAGAACCTCACTTACTCACAGCGTATTGATAAGTCCAATAAGTACAGCCAGGCCAAAGCCGAGGACAAGTTTGAAAAGGGTAATGGTGTCTCTGTCCTAACACTTGTTTTCGTCTTTCCGCTAACTTTCATTCAATACTACTTCTTCAAGGGTTATTTTCTTGGCGGCGTGGATGGCCTGCTGACCAGCTTCAATGCAGCGTTTTATAACTTCATGAAGTATGCAAAGTTATGGGAACTCAAAAAGGGTGGCGCCAGAAAGCGTTAGTTATTTGGGGAGAGTGAAAGTCCAGCGATGAGATTTCCTGCTGGCTTTGCTTGCGCGAATTTCAATAAATCACTCGCCGCAGGGCAGCAAACCAAACCGTCTAAACCGATTTCTGGAGATGAAAAATTTTACGTCAGTCTGACTTGTTTTTGGTGGTAAGAAAGGAATGACCCTACGATCGTAGAATTAAAAAGGGCGAAGCTGTTCATGGCTTCGCCCTTTTTCATACCCGCTTGATCTGATCAATCCTGCAAGAACCTTGAAATCTCAGCATCTGATTCGGTGATGCTGGCCAAATGGTTTCTACCATCAAGATTATCCTTCAGGAAAGCGAGCACATAGCGGCCAAGGGTGGACTTTTCCTCACCGCTGTTGGTGACAAACATGTGGTCTCCTTCAGCCAGTTCCAGATAGATTTTTGCGCTCCCGATCGAATCGTATACCAGCTTGGCATGATCTGCTGGTGGCGCGACTTCATCAACGGCACTCGCGATAACCAGGGCGGGTGCACTGATATTGCTGTAGTCGCCGCTGAATGATTCGCCGGGTTCGCAGCAATAAAGTGCGAGGGGGACAACTGCGCCAATGTTATTGCCAAGTTCAGCTGCTGCCGCCAATGAGGCGCCGCCGCCCATGGAATGACCCATGATGGCGATTTTGTCAGGATCTATTTTATTGACTATTGGCGCGTCGGGGTTCTGATTTTCCGACTTGATGAAATCAACTGCAGCAATCAACGCGTCTGCGCGGGCGGCAAGGGCATCGGTGGGTGAGTTGGTTTCCAAAATGAAGACGGTGTAGCCAAGGGAAGCCAGGGCAGGACCCCACCACTCATACATGGCTGCATTGGCGCGAAAGCCTGGCACGAAAGCGATAGCGCCGTTAGGTAGGTCGAAGCTCAGGGTGAGAGGGTAGAACACCATGGCGCCGGCGAAGGCATCTGAACTGACGTCGGGTTGGTAGGTGCGGACTTCGTAGACTCGTTCATCAAATTCACGCCCCGCTGCCAGGCCAATCTGGCGGCCTTCAGGGCGATAACGCCCCTGACTATTATCCTGTGCGAGACTGCTGCTAGAAAACGTGACTAGGCTAAGGACCAGAGTGACCATCAGGCCAAAGGCCGATAGGGCCCTCTCTCTATGCAAGGTCATGTGTGTTACCTCTCCTATGTTCTGATTATTGTTGGATTAAACCGGAAAATGAACAGATCGGCCTGCAGGCCAGGCAATTAATATAGCAGAGGCGATTCTGCATAGAAACTCGCAAAACCCGGTAATTCCGGCCGCTTTCAGGCGGGCAATCAAGGGCGCAATCCGCCGAGGAAATTGGACCTGACCTCAGAGAGGCTTTATGCTCTTGCCATCCAGTAATAAAGGTGACGATTTACCATGAAGTACGCAACCCAAAAGCGCAGTAACTGGTGTCAAAGACAGTTACTGTTTGTGATTTTTCTATTCCTGGCGCCAGCTCTGCTGCAGGCACAAGAAGTAAGTGACCATCAATACAGTAGTGAGGCAATCCAGGCCGGCCTGGCCATCTACTCTCGCGAGTGTGCTCTCTGTCACGGCCCTCAGGGAGACCTGGTGAGCGGCATCAACCTGCGTCTGGGTCAGTTTCGCACTGCTTCGTCAGACGAAGATCTGCGGCAAGTGATCAGCAACGGCGCTGCCCAGGGACAAATGCCAGCGTTTAATTTCAGGGATGAGGAGTTAAGCGGTGTGATCGCCTATATCCGAGCAGGCTTTGACCCCGATGGAGTTGCGGTGCGTATCGGTGATCCCGAGCGCGGCAAGGTGCTGTTTGAAGGGAAAGGTGAATGTGCTTTATGTCATCGGGTTAACGGTGTGGGGCCTCGAACTGCGCCGGACCTTAGTTCAATTGGCATTTTGCGCACGCCCACCAATCTGCAGCTGAATCTAATCGACCCAGCGGCGGCACTGCTGCCCATCAATCGCCCGGTTCGACTCGTCACGCGTAACGAAGAGACCATAGTGGGTCGGCGCCTGAACGAGGACACCTACACTATTCAGCTAATCGATTCTCAGGAGCGCTTGCGATCTCTGATCAAGTCGGAGTTGGTGACTTACGAAGTGAGTGAGCGCTCCAGTAAACAACCGACAAATCTTACCAATGATGAAGTTGCCGATTTGGTTGGCTATTTGCTGACCCTGCGAGGTGTGGAATGAAAACAAGCTTAAACTCTTTGCTCTTACTGACGGTAACTTGCCTGACACTTACGGCGCAGGCACAGGTTCCTTTTGAGCGTATTCTCAACGCCGCCGATGAACCGCAAAATTGGCTTACCTATAATGGCGGTTACAAGAGTCAACGGTTCAGTCTGTTGGATCAGATTAATGCAGATAATGTGAGCGACCTGGAATTAAAGTGGGTACTGCAGAATCAGGTGTTTGGTGCCTGGCAATCCAACCCGTTGGTTGTCGATGGTGTTATGTACTTGACTGAGCGTCCCAATAGCGTCATAGCTGTGGATGCGATAACAGGTCGCGTGTTCTGGAAGTATCGACATGTTAATGATGAGCGTGCACTGGTGTGCTGTGGTGCGAACAACCGTGGTGTTGCCATACTAGGCAACACAGTTTTTATGGGCACGCTGGATGCGCATCTGATCGCTTTGGACCGTGTGAACGGTGAGCTGCTGTGGAAGCAGGAAGTGGGTGACGTGGCACGTGCCTACTCTGTGACTATGGCGCCTTTGGTGGTAAAAGATAAAGTCATAGTCGGCGTTGGTGGTGGAGAATTCGGTATCAGGGGCTATGTGGCTGCCTATGAGGCAGATACGGGGGAGCTGGCATGGAAGACCTATACCATTCCAGGCCCAGGCGAGCCGGGTCATGATTCCTGGGAAGGGGATGACTGGGAACACGGAGGCGCACCAGTCTGGATTACTGGTTCTTATGATCCGGAATTAAACCAGACCTACTGGGGAGTAGGTAATCCGGGTCCTGACTGGAATGCCGGGCAGCGGCCGGGCGATAACCTCTACTCAGATTCGGTGCTCGCACTGGATGCTGATACCGGTGAGTTGGAGTGGTATTTCCAGTTCACGCCCAATGATGCTTATGACTACGATTCCGTGCAGGTTCCTTTACTGGCTGATATTGAGTGGCAGGGCGAAGCCCGCAAGGTCATGCTGTGGGCGAACCGCAATGGCTATTTCTATGTGTTGGACCGCACCGATGGTGAGTTCCTGCTCGGCGAACCCTATGTCCGGGTGAACTGGTCCAGTGGCCTGGATGAAAACGGGCGGCCGATTCCTACGCCGCAGCCGGAGGGCATGCCTACATTCCCTGGAAATCAGGGCGGCACCAACTGGTACCCACCATCCTTTAGTCCACGCACTGGCCTGTTCTATTTCAGTGCCTGGGAAGACTACGCCACAATTTATCGTGCCGAGGAGTCAGAATACGTGCCGGGTCGAGCTTTTCTTGGTGGCGGATTTTCGGTACTCGCCCCGGCGCCGGGTGCGCCGACAATTGGCATTGGGCGTACCAATCCCATCAACAACTGGACCAACGAAGTGGGTTTTGGCTCATTGAAAGCCATGGACCCGCAGACTGGCGAAGCAGTCTGGGAATATAACCAGTTCGACGTCAGTGATAGCGGTATGTTGACCACTGCCTCGGATCTGCTGATAACCGGGGGCCGTGAAGGTTATTTTCACGTGTTGGATGCTCGAGACGGTGAGTTGCTCTATTACAAAAATCTAGGTGGACAGATCGTAATGGCGCCGGTCACTTTTATGGTGGACGGTATTCAGTATGTCTCAATTATTTCAGGGAACAGCCTGTTCACGTTCGCCCTGAAAGACTAGGCACGCTTCCTCACTAATGAAATTTTCGGAACTTAGGCTCAACATGGTAGTGCAGGGCGTTACCATCGTCTCGGTTTTGGCGGGTGTCGCGTTTGTCGCCTGGGAATTAGAGCAGAACCGAGAGTTGGTGCGACTGGAGATGTTCAGCGAAGGCACTATTGCCAACCGTGCCACCGACCTGGCCCTGGCGGGAGAAAATCCGGCACTGGTGCTGGCCAAAGCCTGTTAGGGCACGGAACCACTTAGTACTGAAGATCTTATGATTCTCAACTTTGTGTTTACCGAAACCCTGGATTCCATTCGGCGCATGCGCCTTTTGGAAAGCGGTTTATATCCGGGAGACGCCTGGCAGGGAAGTTTGATGAATCGGTGGTTTTGAGTTCATCTTCTCTATGGCGGCAGGCCGGGCCTGGTGGCAGACGTTTGATCCACTGCCAGCCATAAGTGAGCCGGTGGATACCTATCTCGCCAAGCTTGGGCCACCGGACTGTGCCGAACGCCATGACCGGTGGCAGTCTGCAACCATGGCCATATCGTCGAAGTCGGATTGACACTGATAGGCGGTAATCGTGTTCTTAGCAAGAGGCATCAGACAATGAAGCGGGTATTGGTTCTCTTACTATGCGTGGGTTTATCACACAATGTGAAAGCGCAAGTTGATCCGGTTGATCCTGGATTAAGAGCTGCCATTGCGGAACTGATCGATATCACAGGTGTGTTGGAAATTGGTGAGCAATTTTCCGACCTCATTATTTTGCAAATGTCAGATAGTTTGCGTCAGCAGCAGCCGGATCGGCCTGAAATAACCTTCGAAATTATCAGGGAAGAAGTTAATGCGACGATTTCGGGGGAAATAGAAACTGGCAAATTTGAAGCGCAAATCATTCCCATATATGCCAAGTATTTTACCTTTGAAGAAGTCTTGCAGTTGCTTGCTTTTTATCAGACCCCACTTGGTCGCAAGACTGTTGAGATCATGCCTTTGTTAAGTCAGGAATCTATGCAGGTCGGGCAAGCGTGGGGAATCGGACTAGGCCCGATTATCGGGCAGCGTGTCTCTATACGCCTGGCTGACGCTGGCATCACAATAGAGTAAGAGTTAATCCAGTGACTACTTTGAGCTGGGATCGCAGCAATCCTTTCACCATTGATATCACCGCGGCTGCCGCTAATGTCGATGGCTATGGTCATGTCTCAACTCACAATTACGTGCAGTGGATGATTGATTGTGCTTTCGCCCATTCCGCGGCCCTTGGCCTGCCAGAAGAAACCTGCAAGCAGATGGGTAGAGGGATGGCGGCAATTCAGTTTGATGTGCAGCTGCTGGGTTCAACCTATGAAGGCGACGAGCTGCAGGTAGCAACCTGGATTGTGGAGCCCGATGGTAAGCTACGACTGGGCCGGCAATTCCAGATTATCCACATAGCATCGGGCCGCACCCTGGCCAGAGGCAAATTTAAATTCGTCTGTACCAACTTGAATACCGGCAAGGCCGCACGCATGCCGCAGATATTCAAAGAAACCTATGTTGTCGCGAGCGAGCCCACAGCCTCGGAATAAGACAAACTTTGTTACTTTTCAGCCAGTTTAAGTTCTGGGAATCCCCGGTAAAAGCTGGATAATTTGAACTCAGACTAGATTCCACGCTATTCGCTGGAAGAGTTCGCGATCGGCACGCAATATACTGCGTGTCGCTTTCTGCTATGAGAGGAGAAACCCATGCAAACTATTGATTTAAGGAAGGTTTTTATAGGCTTCCTTATCGTGCTGAGCCCCGCGTGGGTCAATGCGCAGGACCCTGAACAGTGGTTCACCCTGGGCAATGATTTTGCCCACACTCGCTATGCCCCTTCCGATGAGCTGAGCCCGGAGAATTTCGACAAGCTAGAAGTTGCCTGGGAATGGGATGGTGCCAGTTTTGGTGCTGTCAGCGGACGCGCCACGCCCTCCCTGGTTGATGGGCTGCTTTATACGGTGGCTGGTTACAATCGTCACGTGGTTGCCATCGACCCCAAGACCGGTGAAACCGTTTGGTCCTACCGCGAGCCCAAGACGCCGCGCGCTGAATATTCCATGCGCTCGGACTACGGTAAGGGCGTTGCCTTCGGCAACATCGATGGTCGGGGTGTGGTGGTGATCGTTTCCCCCGGTTTCTTCCTGACTGCGCTTGATGCCAAGACTGGTGTACCTCTGGAAAATTGGGGTGAGCCTGTACCAATTCAAGGATTTCCTGAGAGTGGAGTGGTTGATTTGCTTGGGGACCTGGGGCATCCATACGATCCCTATGAGGGCATCCCCCTGGAGACGGGCTACATTACTTCTTCCTCTCCACCAATTGTTGTTAACGACACGATAGTAGTAGGCAACTCTGCAGAGCAGGGATATCACCAGGCTCGCATAGAGAACGTGCCAGGCGACATTCTTGCGTATGACCTACGCACTGGTGATTTCAAATGGAAGTTCAATGTAATTCCCAAGCCCGGCGAGTATGGCCATGAGACCTGGGAAAACGATGCCTGGGAGTGGACTGGCGATGTATCCTCCTGGGCGCCGCTGTCTGCAGACCCTGAGAACGATCTGGTTTATATTCCTACCAACAGTGCGACGATCGATTACTACGGTGGCTTTCGACCAGGTGATAACCTCTATGGCGCGAGTATCATCGCCCTCAATGCAACTACCGGTGAACGGGCCTGGCATTTCCAGTTTGTGAAGCATGAAATCTGGAACTTCGATACGCCTACTGCACCGGTGCTGATGGACCTGACTGTTGATGGTCGCGACATTCCGGCTGTAGTGCAGGCAACCAAGCAAGGTTGGCTATACACTTTCAATCGCCTCACTGGCGAGCCGGTGTGGCCGATTGAAGATCGCCCAGTGCCTCCTTCAATCGTACCGGGTGAAGTACTCTCGCCTACTCAGCCCCACGTGACATGGCCCGAGCCTTATTCGCTTCAGGGTATCAGCGAAGAAGATTTGCTGGATTTCACGCCGGAACTGAAAGAGCAGTCCCTTGCTGCAATGGAAGACTATGTGATGGGCGGTTTGTTTAACCCGCCAATTCACGCTGACAACCCAATGGGTAAATATGCGGCCATGAACTGCCCAGGCGGTGCCGGTGGTGTAAACATCACTTCACCTCCTGTTGCTGATCCGGTGAACAATGTATTTTACCTGTCTGAGCACACCGCATGTTTTGCGCTGCGCCTGATTCCGGGTGAAGAAGCTGACCTGCTGTTCCCTAACTCGACTGGTTCAACCACGGCGCAATACGCTAACGGCGTGCCAGGTGCGACCGCGCGTCCACCGCGTCACCCAAGTGGGCTGCCAATCTGGAAGCCACCTTATAGCACCATCGTTGCCTATGACATGGATACAGGCGAGAAGAAGTTCACCATTCCAACCGGTGAGACACCGCAGCGTTATAAAGATGTTTTTGAACGCGAAGGTGTACCTGAATCAGTCTATGGCAACACCGGTACCGGCGCTCTGGTGCCCATGGTGGTTACTCCGACCATGCTGGTGTATTCAGACCAGGCTTCTGATGGCACACCTATGCTGTGGGCACTGGACAAGGACACTGGTGAGATCCTCGCCGAGATCGAAGCGCCCGCACGCTCCAGTTACGGCATGAGCAGCTGGACCCATGATGGGCATCAGTACATCATGCTGCAGACCAGTTCCAAGCTGACGGCCCTTGCATTGCCCGCAGCCCAGGACACTGGTGGCGGTGCTCATTGATTAGAGTAGCAAGTTAAAAAAATGGCGACCCAGGGGTCGCCATTTTTTTTTACCAAATATAAATTTCTGGCCCGCAATCCGCGTAGAACCAGTGGGTAAACCGACTGGCACGAAGCCAGGCGGCGCCCGCTTATTGTTCTCTGCTTTATCCGCGATTCAGAGCTGCGGGCCTGCTGCAACCAGTGCTGTAGCACGGGGATCATCCGTAAACTTTTCAAAGTTCTTGATGAACAGTGCTGCAAGGTGTTTGGCTTTCTCGTCCCACTCGGCAGGGTCTGTATAAGTATCACGGGGGTCCAGGATGCCGTCGTCCACGCCAGGTACTCTGCTGGGGATAGCTAGATTGAAATAGGGCAACTGGTGCATGTCAGCGTGATCTATCGTGCCGTTGAGAATGGCGTGAATGATTGCACGGGTTGCCTTGATTGAAATGCGTTGTCCCGTGCCATTCCATCCTGTATTCACCAGGTAGGCACTGGAATCAGCTGCATCCATGCGCTTCACTAAAACTTCAGCGTAACGGCTGGGATGAAGCGACAGGAATGCTGCGCCAAAACAACTGGAAAAAGTCGGTGTGGGTTCTGTCACACCACGCTCAGTGCCGGCAAGCTTGGCAGTGAAGCCAGACAGGAAGTGATACTGGGTCTGATCGTGAGTGAGTTTGGACACAGGCGGCAGGACGCCAAAGGCATCAGCCGTGAGGAATATTACCTGTTTTGCATGTCCGCCACGGGATGCCGGTTTAACGATGTTATCAATGTGATAAATAGGATAGGAAACCCGCGTGTTTTCAGTTCGAGAGTTATCCGAGTAATCAATCTTGCCGGTCTCGTCTACGCTGACATTTTCCAACAGAGCGTCACGACGTATGGCGTGATAGATGTCTGGCTCGTTCTCTTTGCTCAGGTTAATGGTCTTGGCATAGCAGCCGCCTTCAAAATTGAAAACACCGTTGTCGTCCCAGCCATGTTCATCATCGCCAATGAGTGCTCGCTCAGGGTCCGTGGAGAGGGTGGTTTTGCCGGTTCCAGATAGACCGAAGAAGATGGCCGTTGAGCCATCTTTTCCTATATTGGCTGAACAGTGCATGGAGGCAATATCCTGTAGTGGCAACAGGTAGTTCATCATGGAGAACATGCCTTTCTTCATCTCGCCGCCATACCAGGTGCCACCAATCAACTGGATTCTCTCAGTGAGATTGAAGGCAACAAAGTTTTCTGAGTTTAGTCCCTGTTTCTCCCAGTTTGGGTTAGTGCACTTGGCACCATTCATTACTACGAAATCCGGCTCAAAATTCTTCAGTTGTTCCAGCGTTGGGCGAATGAACATGTTTTTAACGAAATGCGCCTGCCAGGCTACTTCGGTAATGAAGCGCACGGACAGCCGAGTATCCTCGTTTGCGCCGCAATAAGCATCAACGACATAAAGGGTCTTGCCGCTAAGTTGTTCCGTAACCAGGTTTTTTAGCTCCAGCCAGACCACCTCACCTATGGGCTTGTTGTCGTTGGCGCCCTGATCAGACCACCAGACTGTGTCACGAGTGGTGTCGTCTTTGACCAGATACTTGTCTTTTGGGGAGCGGCCGGTGAATTCACCGGTGTTTACGGATACCGCGTCAGATTCCGTCAGTACAGCACGTTCATAACCTTCCAACGCCGGATCGGTTTCATGCTCGAACAGCAGTTCATAGCTTGGGTTGTAGTAAATTTTCGTGGCGTCGGAAATACCGTATTGAGAAAGATTCGGGTAATCGAAGGTTTCTTCAGTTTGTACAATAACTTGCACTGAATTGCGCTCCATTAATAAAGAGAAATACGTAGTATTACTACAGGAATTGGGGTGTCGGGAATGTCGCGAAAATTGGTTCGCGATGATAAAGGTGCTTGGCCAGATAGGCCAGCAGGTAAAGCAATTTTATTGCTGCAGTCGCCCTTCATTCACAGTGATAGCGACCGGTGTGTCGCCGACGTTAGTTATTTGATAAGTGGAACCCTGCTCCCGCCATGCCCATTCGCCGGCGTGTGCCAATTCACGCGTCACACCGTCTTCCCGTGAGACGTGGGCCAGACCTTCCGATCCCAGGATCACGAAGCTTGGATTAATATGCGACTGCAGGGCGGTGGATTCGCCGGGTGCTAGTTGATAGCGATAGGACCTGAACCACGGATTTTCTAATTCTGGAGCAATCTGCATTCCGCTGGGTAGATCGTTATCACTTACTGGCTGACCGGATCCAGCGTGCACCAGGGCCATGATATGAAACAGCCCGGGACCTGCATTGCTCACCTTGTGGGTAAAAGCTTCGGTCGCATAGTCTGTGTTTACGCCTACCCGCCCATTTTGCGGGCCACCGGCAAGGCTGATATAGGTCAGTAGTATGGCCTGGTCATGGGTGTGGGGGAAGGACTCATCACCAGGTTTGATGCGCACATCCAATAAATAGAGTTGTCCATGTTGCCGCACTGGTCGATGGCGGGGTTCGTCCAGCAGATGAACGATTTTCTCACCAGGGAATTCAGACTGCTGGGCGAAACTGCTGTGCCAGCCTGTGCATATGGCCAGCAACCCTAACAGGCTGAGGCACTTAGAGAACAATCGGTTGCTTAATTGGTGTCGCATGGGTTCTTGTGTGGTCCACAGCTAACGGATAAGGCGCAATTCGACAAGTAAGCCTCTATTATGCAGATCGCAGTTGCAGTGTCACGCAGATTTTAATGTGCAGCAGCTTCAGGTTGTTGCTTCGATAACTCTCAAGCCTCAGTTAGTTCGGGAGATTCAGCGTGGAACCGTCTGGTCCCAATTCAGCACCTGGTGTTTTTCGAGGATTCGAATCAGCTCGTTAAACGGGACCGCCTGCAATTCGCCGCGGCTGCTGCTTACGCTGGTGGCTTTAAAGATTGCATTATAGATTGCTTCTTCCGTGGCCTCGGCGGTGGCGGCGAATAGAGGCGACATGGAGGCGTTGACCAGTTCATTTATCGCGACAGGACTGTTGCTGGTACGGGGTTTGCGGACGGCCGGATTGGTTGAAAATGCAATGACGTAGTCACCGGAGCCATTGCTGGCATAGGAGCCGGTGCGGCCCAGGCCCATGATGGCCCGAGTGCCAATGCGATCGAGACTGCGGGCGTTGAGCGGTGCATCGGTGGCGACCACAATCATGATTGAGCCATCGTCAAGATCACCGTCATCGCTTGGCGCTATCAGATCACGGTAGGGGTAGGTGCCTAATTCACGGCCAACGGGTGCGCCATTAATAGTCATGTAGCCACCGTAATTGGTTTGGACCAACACGCCGACGGTGTAACCACCTAATTCCTCCGGCAGTACCCTGGAACTGGTGCCGATTCCGCCTTTCCAGCCGAAGGCCTGAGTGCCAGTCCCAGCACCCACGCTACCCTCGGCAACGGGGCCAGAACTGGCGTTGGCGAGGGCGCTGAATACCTCTTCACGCTGGATCGGATCAGCCCACATATTATTGACCCTGGCATCATTGGTTTCACCAACTACCGGGTTCACCGTGTGCTCCCCCATACCGGGTTGCATATAAACCCATTCTTTAAGCGCATTGGCCGCACTCCACACGCACAGTGTGCAGGTTAGCAGGATAGGCGTTTCCAGTTCGCCAAATTCACGAATCTGGGTCTCACCAATCAGTTTGCCATAGCCGTTACCTACCGTAACCCAGGCTGGGATAGGGTGGGTATAGAGATTGCCGGGAGCTGGGATAATGGCAGTGACGCCGGTGCGCCGGTCATTCCCTTCGATGACGGTTTCATGACCAACCAGGACGCCTTCAACATCGGTTATCGCGTTGTTTACCCCTGGTTCCAAAACCCCAACAATGAGACCGGCTTCCCGCGCGCGCAGACGGTTTTCGGCGGCGCTCGCTAGCTGGCTGCCATAGAGACAAACGAAGGTGCTTAGCAGGATCAAGGTTCTAAATATCATGTGTATATAACTTTTGCTCAAACGATCAATTATTAGACTATTCATAGTGGCAATCTGGTTTTGGTTCAAATTTCAGGGCGGACTGTGATCCGATCATACTACTTCCGGCCTGTTTCGGCCTATCTGCGGCGCATTTATCAGTTGGCGCTTAAGCTGAGTCGAGCCGGAGTGGGTGAAAAAGAAAGCCTGCGCAGCGAATAATTCGTGCCAGCTTTACATCTTTAGATGGATCACCTGCTTGGCCGGATCAGCTGTTTCGGGGGTCGCTTACCCTCACGCACAAAATTGTGTAGCATACGACCACCTGTGCGCCCTGCGGAATAAAAATGTCATATAAAAATCAAGCACTTCGCAGCTTTTTCCCCTCTCAATATTCAGTCTCCCTGAAGAAAATCCTGCGCTCTTGTGGCGTGCTGTTTGGCCTGGCTGCAGCTTGCGCCAACGCCCAGCAGCCCATTGAGGTCACTGAGGATGTGCTCAAGGCGGCCATGCGTGAGGCTGATTCATTTTCATTAAAGCAAGGAAACCCACCAGTCTATCGTGGGTACAAAGGTGATGCGAGCAGCCCGGACGCGGAATTGGTGGGGTACCTGTTCGAAACTCCAGACTATCCGCCGGAAGAGGTAGGATACAGCGCGCCAATCGATGTGCTGGTCGGTATTGAATTGGATGGCACACTCACCGGTATCGAGGTGCTGCACTACATCGAATCCTATAAGAGCATTCGAGGCGACTTCATTAACAGTGAATACTTTCCGCAGCAGTTCTCCCGCAAGAATATCGTCGAAGATTTTCGCGTAGGTCGTGATATCGACGGAATTTCCCGCGCTACTATCACCAGTTGGGCCGTGGCTCGTGGCGTGCGTGATTCGGCACGCCGAGTCGCGCTTGCCTATTTAGCGGATTCTGAGTATGTCGCAGCCACCAGCGGTGACGCCGTGGCCCTGAAGGTCTACGAAGAGCAAAGCTGGGACGACATGATTGAAAGCGGCCTGGTGCAGGAAATGCTGGTCGTCCAGCCTGATGGCACGGAACTGGAATTGTCCCTGGCCTTTATGGGTCATGATGGATTGGGAGAGCTCCTCATTGGAGAGGATGACTATTCAACAGCCGATCGCGATGCCAGCAATCGTTCCCGGGAAGGTCGAATGCTGCTGGTTGGCATCGATGGTAATTCCTCGCAACCGTTTCGCCAGGAACGCCTGGCAATAAAACAGGGAGAGGAGGTCTACCCGGTGGAAAGGCCCCGTTTCGTCTATGCCGGTAGTGCGGACGAGGGCAAGATTGCGGGCAAGACGCGTTTCGCCGGCGCGATTGTGCTGATGCCGGAACTGGATCTTACACAGTCATTTTCAGTGCTGTATAGCACAGAAGGGGTGGTGGGTGAGTTCGGCGGCATTCACGAAATGGCTTACCAGGTGCCTCCACTGGCCCTGGCACTGTCCGAGGGAGGTACTATCCCGCCCGACCTGCTCCCAGAACCAGATGAAGATTCGCCGCGGTTCCAGTATCCAGAAGAGACCATGTGGTCAGAATTATTGGATAGCGCGCCGATGTCAGAGGTTATTGCAGTCCTGTTTATCTGCGCGCTGGTAATGACCGCGTTTATTCGCAAGAGCGCGGCCTTTCGTTGGGCTGCGTTGACCGTCACCCTGTTCTATCTGGGCTGGATGGACGGCGGCTTTGTTTCAGTTTCCCATATCACTAACGGCATTAAGCTTGGGCCTTCGCTATTCTTGAATGATCTGCCGCTGTTGATCATCATCGTGTTTACCGTGGTTACAGTCTTGCTATGGGGTAGGATTTTCTGTTCGTCGCTGTGTCCTTTCGGTGCCTTACAAGACTTTGTCACTCGCATCGTGCCCAAGCGCTTTCAGTACCAGGTGCCACAAGCCATTCATGATGTCGCGATTTACCTGAAGTACGCCATCCTTGCATTCCTCGTGGTGATGGCTATCGCCTATGCCGATCTTAGTTTGTTCCAGTATTTCGAACCTTTTGGCACCGTATTTTATCTCTCACGCTCCATGGTGCTATGGGGGATTGCCGCAGTATTCCTGCTTGGCGCGCTGTTTATCCCCAGATTCTATTGTCGCTATGCCTGTCCGCTAGGCGCGGCTCTCGGTGTGGTGTCACTGGTGTCACCTTGGCGCATTAAGCGTGTGCCTCAGTGCGATGTTTGCAAGGTGTGTGAACAAGCCTGTCCCACTGGTGCAATTCGCGGCCCCAAGATCGACTTTAAGGAATGCGTGCGTTGCGATATCTGCGATTACAAACTGATCGCAAAAGCGGGTGTGTGCAAACATGATATTGAGACTGTTAAAGTCAGGGTGAAAAACTGGGACGCGGCTACCGCGTAACAAATCGCCCTAAACGCATTGCATACAAAACTACTGTTCGGTTTTCTCAGCGCAGTACTCCTTCTTGCTAAACTAATCTCACAGGGATTGGTTCTGCCGATTGCGGTCTGACGATAAATTCGATAGCTTGTCTGCCGTCGTTGCCATCACAGTAAGAATCAGAACCAGAATCAGGAATCATGACAAAAATAAAACCCGGTAAGAAATTGAAAAGCAGTGATCAACCCTGCCAGGCAGAACTGGCGGACAAATTTGTCTGTTACCAGCAATCAGTGCAGGAACCTGACCACGAAGTTGAAGTGTTCGACCAGATCTACCGCGAAGCCTTCAAGTCTAAAGCGCTTACTCTGCGTGAAGATTTTTGTGGCACCTTCGCGGTCTCCTGTGAATGGGCCAAATCCGATAAAGACCGCAAGGCGCTTGGTATCGATATCTGTCCCGAAACGCTGCAGTGGGGTGTGGAAAACAACCTGGGCAAACTCAAACCCAGGGTTGCCGAGCGGGTTGAAGTGCTGGAGCAGGACGTGCGGACCAAGACCACACCACAGGTCGATGTGCTGGCAGCCCAGAATTTCTCGTTCTGGATATTCAAGACTCGGGAAGAGGTGGTGAACTATTTTAGAATCGCCTATGAGAACCTGAACGATAAGGGCGTCATGATCATGGACATGATGGGGGGGAAAGAATGTTACGCCACAGATGTCACTGACAAACGCACGATTGTGAAGGGCAAGAAGGGATTCAAGTATCACTGGGAGCAGGCCTACTTCAATCCTGTTAATGCAGACTGCTCTTTTTATATCCATTTTAAGTTTGGCGATGGCAGCAAGATCGAAAAAGCCTTCGAATACCACTGGCGCTTCTGGACTATCTCCGAAGTCAGGGAAATGCTGGCAGAGGCGGGGTTTTCCAAGAGCCTGGTGTACTGGGACGTGGCTGATGAGGATGAGGATGCTGACTGGCAGTCGGTGGATAAAGCACCAAATGATGACAGCTGGTTGAGCTACGTGGTTGGCATCAAGTAGTCACTGCCTTAAAGCAGGTTCCAGCAAGCGAGATAAATCTTCAGGCTCCAAATATAATCTAAACCAATGGGGCTAATGAAAGGATTCATCCCCGCTGGCCTCAGAGGCGTAGGCCTCACCGCCAATCAGCACTTCCAGGGTATTATCGGTTTTTTCCTCGGAAAGACCGATCATCTCATCGTAGGGGCTCTGATGCCTCAGCACCATTTTCCCAACCACCAAGCCTTCAAATTTAGCTTGCAGCGATAGCTTATTGAAGGACTTCAGGAAGTCGCCCTTGTCATCGGTAACATAGCGCTCTTCGTTATCCAGAATAACTGAGACCAGGTAGAGACTCTGGTCATGGCAATGAAGCATGACTTTTTCAATGAAGCTGCGTTTGCGCAATGCGGATAGTTTGATTTTCATGGTGCGATTTTTTGATTGGATCGAGTCACGTCTTACGCGTCAAGAAGTCACTTGGACTTGCCCAGAATTCAAAAAATAACAAGACCGACGCGGTGATCTCCGAGAGTTAACCATAGCGAGTTCAGTGCTTTGTTGCCTGAATTATTTCTCAATTCCCTTAGTCACCGAGCTGCCGGGCGTGTTCATAAAGGCGATCCACCAGTTTGCTAAAAGCCTCGGTCTCTTCTGCGTTGAAACAGTTCAGCAGTTCTTTCTCCATGTCGTAAGCAATTGGCACGATCTCATCATATACGGATTGGCCGGTCTTAGAGAGTTTGAGCATTGAGCGGCGCTTATCTGCAGGATCTATCTCCCGGTTTAGCAGATTTCGATTGAGGAGTTTGCTGATGGCGCGACTGAGGATCGATTTCTCGATTTGAGTTTTGTTGGAAACTTCGTCGGCTGAGATGCCCGGGTATTCCCCCAGCACCGCCATGATGCGCCACTCGGTGACAGAAATTGCGAACTTGTCACCGTAGGTTTCGGCGATGCGTCCACTCACCCGGTTGGACAGAATTGACAGGCGATAGGGCAGGTAGCGCTCCAGGGTGAGTATGCTGCGATCAGCATTCTTCTTAGTCTCTGATTTCATGGGGGTTATATTGCTTGACGATAGTTGCTATTGCAACTAATATTAGTTGCAATAGCAACTAAATGCACTGCGCATATCACACCATGATCGATTACAGCACTAATCCCATGGGGCTGGACGGATTCGAATTTGTCGAATTCGCCGCTTCTGAAAAAGGCATTCTGGAACCTGTATTTGAGATGATGGGATTCAGTCACGTGGCTAACCATCGTTCTAAAGATGTTGCCCTGTTTCGTCAGGCC
>CALKNV010000022.1 GCA_938091935.1 uncultured Pseudomonadales bacterium
ATAGGCCCCTTTTCGTGTTTCAAACTTCTAACAATCAAACATTAGAAGTCGTAAACGGCACGAGCAAAGAACACGCGGTTCAACGGATCATGCAGTGCACCAAGCACACCAGCAAATTCCGGCGAACGCTGCGCCTCGCGGTCAAACAGGTTTCGACCACCAATAGTGAAGCTCAGTTCACCATCGAAGATCTCTACCCCACGATACGTGTAGTTTGCATCAAGCTGAGTCCACTGCTTGATGTTCGTATCACGAATTCCAGCCGGACGGTAGAAACCACCGAAGTTATCCAGGTGAGTGAACAAAGGACCATCGTAGTTATCGATTGCATCGATGTAGCGAGTAATGGTGTTCACCGAGTGGTTGCCCATAGTCCAGCCAATCTGCAGATTGGCCTTCAGCTTGGGCAGCTCTGGTGCAGCACCAGTCTGGTCGTTGTAGTTACCTGCACCGTCGCGCACTGGATCAGTCGGCTTAGACTGATACAGGAACTCATCGATGTAAGTACCTTGCAGACCGAAACGCAGATCACCCCAGTTGTTCAGACTCATTGAGTAATTCATCTGAACATCGTAGGCGGTAACATCAACTGTTTCTGCGTTGCCGGCACCCAGACCATTAACCTGCAGGATAGTACCTAGATCACCTGGATCACGGATAATGTCCTTATTGGATCGAGGGTCAGCAACCCATGCCGCCAACTGGGCAGGTGAGGGTCGAGTTGCAGCACTCAGGCCATCGCCAGCGAAGCCCGTCGCCCTCTGGAAGGCCAGGAAGTCAAATGACATGATGTCCTGGGCACTGGTGCCAATGATGCGGTTTTCGAACAAGGTATTGTTCCAGGTAACCGACATACTGAAATCGCCGAGGGCCACGTCGAAGCCAAACTGCTGCGATTCGGACTCTTCGTTTTCCAGATTCGGGTTACCGCCGCGACAGGCCGTGGTGAACGCGTCAAAATTACTGAAGCGGTCAGTCACTGTAGACAGGCCACAAGTGATTGGATTCAGCAATTGCTCCAGGGAAGGTGCGATAAACGCTGTACCCTGAGTTGCACGCAGCGTTAACCAGTCAGTCGCTTGCCAGGTTAAACCATACTTGGGATCCGTTGACTCCTGACCGGTGGAAAATTCCTCACGGCGAACCGCTAATGAAAGCTCCAGAGTAGATAACACAGGAACCGAGAATTCCGCAAAGTAGGCATCTACTTCTCGGCTACCGGAGGTCAGGGATTCTTTTTGGTCACTACCAATCCAGGTGTCACCAGCGATCTCTACCAGTGAAGGAATGTTAGTGTAAGCATCGTCACGCCACTGGTAACCAATCGCAGCACCGATGGGGCCGCCCGGCAGCTCAAAACCACCCAGAGGTATCTCACCGTTTAGCACGATGTCGATCACATCCAGATCATCCTGAACATACTCGAAATCACGTGCCGCGATGGCGTCGATCACATGCTTAGGCGTAACATTGTTGACATCGGTTACGAAGAACGGGTTGTAGCAGGAGTCGCGATCGTTGACCACGTCACAGTTCAGACCCTTGATCATTTCGGTGATGTCATAATTCTGGTTGGACATGAATGCCAATTCGCGCGTGTTGCGCGTGTAGGCGGCCTGACCTTCCCAACCCTCGATGAAGGGCACGTTGAAATCAGCCTGCAAGGTGAATCGTGAAATGTGGTCCACGTTATCGGACAAGTTGTCCATATCAGGGCTATGGCCGACCGGCGCGCCACCCAGGCGGTTGGTCTTGTTGATAGGACGCAGCGTTCTGGGTACCACATCTTCATTCAATGGGATACCGTTTGGAGTGATACCAGAAATGAGGTAATCCACCAGACCATCACCGTTCAGGTCAGTAGTACCGCGATCTGGTACGCCGTCACCGTTAGCATCGATACCATAGAGTTGGTTGCCACTGGAATCCATTGCCCTGAAGGGGTTACCTGGAATCTCGCCACGTACTACCGGCAATTCACCAATACGGGAGTTACCAGGGTTTGAGGTAGAGGTGTAAGTCCTCTCTGCCAAACGGGTGCGAAACGCCTGTGCTTTCAAGGTCAGGTCATCGCTGACATCCCAGGTCGCATTAGCATAAAACTGGGTTGTCTCGGTTGGCTCACGGTAGGAGCGGTTATCACCGAAATCGAAGAAACAACTGGAACCCAGCAGATTACCAAACTCGTTGGCGATCTGATCTCGCGAGTAGTCAGTACGTTCAGAACCTGGACGACAGGCCGGATCTGGTGCACGTGAGCGCGAGCCAGTATAGGCACCATCGGCACCACGGTCCGGGGTATACCAGTTACCCGGTGCGTTCGATGAAATAGTTAAACCGGAGTTAGCCAACAAGCTGCGCTCATCCCAGCCAAGACGGCTGTTCTGACGGAACTGGCCAGCAAGCACTACGTCCACGTCGCCGATTTCACCACCCCATAACATCTGCACGGAGTGCTCATCATAATCGCCGCGAGAATCCTGTTCGGCGTAGGAATCAACCTTAAAGCCGTCATAGGATGTGTAAGGTACAAAGTTGACCACACCTGCCACCGCCTCATTACCGTAAAGTGCCGCAGCACCGTCAGCAACGATATCCATACGCTGGATCGCAATGGTGGGAATCAAGGCGTTTACGTTCTGGTTCACCAGACGCTTGCCATCCAGCAAGGTGAGTGTAGAACTGGCGCCAAGACCACGAAGGTCGATTGATGTAGAACGAGAGTCAGTACCCTGAATCGTATTGGTTACTGACGAAGCAGCACCGTTTACAAAAGTGAGATTTTGTACCACCTCACCCAGGTTCAAAGTACCTTGGGCTTCCAGGTCAGCTGCGTTGAGCTGAGTCACTGATGAAGCCTGGGTAAATCCTTCACTTCGACGAATGAATGAACCCGTGACTACCACTTCCTCTACCTGGTCTTGCGCTAGCGACACACCAGATATAGGAAGAAGAGACATGGAAATCGCCGAACATAGCAAACTACGCTTATGTGGAATTTTAAACTGCATACTATCTCTCCAAATTTCTTTTAATTTAGAAGCTTCTTTTTTTATACAGGAAATCACGCACTTACCATGGGTGTACATGACCTCCTGCTTACGAGGATAGACTGCAACAAGATGTTACACAAGCCCAAATTAATTATTTTACTAAGAGTATTTCGTTTGTAGGCGAAGCAATCCCTGGAGACTCATACTATTGATAAATAACGTTATTTGTAGATAAAGTGTTAGATTCTGGGAACTTAGGCGTAAAATATAGAAGAATGTGAATAGATATTACTTACGATTCAAAACAATTTTTTACGTTTTAGAAACAACCCACCGATACCTCAAAACCCCTGGCCTTGGTGCACATAGGTTATTGAAAACAAAGCGCTAACAGGAAAATCTCAGGCGGCATTTGCAGCGCGCAGGGCAAGGACAAAGCAGGCAGATCAGCGCGTCAGGCGGTTTTACGGGATGGGAAATGAATCCAGCCAGTGATGATGTATTTAGTGCCCGAATTCAGCACATTGGCACGATGGGCGTGGGTCCACTCTGCAGGCCAAATCAGGGTTTTGCCCTTGCTCGGCTGCACCTCAATGCCCTGGTGCACAAATTCGGTTGAACCCCCATCTTCAACATCGTTCAGGTAAGTCATCCAGGCCAGCACCCGGTGGGACGTTGCCAGAGTAGTTCGCTCAGAGTGCACCTTTAGGAAATGCCCGCCGGGCTGGTAACGCTGGATATTAAATGAACTTACTTCCATGCTCGGCATCACCCCCTTCAGGAAAGGCCATTGATCGAGGTAGTCTGTGTGACAGGCGAAGAGTGCGTCCAGGTAGTTGCGCACCGGCAGGTGGTCTGCCTGCTGAAGCTCCCGCGGACGGATTGTCAGGTCGGTGGAATGCTTTGATTCAGTATTTAAACCGCCTGCGATCTTACCCTGAGCCTGGTGATCCGGGTGTGACTCGAAAAATGCTATCAACTCATCACACAGGGACAGCGGCTCGATTGTCCACGCGCCGATAAAATGGGGGATATCTGCGCTGGTTGAAATTTCAATTCTTTGCACTGTTTTTTGCACTACAGGTCCCCTCTGCTTCATTCGAATCATGGATATTCGACTGAATCCGCTCCGTCATTGATACTGACGCCGTTCTCAAGATCGAATTTCACTACGCCAAATCCCTGCCGCTCCATGATCAATCCCTCTTCCAGCTTTCCCATGGCCAGCAGCAGTGAACCAATGGAGCCGGCGGTCTCGCGCGCCTTGGGGTTGAGCGCCAGCGCCTTGCGGTAGCATGCCAGCGCTTCCTCCACCTCACCAAGCAAATCCAGCGCATTCGCGAGGTTGGCAAGGAAATCTGGGTTATCAGGCTCCAGGGACAAGGCCTGCCGATAGCCAGTCACCGCATCCTCGAGCCGGCCCAGTCGTTGCAGAGTCAGCGCCAGACTAGTCTGAGCAGCAGCAGAATCAGGCTGCAGCTGCACTGCCTTGTGCAGACTCTCCAGAGCCAATTGCAATTCGCCCTGCTGCTTGAGGGCTGCACCGAGGTTATAGTGGATCTGGGCATAACGCGGGTGAATCTCCAGGGCTCTGCGGTAGCACACAATGGCTTCATCTAGCTTACCCATTTCGCACAAGACATTGCCGAGATTGTTTTGGGTATCCACCAGTTCTGGTTTGATTGCCAGAGCCCTGCGGTAACTGCTGACCGCGTCCTCGATTCTCCCAAGACCCTGCTGAGCCAACCCAATATTCCCCAACGCCTCGGCATAATCTGGTTTATGCGCCAAGGCCCGCTCATAGGCTGCCAAAGCTTCCTTGAGTCTCCCCAGTTCGCGCAGCATATTGCCGAGATTATTGTGCGCAGACACGTAGTCCGGCGTACTCGCCACAGCCGCCTCAATCAATTCGATCCCAAGCTCGCTCTGGCCCGCCATGTGAGCCAGGATCCCCAACATATGCAGTGCGACAGGTTGATTGGGATCGGAGGCCAGGACCTGTCGGTACAGCTGCTCTGCCTGAGCTAGGCGTCCAGCTCGCTGGTGCTCCATAGCAGTCTGGAGCATTTGCTCATGCTCCAAGACCTGATCATCGGTCGGAGGCGTGCTCATAGGATTGTTGGAATTGTGCGGTGGCTCTTGCACGGTCTTGAATGCACCTGCTTAAAAACTTCAGAGTCTACACGCTAACACAAGCGCCTGCTCAAACAGCCGCGCTAACGACCGCCAAGCTGTTTCGCCAATCGACTTAGCGTTTGCCAGCAACTACGTTAAAAGCAATGCTCACCCGGTCCTGATCGCTTCGGTTTTCTTCAACCCCATGCTCCAGCCAGCCTGGGAATACATACATACGCCCCGCTTCCGGATCCATCCTTACTTCATCGCTAGTAAACTCGGTTGGCTGAGTCGTGGGATAGGTAAGCATTCTTGAAGCTACCCGGGGGTCACGAAAAAAGATACTGCCGCACTCTGGAGGCTTAAGGCTGATGTAATAGATGCCGCTAAAATGGCAGTTAGCGTGGAAGTGGATTTTGTTTGACGCACCTGGGGGATTGATATTGATCCAGGCCTCATGCTGCAAAACCAGATCAGGGTGAAAATGCTGAGACTCAGCAATCCGCTGACAGACTTGCAAGATACGCAGGCTCAGCGGTTCAAACTCTGGAAGGCTCTGCACGTTGTTAGGACTCTGCCAACCTCTAACATTCGTGTTTTCCACACCCGCAGGATCCTGATCTCTCAGGCGATAGATTTGCTCGAGCAGAGTCGCATTAAAGCTCTCCCGGTCATCGAAAAGTGTACTCCACACTGCCGTGGGGAAGAGATAATTTGGCACTATCTGCAAGCTTGGCACTCCTTTGGCCTCGCGCATTGCATGGCCAGACAACTGTTTTGCTCTCTTTGAAGTGCTAAACATACTGGATTTTGCCCTCGCACCCAACATTTCCCCTCCCAGCTGTGGCTGCATTGCCGAATTCTTTTTTACGAGCAGAAAGCGGCGATCTTAAGGCACTGAATTATCGCGAAATTTCCCTTGGTAAGATTCATGCAGCCTTTTCAGTTAACTTACCTGCTCTTACTAACTTTGCTGTTCCATCGCTCGGCGTGAGCCTGTTAGCCCTGCGTTTACAACAGTCCTATTAACCGGCGCAAAAGCTTGTCGCGTATAAAAGGTTTGAGAATCAGCTCGAGGCCTTGCTCAAGGATAAAATCAATATGAACCCCTGTGTCAGTACAGCCGCATATGAAAAGAAGTGACCAAACGTATCCGCGAGCATGAAGCTCTTTCGTTAAATTGCCGCCATACATACCCGGCATAAGCACATACGATAGCGCCAAGTCTATTTCTTTTAAATTTCTATCATAGAGAATGGGGCAGGCTTCACCGGAGTTCACTAACAGCACCTCTACCTCTACCTCTACCCCTACCCCTACCCCTACCCCTACCCCTACCCCTACCTCCCCCTCAAGAAACAATATAACGAGTGCGCGTTTTGAACGAGTACCGGCGCTGCAGCAGACAGAGCGTGTTCCGCTCAGCTTTTGTAGATTATTTGATAGTGCTGACAATCTCTTTCGACACACTTAGCGTAATTCGTTCCAGCGCAATCTTCCGCACGGGTTCGTTTAACAAGGGCGCCCTTTAGCCAATCGGCAGACTGATAAGGGGATAGGCTGTAACAGCTGGTACTGCACGCCTATTTCTTGTTTGCGCCGGTTTTCAGCTTTATGATGACGTTCCCTGCGACACAGGCGATCCCAATTGGAATTGGGCATCCTGTGATGATCCACCCAGAAGGTACTGTTATGACAATTTATTCCCAATTTCTCACTCGTTTTCGTGCACTGCTGGGTCTAACCACCTTGCTGGTCACCGGCCTGGCTTTTGCGCATACAGCATCGGCTCAGCAGGAGGCCGGCGAAAGTGTCGAGGACTGGGTCACAGCGAGCATGTGTGCAGCCGGTGACCGCGCTGTCGACTTGAGCCAAATAGTATCTTTTACCTATACCGATGCTGAGGGCAATAACCCGCGCTATCTCAGCGCGGCCCAGGCGGGTCTGACCACCGCAGATCTCTCAGATCTTGAGTTGGCCTGGGCGATAGCCTTTCCAGCAACTTCCAGTATGCGTGCGGCACCTGTGATTGTTGGTTCGACGATTTTCTACTCGGCCACAGATGCCAGTCGCGTTTTTGCCCTGGATACGGAATCAGGTTGCGCGAAGTGGGTTTACAACGCCGGCACTCGCCTGCGCTCCTCGATGGCTTATGGGGTTATTGATGATGAAGGGATTCTCGTGTTCAGCGATCAACGCGGCATGATTCATTCCATCAGTGCTGAAACTGGCGAACAGAACTGGACTGCCAGCGGCCAGGCTTCGAACAATCAGGGTATGCTTACAGGCACGCCCGTGATTCACGAAGACCGCATCATTGTTCCGGTATCAGGTTCGGGTGTTATCACCGGTGGGAATCCGAATTACGAGTGCTGTGAAAACCATGGCGCCGTCACTGCACTGAATGTCCGCACCGGCGCAAAGATCTGGGAATACCACACCATGCCGGCGGCCGAGTACACTGGCATGGAGAGTTCCACCGGCGTCAAGCAGCGCGGCCCTTCTGGCGCGCCAATTTGGACCACGCCGACAATCGATGAGGCGCGCGCTCAGATTTATGTCACCACTGGCGAAAACACTTCGCATCCGACCACCGGTACCAGCGATGCGATCATCGCACTGGATCTGGAAACCGGAGAGGAGAAATGGGTATTCCAGGCACTGGCAAATGATATGTGGAACTTTGGCTGCAGTGCCGGTGGTCCCAACTGCATCATCCTGGATGACACCAACTCCGTTGACTATGATTTCGGTGGCCCAGCCATTCTGGTAGAAGCCGGTGACCGCGAACTGCTGGTAGCGGGGCAAAAATCTGGCGACATCTGGGCGCTTGATCCTGATTCCGGCGCCTTGGTCTGGAACCAGCGAATTGGAGAAGGCACGGCACTGGGCGGCAATCACTGGGGCATCACGGCAGACGCAGAACGCGCCTTTATGACCGTTAACGACCCAGGCGGCATGGGACAGGTTAGCCGTCCTGGTCTTTATTCTTTCTTTCTTGGCACAGGCGAACCAAGCTGGTTCTACGAAGTCGAGTCAGATTGCGAAGGACGCGACGATCGCCTGCGTCGCTGCGAGGGGCTTTACGGATTCTCAGCCGCCCCGCTGACCGTAGATGGCGCAGTTATCACAGCAGGGCTGGACGGTCGCCTGTTCGTCTTCAATGCAGATTCCGGGGAAGTGCTATTTGAATATGACACTGCCACAGATTTCGAAACCGTAAACGGTGTAGAAGGTTATGGTGGTTCTATCGATAGCCATTCGATCGCTGCCGGATCCGGTATGGTATTCGTCGGCTCGGGCTATGGTTCCTTCAGCCAGGTTTCCGGCAATGTGCTGCTGGCTTTCAAGCCGGCTGAATAGCCAGCATCGCTCAAGTGCGAGCTGGTTGTCAGATCGTCATTCAGCAGCTGTGCAGGCGACTACTTCTGAGGCTAGTCCCTGGACAGCTCCCAACTCGCGCTAATCACTGCAGATTAAATTGAGATATGCCAGGGGCAAGGTGAGCACTTGCTCCTCTCTGCTCGACTCTGCTCCTTGCCTGGCTGTCTGCAGCTACTGGTACTTCTCAAACCACGCCAGAATGTTCTCAACCTTTCCGATCAAGCGTGAAGGTCTGCCCGCTATGCCATGGGGTGAGCCTGGTACTCGTACCATAACCACGTCTACTCCCTGAATCTTTAGGGCCTGGTACATCTGTTCAGTCTCAGAGATTGGTGTGCGCCTGTCGGCTTCGCCGGTCATAAGCAGGGTTGGCGTAGTCATGTTCGGTATAAGCGACAGCGGCGAGCGCTGCCAATAGTCGTCGATGTTCTCCCAGGGCATACCCGGAAACTGGTTAGCGATCTGACCGATGCCACTATCTGCCGTCAGCACTTTTGATACCCAATTCACCACCGGCTTGGCGACAGCGGCTGCCTTGAAACGGTCAGTCAGCCCGATAGCGTAGGCGGCTGCAATTCCGCCAGCGGACCCTCCAGTAATATAAAGTCGATCCGGGTCGGCAACACCCTGCTCAATCAGCACATCAATGCCTGACATATGGTCAGCGAAATCATATTCGGAAGAATATTTATTCTGTAGCAGCAGGGCGAAGCGTTCACCGTAGCTAGTGCTGCCGCGGTGATTGTTAAAAAACACCACATAGCCTGCTGCCGCCATGCGCTGCATTTCTGCGGAAAAGTGTGGGCCATAGGCTGAATGGGGACCACCATGAATCTCTAGTATCAGGGGGTAGCTTTGTTCGGGATCATAACCGGGCGGCGTGAGATACCAACCCTGAATTTCTTCGCCATCAATTGACGAATCGTAGATAATCTCGTGCACCTGCCCCAGTTGTTTGTGTGCCAGCAAGTCCTCGTTCAACTCGGTGAGTCGCGTCTCGCTACGATTGCGGATAGCGAACAAGTCTGCCGGACGGGTGTCCGAGCCTCTGGTTACCACCACAAGATTGGACGCTGCCGCGTAGGAACCACTGGTATAGGGTCGGCCCAGAGATTCCCCTCCCATCCCAGAGGCAATGATCTGATGCCCCCCGTCCAGGCTTACGCGCGCCACCTCGGTAATGCCGCGGTTAGTGACCTGGTAGTACAGTGCGCTATTGCCATCCCAGCTCCAATCAGACAGCGAGTTATCAATGTTCGCCGAAAGGTTTCGGTCACCTGAGCCATCGACTGCAATGACGTGCAAGTAGCGATTGCGATAGGCCAGCTTCTCATTATCTGTTTTGCCGTAGGCGATAAGCCTGCCGTCAGGCGAAACCTGTGGCGCAGTTTCCACGCCAGGCTCAGAGGTAATCTGACGGAGTTCTCCGGCCAGGTTTACTGCGAAAAGATCAGCCTCACGACTCTGTAACGCCCAATTCTCATTGCGGTTGGCCGAAAACAGGATTTCTTCGCTATCAGGCGTCCAACTTAGTTGACTGCGATGATTGAAGTTGCCCTGGGTGAGCTGCCGCGGGGTTCCGCCCTCTGCCGGTACTACAAACACATGGGAGTAAGCCGGCTCGAGAATGCCGCTACCGTCAGCTTGATAGCGGGTTTCAGTGACATATTTGAATGCTGGGGACCACTCTGCGCCCTCGGGCTTGTCCGGCATGCTGACGGAAAATGGTTTGCTGTCGAACTCTACATTCATGGTGAAGGCAATGGTTTGTCCATCGGGTGACCAACTAATGTTGGATGCTGAATTCTGAATGTTGGTTAGAAGCGCAGTTTGGCCAGTATCCATCCAGCGCACATACAGCTGTGAGCCTCTTTCTTCATTTGAAAGATAAGCAAGCCGCGTCCCGTCTGGAGACCATCGCGGCGAGCTGTAATTTGCAGTGCCAGACAGCAACGGTCGATGATCGGAGCCATCTGCCCGCAACAGCCAGATATTGGATCGAGTGCGATCCGTCATGATGTCGTTACTGCGACGAACATAAGCAATGCGCTCACCATCAGGCGCAATCTGCGGGTCAGTTGCATATTCCAGCTCGAACACGTCGCGGGCAGAAAAAAGATCCTGACCAATTGCTATTGCAGAAAAAGGGAGCAGCAACAGCGGCAGTAAAGACCAAAGGCTGCCTGGCTTTTTTGGAGTAGACCAATTGTTAATATACATAACACTTATCTCGTGAATTAATTTTAGCCTTGAGTAAATTCAGATTGTTTAAGGAAACCTGGCAGCAATAAGGGATTCAAGCGTGAGCGGAGCTCGCTTGTACATAAGAAGCTATAAGCTCAGTTAAAAAAACCCGGACGCGCTTTGGCAGGGTCTTAATATCGTTTGCCTTATTTAAATCTCGCAATCATGGCCCAGAGATCAATCCCGCTGGATTCTTGTCGGCGCATTAATCTCAATCACTCTGTGCAACTGGCCCGGCACCTGGCTTCAGATACTGGTCGAACCAGGCAATCCAGCGCTCGAAGCGGTCACGCTGAAAGGTGGGCCGGCGAATACCATGATGCTCGTTTGGATAGACTACCAGCTGGGTTTCCTGCCCCAAACGCTTCATAGCGATATACATCTGCTCGGAATTATTGATGGGCACATTCCAATCCACCTCGCCGCCCATCCACAGAGTCGGTGTGGTGATGTTTTCAACTTTATTGAATGGAGACAGCTCAGCCCATAACTCAGGATTTTCCCAAGGCAGGCCAAACTCAAGCTCATACATTAACTGGTATTGGTCATGACCGTAGTTTGAGGTAACCAGACCGAGGCTGGCGCCCGACATCGCTGCTTTAAAGCGTTGGGTCTGGGTAATTACATAGTTGGTCAGGATACCGCCGTAGGACCAACCCCCAACACCGGTGTGGTCAGGATCTACCAGGCCAGTCTCAATGCCATGATCGATGGCTGCCATGACGTCATCAAAGTCATTCTCACCCCAGGCTGCCACAGTGCCATGGGCAAACTCGGCGCCGTAGCCGGTTGAGCCACGTGGGTTAGGCATGATCACGACATAACCATTGGCAGCAAACAGCTGGGCGGTATCATTGTAACCCCAGTTGAATTGCGAGGCTGGACCTCCATGCAACCACAAGATTGTTGGATATCTTTGCCCCTCCTGGTAGCCAACAGGTTTTACAAAGAAGGCTTCCACTGGCGTGCCGTCCGCACTTTCGAAGCGCAACTTCTCAACCTCTGCGCGCGCTACACCGTTCAGCGCCTCCGCGCTTATTCGCGAGAGTTGAGTCAGTTCGCCATCAAATGCAAACAGCTCAGTTGGCGACGACGATGTGGTGAGGCTCACCACGATCTCACCGCTGGCCATATCAAAATCTCGAACGCTGACGTTGCCGGCGATTTCTCTTACCACATCGCCGCCCCGGGCACGCACACGCGCCAGATGATTCATGCCGCTGTCTTCCAGACGAAAATAGATATCTCGACCATTGGCTGAAAATTCTGGATTAGAGACATTGCGATCCAGATCTGGGGTCAGAATTTCGCGCTGATCCGCATCGATATCCGTAATTGCCAGGTACTTTGTTGGGGTCAACGCAGAACCGCCCACATCGGGACCTGTAGACGATACGTACGCGATGCGCCTGCCATCGGGGCTGAACGCTGGCGAGTAATCGCGCCCCTCGTTGCTGGTCACCTGGGTAATTGGATGATTCTCATCATCTACGTCGACAATGAAAACGTCCGATCCATAATTCAAATCCGGGTTATCAGAGCGATCACTGACAAAGGCAATGGATTTCCCGTCTGGGCTCCAGACGGGATCAGAATCGTCGTAATCGCCGTGAGTTACCTGTATCGGTTCTTCATCACCAGGTGTGAACACGTAAATATGCTCGCGGCGGCGATCCAGATAGCCACGGTAGTCACGCTTGAACTGCATGCGGTCGATCACATAGGGTTGCGCTGCATCGTCATCGTCTTCATCTTCATTGAGTAGCTCTGGTTTGAGGTCCGTCATCACCAGCAACAAACGGCTGCCATCCGGAGACCACGCGTAATCATTCACACCTTGTTTGACGCTAGTAAGTTGGATGGCTTCACCGCCTATCTCACGATTCAGTGTCCAGACCTGAGTTTCCGCGTCATCTCCTTTGCTGGCGGTGAATGACAGGTACTTTCCGTCCGGACTCCATTGCGGATTGCCAGCTGAAGTCTCGAAGGAAGTCATTGGTATGGGTTCACCACCAGAAGTTGGAACCGCCCAGAGCTGGGACCTGGATTTGTCCTCTTCCATGTCACGCTCGCGCACCGAGTAGACAACCCAGTCACCCTCCGGGCTAAGCACGGGTCCAGATAGAGACTTCATACTCATCAGGTCATCGATAGTAAGTGGCCGCGCATCGTCTTGGGCCAGCAGGGTTGCGGGCGCTAGCAAAATAAGCAGACCGGTTAAACGCAGGGACAAGTGTTGGGAGAAGCGCGTGATCATTCTCTTGGTTTCCTCTGAGTCATTGTAATGCCACCAAACCAGCGCTGACGGCAAGTAGAAACTTAGAGTTTATTAAATTGTGCTGCACACGCCCAGTGTAGTTGCGCGAAATGAGGCAGTGTTTCGCGAACTTACGATGTGGCGAGAGCTGCCAGATCACACAATAAAAGAAGAGTTTTGCTTTGGGGATGGCTCATTTGGCCAGAATGTAGTCGAAATTTTCAGGCGAAGTGTTGAGCGTTATGAAATTGAAATACCGCTTTATTTTGCTCAAATCGAGCCTTGAAAACTCAAGCGGCATCGACATGCTTCTGAACATGCCGACTCCGCTATATTTGTCCGAGTCATTCTAAAATTAATTAGAGGTGACCGCAGCTATATTGCCAGCACCAGATTCGACGGTTCTCATGGCCCGTGCGACGGCGTTTCTGAAACAGGCCTTGTTGTCCGTCGCTGCAGCCAGTGATCCTGCTGAACGAGTATCCGTGGGACCGCAAACCCGTTTTGCAGCTGCACGAATGGTGCGTTCAAGGTCTGCTCGGCCTTCGTCAGAGGCTGTTTGACTAACGTCAAAGCTAACCAGGACTTTGTCTTCTTCGACGGTTTGAACTTCTACATATGCGTTGGCCAGCGAAGGGATGGCGAATGCGGCGGCTACTGCGATCGAAAAAATCTGCTTTCTCATGTTACTACTCCAAGCTGTAAGAATTTGGTTGTTCGGTCAGGTGCGCACCCTTATCTATTAAGACGACCGCTTATTCAAATGGTTACAATTTGAAACACTTTTTTTCCCGGATCTGTAAGTTGTTGCTATAAATGAATTTTTAGACAAATTTGATGTGTAAAATAGTAGCTAAACTAAAAATCATGTGACTGAACCAACATATTACGAATGGCGTGGAGCACAAAAGGCGACCACTATAATCAGGCAAATGGGTTAGCGAGAGTGAAACAAGCAAATAAAACCTGGTAATAGAGATCGCACTAAGCCAATTAAAGCGTTCAGAAAAGCAGCGAAGAGCTGGCGCACGAATACGGCTGCATCAGGCATGCCAATTTGATTGCCTACCTTCGAATCCCAGAAAGAATCGCAAGCTAAAGTCTGGCCACTATGTTTAGTTGTAGTCATTGAAAGGCTGTTAGAATTTACGGCTGGGTCGATAGTTATGAATCGGCTGACTGTGGAAACATCAAGATATCCGGTGTTGCCCCGACCTATATTGCCCTTAGTTAAGCACCTTCAAAGGAAAACCTCAGTGACTGGCACACAAGATAACAGTAATCCCCTGCAGGAGGCCATAACGGCACTACAGAGCGGTATACCTGGACAAGCGCGAGCAATACTCGAATCACTAATTGAGCAAGGCGTGGATAACGCTGCGGTCTGGGGTGTGCTCGCGCTCGCGAGCCGGGATCAGGGCGACATGAAAAACGCGATGGCAGCGGCTGACCGCTCACTCGCACATGAGCCCCGCAATCCGAGGGCGATCGTAGTCAAGGGTGATGCCTTCTTCAAAGCCGGTGACCGCCAGGCCGCAGCAGCCTTCTATCGAGACGCGCTCAGTTATATACCGACCCAGGCGCAACTTGCCCCTGACATGGCGGCTGACGTACAGCGGGCCCGAGAGCGAATGGAAAGCCTCGCAGGTGACTTCACCCGCCATCTCGACGACACGGTCGGTGACTTGATCGATACCGCCAAAGGCGACACCACGCGAATGCAGCAAGCCGTCGACATGCTGTTGGGCAAGCGACGAATCTATTACCCTGAACCAAAACAGATTCATTTTCCGGGACTGCCACTGCAGGAGTTTGCCGATCCCGCCCACTTTGACTGGGTTCCAGCGGTGGAAGCGGCATTCGAGGATATTCTATCCGAGGCTCAGGCCCTGCAGCGCGAGCAAACGGATTTTGGCGCCTACCTCAAGTCCAGTGGTAGCCGCCCTGCTTACGACCTGCACGGATTAAAAGACAATAAGGACTGGGGCGCGTTTTATCTGTGGTACAACGGCGAACCAGTAACCGACAACCAGGCGCGCTGCCCAAAAACCACCGCTGTTATGGCGGCGCTACCTTTGGTGTTTTCTGGCAGTCGCTGCCCCAACGTGCTGTTCTCACGCCTCAAAGCGGGTGCCAAGATCCCGCCACACAACGGCATGATTAATACTCGGTTGATCTGTCATCTGCCGCTCATCGTTCCCGGCGGTTGCGGCTTCAGGGTCGGTAACGATATTCGTGAATGGGAGACGGGTAAGGTTTGGCTGTTCGACGACACCGTCGAGCACGAAGCCTGGAACAATTCGAATGAGGACCGAATTATATTGATCTTTGAGGTGTGGAAGCCCGAACTCAGCGAAGACGAAAAAGGCTTCGTGCACAAGCTGTTGGAAGCTGTCGACTCTTACTGATCATTTCGCGGGCACTCTCTCGACCTCACTCTGCTGCATCCCTA
>CALKNV010000023.1 GCA_938091935.1 uncultured Pseudomonadales bacterium
TGATGCTGTTGACGTAAATGGCATGCTGACTGTAGATCTAGAATCACTACACAGTGGTTTTGACCCGGAATTGGAAATTGAACTTGATGAAATAGTCGCTGTTCTCCATCGTATCCAACAGTTTGACCCGATTGGCGTAGCATATCGCAGTCTTTCAGAGTGCCTGCTGATTCAGCTGAATCAAATGGAACATCCTGAGCGCCCCAAACTCATCGAGAATGCGAAGCTAATTATAAGAGACCATATTGATTTACTTGGCCATCGCGATTACGCGCAGCTAATGCGCAAGACCAAGATCAAAGAAGCAGAACTGGGCGAGACAATCGCGCTCATAGAAACGCTGGACCCAAGACCAGGCTCCAATATCGCACCACCATCAACCACCTATATCGTGCCGGATGTTTTCGTTTCCAAGGACATTGAGTCCGGCAAATGGAAGGTGGAACTTAACCCTGAAACCGCCCCCAAGATTCGAATAAACAGTGGCTATGCTTCCCTGGTAAAGCGGGCCGATACCAGTGATGACAACAGCTATCTGCGAGACAATTTGCAGGAGGCGCGCTGGTTTATCAAGAGTCTCCAAAGCCGTAATGAAACTCTGATGAAGGTGGCGACTCGAATAGTCCAACATCAAAAGGGGTTTCTCGAGTATGGCGAGGAAGCCATGAAACCACTGGTGCTGCATGACATCGCTGAGGCCGTTAGCATGCATGAATCAACTATTTCTCGAGTCACGACGCAAAAGTATATGCACACACCCCGCGGAATATTCGAACTGAAATATTTTTTCTCCAGTCATGTTTCCACCAAAGGTGGAGGCGAATGTTCATCCACTGCGATTCGCGCCATTATCAAGAAACTGATCGCTGCAGAGAATTCTCGCAAACCGCTTAGCGACAGCAAAATAACGCAGCTGCTGGAAGAGAAAGGTATAAACGTAGCGCGACGCACCATCGCAAAGTATCGTGAATCGCTCTCTATACCACCCTCCAACGAGAGAAAACGACTCGTTGTTTAAATTAATCAGCCCCATTTACTAGCCCGAAAAATCATCCAGACTCATGCAACTCGAAGATATACTTTCCCCAGAGCGCTGCCATTGCCAGGTAACCTGGAGCAGCAAAAGACGCATACTAACAAACATCAGCGACATTATCGGCGACCAGTTCAGTTCCCTTGAATCTGAGCCAATCTACGATTCCTTGATGGCTCGAGAACAACTGGGTAGCACCGGGCTCGGCAAAGGCATAGCGATCCCCCACTGCCGCGTGGCCAGCTGCACTGGCATCATTGGATCCCTGATCACTCTTGCCAAACCGGTTGACTACGATGCGATTGATGGACGGCCGGTGGACATCCTATTTGTTTTAATAGTTCCAGAACAGAAGTCAGATGACCACATCAAAACTCTGGCAAAGCTAGCAGAACTGTTCAGCGACGAAGATCTTTGCTTTACCCTACGGCAAACCCTAAGCAATGAAGATCTCTACAATATTGCTATTACCTATTAGCGCGATAGTTAATCCACACAACAAGTAACCGGCGGACCAAGATGAAGCTCACTATAATCAGCGGCAGATCTGGATCAGGAAAAAGTACCGTCCTCCATGTCCTTGAAGACAAAGGTTACTATTGTATCGACAACTTGCCTGCCAGCCTTCTCCCGGCATTAGCCAAGCGAATCAGCACTGACGCCAGCGACCTAACGCAGGTTGCGGTGAGTGTTGATGCAAGAAACGTGTCGACCGACCTTGAGCAAGTACCGCAGATAGTCGCCAAGCTCAAGGGAAAAACCATTCCCACCGAGATACTGTTCCTCGACGCAAATAGTCAGACCCTGTTAAAACGATTTAGCGAGAGCCGAAGAAAGCATCCGCTATCTTCTGAATCAGTCGGACTACGCGAGGCCATTGATAAAGAGTCAGAGCTGCTGGAACCCATCTCCGTTCTAGCAAATCTGACAATAGACACCAGTAACATGTCACTGCAGGCATTGCGACAGACGGTCAAAGAGCGAATGCTTGATGATCAAACTAACGCCTTGGCATTACTGTTCCAGTCGTTCGGGTTTAAGAATGGTGTGCCCGTTGATGCCGACATCGTCTATGACGTGCGCTGTTTGCCCAACCCATTCTGGGATAATTCCTTGCGCGCCCTCACCGGACTCGATGATGCCGTGAAAAAATTTTTAGGCGATGAATCAGAAGTTTCAGAAATGCTGGAAGACATTGGCAATTACCTCGAAAAGTGGCTACCAAAATTCGAAGCGAATAACCGCAGCTACATTACAGTTGCCGTGGGTTGTACCGGCGGACAACACCGCTCAGTTTATCTTTGCGAGCGGCTCGCAGAGTCATTCGTAGGCAAGATTTCCAATGTGCAGGTGCGGCACAGGGAACTCAGCGTTTAGGGATTTACCATGACTGAGATTCAAATTGAAATCATTAACAACGCCGGACTGCACGCCCGCGCGGCATCCAAACTGGCCGAGTTATGTGCAAGTTTTGGCAGCGATATTCAAGTTGGGCACGAAAAAATGGTAGACGGAAAAAGCATTCTCTCCCTGATGATGCTTGCGGCAGTCAAGGGCACAATGCTCACCATTACCGCAAACGGGCCCGATGAAGAGGCAGCAATAGAAGCGATTTCGACCCTCATCAATAATCGATTCGATGAGGGGGAATAGTGACCATTAGCAATGGCATCCCTGGCCGCTTGACCGCATTGAACCCAAGCTGCTATCGAATTGGCCATTTAGTCACAGCTTAACTCTAACTAATAATTCTCTTACCCCATAATTCGCTGTAGAATTGCGCCAGCTTCAGAACCCCCAGTGCGCGAACCAATACAATATATTTCACGCCTTCTACGAAGCTGAAACACTTTAGCCACCTATCCCACCAGCCGATGAGTGGGACAAGGAGTAAAGCATGCCCCACAGCAAGGAATCGCAGTTTCAGAAAGATCATGCGCTTGAGTTAAGTCAGGCCATTGATAGCGGTTCCCTGTATCAGGTTCGGCAGATGATCAAGACGCTGCCGACTGCGGGAATTGCTCACCTATTAGAGTCATCGCCTCCCAAAACTCGTAGCGTCCTCTGGCAGCTGGTCGATAAGGACGCTGAAGGTGAAGTGATCCAGTACCTCAATGAGGACTTACAGAATGAAATTCTCAGTGCTCTCAATGCGGAGGAGGTAGCAGAGTTAACAGAAGGTCTGGAAGACGATGATCTTGCTGATATTCTCCAGCAGCTGCCACAGCAGCTGGCAACGGAAGTGCTGCAGGCAATGGACTTGCAGGACCGGCAGCGGGTGGAAACAATCCTGTCTTACGATGAGGATACCGCCGGCGGCCTGATGAACACTGACACCATTACGGTGCGACGCAATCACACCGTAGAGCTGGTGCTACGCTATCTTCGTCGTCACGATTCTATACCCGAAATGACCGACAACCTCCTGGTAGTCAATCGCAGTGATGAGTTCCTGGGCATTTTGCCATTGCGCGAAGTATTGGTGTCTGATCCCAATATCTCAGTCCGCGAGGTCATGCACGAAGACGTTGAGGCAATTCCTGTAGACATGGAAGCTAACCAGGTCGCTCAACTATTCGAGCAACATGACTGGGTCTCAGCGCCGGTCGTAGACAGTGAAGGAAAGTTACTTGGTCGAATCACGATTGATGATGTGGTGGACGTGATTCGCGACAGCACAGAACACTCACTGATGAGCATGGCTGGCCTCGATGAAGAGGACGACTCCTTCGCACCGGTAGTCAAGACCGCTCGCCGTCGCGCCTTATGGCTCGGTGTAAACCTTTGTACCGCTGTTTTGGCTTCAATGGTGATCTATCTGTTTCAGGATACATTGGACCGGGTAGTCTATCTGGCTGTATTGATGCCTATTGTGGCCAATATGGGTGGAGTAGCCGGCACCCAGACTCTGACTCTCGTCATACGCGGACTCGCCTTGGGGCATATCAGTTCCTCAAATAGTCGGTGGCTACTCAGAAGAGAGTTGGGGGTAGCTGGTCTGAATGGATTGTTGTGGGCAGTGGTTATTTCAGTGGTGACATTTCTTTGGTACCAGGATCTGCGGCTAAGCTACATCATTGCTGCCGCCATGATGATTAACCTGGTTACTGCGGCACTCGCCGGCGCTTATCTACCGCTGTTCTTGAAGCGATTGAATGTTGATCCGGCTCTGGCTGGCTCAGTGGCACTCACCACAGTCACGGATTCCATTGGATTCTTTGCATTTCTTGGGCTGGCACAAGCCTTCTATTTGTAACAATGTCAGAGCAAGAGTTGGATGAAGAGCAGTTAGCAAGCAAATCGCAGCGCAAGCGCGAGGCGCATTTACAACAGGCCTTGGGTGAGCAACTCACCCAACTTAAACCCGCACAGCTGGAATCGCTTGAATTGCCAGAAACGCTTCTGCAAGGCATAGCTGAGTACCACAGACTTCCCAATAGCCATGGCGCTCGCCGCAGGCAACTCCAGTATATCGGCAAGCTGATGCGCCACATCGATAGTGAAGCCCTGGCCGCCAAGCTCAGCAACTTGGAATCCCCCCAAGCCGAGCCACAGCAACCTGATCTAGCGGCAATGTGGAGCAAAAAAATTCAGGCGGAAGGTAACGCGGCAATTCAATCACTGCTGGAGACACAACCTCAACTGGACCGGCAAAAACTGAGACAGCTTCACCGAAACCTGCTCAAGGCAGCGGATCAAAAAGACCGTGAAAAGCACCGTAAACGCTTGCTGGACTACCTGTCTGAACTTCATTAAACACCCTGCATCCCCCGCTGTCCCTGCTATGCGGCTAGCAGATTATAGTGATACCATCGGGTTCCTTGGGAGTAAGCGCCGACGCTGAGTTCAGATGCATGCTCGCGCCCAAACTCACCCACAGACATCATTAAAACAAGAAGCAGGAAAACACATGTCTGATAAGAACGCTCACGAGTATTGGAAATCCAACATCCGAATTGTGCTGTCGCTGCTGACGGTCTGGTTCTTCATTTCATTTGTTTGCGGTATTTTACTGGTCGATGTTCTGGATTCGATTCGTTTTGGTGGGTTCAAACTAGGGTTTTGGATTGCGCAGCAGGGAGCCATCTTTGTGTTCGTTGCACTAATCTATGTTTACATCTATCTGATGGACAAACTAGATGATAAATACAACCTCAACCGCGACGCGGACGAGGCAGCTGGACAAGCTCGCAAAGAATCGGAGGACATCCGATGAGTGTTCAAATTTGGACCTTTGTATTTGTGTTCCTGACCTTTGGTCTTTATATAGGAATTGCTGTCTGGTCCCGAGCAGGATCAACGAGCGATTTCTATGTGGCGGGTGGAGGCGTACCTCCATTGGCCAATGGCATGGCAACCGCGGCAGACTGGATGTCGGCGGCTTCGTTTATTTCAATGGCTGGTCTAATTTCTTTCCTGGGGCGTGACGGGACGTTTTACCTTATGGGCTGGACCGGAGGCTACGTATTACTGGCCCTTTTACTTGCTCCTTATCTGCGAAAATTTGGCAAATTTACCGTGCCGGATTTTATCGGCGATCGCTATTACTCCCGCACCGCACGTCTGATCGCAGTTTTCTGCGCCATCTCAGTCTCGTTTGTATATGTATGCGGGCAGATGCAGGGCGCCGGCATCGTGTTTTCAAGATTCCTCGAAGTTGATATCACCACTGGCGTAATTATTGGTATGGCAATCGTTTTCTTTTATGCCGTACTAGGCGGCATGAAGGGAATTACCTATACCCAGGTTGCACAGTATTGTGTGCTGATATTTGCTTTTATGGTGCCAGCTATTTTTATTTCCATTCTGATGACTGGCATTCCTATTCCACAAATTGGCTTTGGCGCCGAGTTAAATGAAGCTTTCGGCGGCGGTTATCTTCTGGATCGTCTGGACGGCTTGAGCTCAGAGCTTGGCTTTGCGGTTTACACCGAGGGGCAGCGCAGCACCCAGGATGTATTTTTCATTACCGCCGCACTCATGTTCGGAACCGCCGGCCTACCCCATGTAATTATTCGCTTTTTTACCGTGCCCAACGTCAGGGACGCTCGCAGATCTGCGGGCTTCGCACTCATTTTCATTGCCATCCTTTACACCACAGCACCTGCAGTCGCAGCTTTCGCTCGCACTAATTTGATCAATACCGTTAACAATGCAGAATACGCGGCCATGCCGGAATGGTTCAGTAAATGGGAAACCACCAACCTGATCTCTTTCACGGATAAAAACAATGATGGGCTTATCCAGTATGTAGGCGATCCTGAGCGCAATGAACTCGAGGTTAACCGAGACATCATGGTGCTCGCGAACCCGGAGATCGCTGAACTGCCGAACTGGGTAGTCGCACTGGTGGCGGCCGGCGCCCTTGCCGCTGCGCTCTCTACGGCAGCCGGATTGTTGCTGGTGATTTCCACCTCAGTAGCTCACGACTTGATGAAACGGAGCTTCATGCCAGATATTTCTGAGAAGCAGGAGTTGCGCTCAGCACGCATTGCAATATTTGTGGCTGTGCTGGTGGCAGGCTACGTCGGCATCAATCCACCAGCTTATGTAGCCCAGGTCGTCGCCTATGCGTTTGGGCTGGCTGCAGCCTCATTCTTTCCTGCGATCGTACTGGGCATTTTCCAAAAACGAATGAATAAACAGGGCGCGATAGCCGGTATGACCACCGGCTTTTTGTTCACCGCGACTTACATTGTTTACTTCAAAACCATCAATCCTGCCATGGACAATGCATCTGGTTGGCTGTTTGGCATCTCGCCTGAGGGAATCGGTACGTTCGGCACACTGATCAACTTTACAGTGGCAAGCCTGGTGGCCCGGTTTACCCCGGAACCACCAGAAGATGTGCAGGCTATCGTGGAAGAAATCAGGTTACCGGGCGAAGCAATAGCCCGTTAGACAATTACCCGAGTGAAATAGATTTCGAATTAAGCCTTGTGCTTGCCGTGATCGGTTTTCTCCCAGTATTCAGTCACGGTAGCTTTCATTTCTTTATGCATCAATAGGATGCCAATAAGATTCGGCACCGTCATCAACACAATAGTTATCAATGAGATATTCCACACCACTGTGGTGTCGGCTAGCGCAGCGGTAAAAAATCCCAGCACATAAACAATACGATACGGCAACACCGATTTGGTTCCAAACAGGTAAGTCATCGCCCTGTCGCCATAGTAAGACCAGGCAATCGCCGTAGAAAAAGCGAACAGCATCAATCCGATGGAGACGATGTACTGACCAAAGTCGCCAAACAAACCACGCGTAAATGCGCGGGTAGTAAGCGGAACCGAGTGTAGTAAGGAATCGCCGGTCACGACTACCGTCAAATCCTCCAATTGACCATCGACCACCGTCACAGTGCCTGATATCGGACTGTCATCACGGGAGTAGATGGTATTTTCGGCAACGGAACGAGCCGCGATCAGGGTAAAAGCGTCTGCATTTTGCGGTACACCGTTATTAAGCGTGATGGTGCCGCTATAGCTCTGTGCTTCCGACTCTTCGCCACTCAAATAAGCAAATAAGCTCGACACATCTTCAGCATTGCTCTCTATAAAAGTTCCTGAGACGAAGCTCATGTCAGCACGTTGGAATTCGTTTTCGAATTTTTCCATCCACACACCTGATGACAGAATGACCAAGCCCGTGATGGTGCATATAACGATTGTGTCGATAAATGGCTCGAGGATAGACACCATCCCTTCGTCGGCTGGTTCATCGGTACGCGCAGCGGCGTGCGCAATCGGAGCAGATCCCTGCCCTGCCTCGTTGGAATAGAGCCCCCTATTCACACCGCGGTCGAAGGCATAGGCAAATGAGGCCCCCAGAAAGCCGCCGACGGCCGCTGATCCTGAAAAGGCATTGCTAAAAATAGATACAAACGAAGGCACAATATTGCCAATATTTGGAATAATTACCGCGATCGCACCGATCAGGTAAATCACTGCCATGGTCGGTACGATGGTAGCTGCCACTTTGGCTATGCGGGAGATTCCCCCGATAATGACAAGGGCAAGTAAAACCGAGAGAACGCTCGCGGTAATCCAAGGGTCGAGACCGAATGTGCTCTCGAGACCCGAGGCAATACTGTTAATTTGCGGCAAGTTCCCGGTGCCAAATGAACTCAGCACAGTCGCGATAGCAAACACAATGGCAAGCCACTTGGCATTGAGCCCTTTCTCCATGTAATACATGGGCCCGCCAGCCATGGTGCCGTCTGCAGTCTCATTACGATACTTGTGCGAGAGAGTGACCTCGACAAATTTGCTGGTCATGCCGAAGAACGCGGTCATCCACATCCAGAACAGAGCTGCGGGACCACCAAGATGTAAAGCGAGGGCAACGCCGCCAATATTGCCGGTCCCCACGGTCCCAGAAAGCGCTGTGGCAAGCGCCTGGAAATGGGAGGTGTCACCCTTCGCACCATCCTTGTCGAATTTGCCGGTAGTTACCCCGATCGCGTGCTTGAAATAACGAATCTGGGGAAACCCCAGATAGAGCGTGAAAAAGATGCCTGTCGACAGAAGCAAAGTGGGGAACCAGATTGCGCTTCCCAGGAAGCCATCAATGTAGATTAGAAAGTCGTTTACCGCGTCCAAGAGCCTTACCTGCCTTTTTCTAGATTGTTATTTAAAGTGGGGGCGCCATATAGCTCGCGCCTGAACCGCTAGTGCAAAAGCGAAGTGGAAATTCACCTGCGCACTCCAACTTAAACTAGCCGTCACTTACTTAGTCATCACTAATAGTAATTTTCGGCCCAGCTCCCTGACTGCTAGCCAGCTGCTGAACGCTGACGCCGACCTTATCCGCCAAATTCAGATAAGCCTGGGCGACCGCAGAATCAGCTTCTGATGCTACCACAGGATTGCCGCTGTCTGTTTTTTCTCTGATCGTGATATCCAGAGGCAGCCTGCCAATCACCTCCACACCGTATTCAGAGGCCAGCCGATCCCCACCCTCAGATCCGAAAATTGCTTCAGAATGCCCACAATTAGTGCAGGTATGCATGGACATGTTTTCGACGACCCCCAGTATGGGAACTCCAACCTTCTGAAACATCTCTATGCCTTTGCGGGCATCAGCCAGCGCCACATCCTGGGGTGTTGTGACCACAACAGCACCTGAGACATTAACTGATTGTGCGAGACTGAGCTGGATGTCTCCCGTACCCGGCGGCATATCGACAATTAAGTAGTCGAGCTCAGACCAGGCCGTGTCACTCAATATCTGGTTGAATGCGGAGATTATCATGGGTGCTCGCCACACCATTGCGGTCTTGGGGTCCACCAACACCCCCATAGAATTGCATTCCACACCATGCATAGTGATCGGCACCATGAGGCGCTGATCCCGGATTTCGGGCCGCGTGCCGGGCGCGATTCCCATCATCAGCGGGATGCTGGGTCCATAGATGTCGGCATCAAGGATACCCACGGAGCAACCCCGATGCTTGAGAGCCACAGCGAGATTGACTGCTGTGGTGGATTTACCTACGCCTCCTTTACCGGAAGCCACACAAACAATGTGCTTAATCTGCGGGAGCTTGTTCAATACTTTTCCTTTTCTGGCCTTAGAAAACTCATATTTACGCCTGGTGAAGCGATGGAGATTATCTTTGATTGACCTGCAAAAATAAAATAGTCATGACAGAAGCT
Source organism: uncultured Pseudomonadales bacterium (assembly GCA_938091935.1). Taxonomy (GTDB): domain Bacteria; phylum Pseudomonadota; class Gammaproteobacteria; order Pseudomonadales; family Pseudohongiellaceae; genus UBA9145. The sequence goes on from CALKNV010000023.1 coordinate 9,691, forward strand.
CAGGTTCATCGCTAAAATCAACGTATGAAGAAAACACTATTGAGTCTGGCCCTGCTAAGCAGTGCGACCTGGGCGCAGGAATTACAGCAGGAGAGCGATCTTAAATTCGCTTTCTACTCCGCCGCCTGGGGAGAGAACACGGACGACGGCCTCCGCCTGGTGGCCAACAACCAGAGCGCCAGTGATGTAGTGCTGGAGGAGGTTCTGTTCCTGAAAGATCCTGCAGTAAACAGCGACGACGTCGCGGTTGCTGTAAATCTGCTGGTGCCTGCCGGCGCTTACGCAGATATTGAGTTCGACTATACAGACCTCTTGGCAGACGACGAATGCATTGAGCGCACGATGGAGAGCAACTGGCGGCTGGCTGAAATTTCAAACTATACGCTTAACCCCTCCGTCAGAAATCTCATCATCGAAAACACTGATTCGTTTCGCATTTACCAATGTGTAGAAACTATCATAACCCGCTGGCAGGTCCTTAACGATGACCAGAGTGCCGAAGCAACTGAGCCTGAAACATTAGAAAAAGAAGAGTGGATTCTCTTTCATTTTGAAACCCGACGTCTGTAGGGCAATTTGGACCTTTATGTAGGACAGAAGTTAAAAAGGGGCCAATTGGCCCCTTTTCAGTCTTCCGACTCGTTTACTAGTCGAATATTTTAACCCAGCAGAATGCCACCATACTCTACGAAGAATGGTGCAAAAACCAGACTGAGGATCGCAGACAGCTTAATCAGGATATTCAGAGAGGGGCCTGAGGTATCCTTCAAAGGATCACCAACGGTGTCGCCCACAACTGCTGCTTTGTGCTCTTCTGAGCCCTTGCCACCAAGATTACCGGCTTCGATGTATTTCTTGGCATTGTCCCAGGCGCCACCGCTATTGGAAGCTGCAATCGCCATGACTCCACCAACTACCAGTGAGCCGACGAGGACGCCTGCTACGGCTTCAACACCGAAGAGGAAACCCGCGACCAGGGGCGAGCCCATGATCAGCACACCGGGTGCAATCATTTCTTTAAGCGCAGCCCTAGTAGAGATGGCAACACACTCGGCGTAATCCGGCGTGCCGGTGCCTTCCATGATGCCAGGGATTTCTCGGAATTGGCGTCGAACCTCTTCAATCATCTCGAATGCCGCATCGCCCACTGAGCGCATAGTCATCGCCATGAACAGGAAAGGCAGCACTGCACCGACGAAGACACTGGTGTATACCAGCGGATCCAGCAGGCTCATGGTGATCGCCTCACCCTGCAGGTTCGATGCCGCGGTGATAAATGCCGCGAACAGAGCCAAAGAAGTAAGAATGGCCGCACCAATGGCGAATCCTTTACCGATTGCCGCAGTGGTATTACCCGCCGAGTCCAGAATGTCGGTACGCTCGCGCACTTCTTTCTCAAGCCCAACCATTTCGGCGATACCGCCGGCGTTGTCAGCTACTGGACCATAGGCATCGATCATAAGGGCAATTACCAGCGTGCCCAACATGCCCAGAGAGGCAATCGCCACGCCGTACATACCGGCCAGGCCCCAGGAGATAAAAATGCTGGCGGCAATACACAGATAAGGATAAACCGTACTCTTGTAACCCAGAGAAAGACCAAAAATGATATTGGTAGCAACACCAGTCTCACAGGAAGCCGCAAGCTCTTGTACAGGCTTGTATTTATCAGAGGTATAATAATCAGTCAGCAGCCCTACTGCGAGCCCGGAAATGAGGCCGGCCAGAAAACAGAAATAGACACCCATGCTGGTGTACTGTTCTCCGTTGAGTTCGAAGAACTCAGGGATTAGCGCCATGGTGAAGAAGAACATCACGATGGCCATGAGCACGCTGGAAATGATAAGCAGTTTGCGCAGTGCAGGAGCCACGTCATCGGCAGTTTTTACGCCGATAAGCAGCTTGGTGACCAAGCTGATGGGAATACCAACGGCAGTGATCAGAA
>CALKNV010000024.1 GCA_938091935.1 uncultured Pseudomonadales bacterium
CTGGAGAAAGTCTTCCTGGACACAATAAATATCGTAGCCAATCACCGCGACGAGCAATTTCTCGATAAGCTCTATACCACCTCTTCTCGATTCCGCACCAGCATCGGGTCCAAGAACAAGGCTTCGGCTGAGCAGCTCAAACGAAGCACTTTGATCGCAGGCCGTGGCGCACAAAAAGCACAGTTAGTCGAAGCTTCGGCTGACGAATTTATCGCCGAGCTGTTTAGCGCATTTGAATTGCCGGAATTTGTTGAGCAATTGGTACGGACCAAGTGGCGTGGAGTTCTCTTTGTGATTGGTGTTAACTGTGGCTGCGCGAGTTCAGAATGGGAAGAGGCCAAGCACACCGCAGAACAGTTAAGCCTCTGGATTTGCGAGAAAACGCATTTAAGCCAGGAAGAATTCGGTGTCCTGACCGTAAGGCTGCAACAAGGCCTGGGCCTAATTCAGGCAACGGCTGATGAGCAGGATAAATTTCTGCTGGCACTGCAGGAAGCTTTCAACTCGCGGTCAGCAGCAGACCAGTTACAGATCGATGCGCTGGCTGAGTAGCCTGGAGATTCGGCATTAGGCAAGACTCGATTATTAGACGACGCAGCACACGATGCTGCACACAAAGAAGCGTCAATTAGTCCGGCGGGGGAGTCCATCCTCGATGAGCGAGATCTTGATGAGCTGGCGAAATTGTTGGGAGGAGCGTCATCTGAGTCAGAGGCGGTCATGCCGCAGCCTGATCTCAACAATCTGATTAATGAGGTGGATAGTCTCGCAGAGCGCTCTGATATCAAATTTCTGATTGATGGCCGGATGCGCGATTGCACCTTGACTCGCAACAAGATGAACCCCGAGTTGTATACGGTACGCACTAATGATACGAGTTTCCCGGTTAATCGCTCAAAAATTGGTCTGGCAGTCGCTTTGAGAGATGGTGCTTTGCAGCTACCCAATCTTGAGGCTACGCGTCTGATCGGCGGGCAAACTGTGCTGAATCCGTCGTCTATGACGCGTCACTAGTCTGCCGATTGTCTGTACTCTTCGCGTGTTAGAAGCTTCTAGATACCAGATCCATTCGTCTCCTGAGGCAACTTTTCCCCTGCCCAAGCGATTGGGCCGCAACGAGTTGCTAGGCGCGAGATGAACAGTCTCCTATGCTAGACTGCGTGAGTCCACATTAAGTTTCGCGGCCGCCAATCGTGTTCTCTCCAATAGTAAACCATCGCCTAAATGATTCCGCTTTTATCGAGTCACCCAACCAGAGTGCGCGCCCGGATGGGGTAGAGATTGACCTGCTGGTGATTCATAACATCAGTCTGCCCCCTGGAGAATTTGGCACTTCCTGTATTGCAGAGTTGTTTTGCAATACCCTGGATTGCTCCAGGCACCCTTATTTTGAGCAGCTGAGAGAGCTTAAGGTTTCAGCGCATGTTTTGATCGCGCGGAATGGCGGCATCACCCAGTTTGTTCCCTTCGATCGCAAGGCCTGGCATGCCGGCCAATCCTGTTTTCAGGGACGTGCCAACTGTAATGAGTTTTCAATAGGTATCGAGTTGGAGGGTACTGATTTCGAAGCGTTTGATGATCGTCAATATGAGGCCTTAAGCGCATTGACCGGCCGATTAATGCAGGCCTATTCTGGTTTGACTGCAGACCGTATCGTGGGTCATAGTGACATTGCGCCTGGTCGCAAAACTGATCCTGGCCCCCATTTTAATTGGGAGCGGTTTCGAAAATCCCTCTCTAGCTACTCTGAATCGGCTGACAGTGCACAATGAAATTCCTTGTCATACTCATATGTCTAACAGTTAACTATCTCTGGTTAAAGGATTTCGATCGTTTCGATGATTCCTGGTTTTTTAGACTGCGCAGACGGATTGAATCAGCTTTAAGTGAGCGATCTGGCGAGTCAGAATTCTCAGGGATAGTGCCAGCTGTCATTGTTTATGCTCTGCCGTTGTTGGTGCTGAGTATTATTCTGTTTGCAGTGAATGGGATGGCTTTCGGTCTGCCAACAATGTTGGTGCATATCCTTGTGTTGTTAATAGTCTTTGATCGAACACAGCCAGGTAAGCTGGCCAGTGAATTTCTGGCGCGTTGGAGGAAAGGGGATGTCGAGGGGTGTTTGCTCTATATGCGCCAGGAGCAACTCGCTAGATCAGAGGCTGTGCTGGATTCACAGGCGCAGATAGCCGCTTTCTTCAAGCAAAAGCTTATTTATCGCTGTTTTGAAAAAATGTTTGTGGTGTTTTTCTGGTATTTGCTTACTGGGGCCCTGGGGGTGTTGTTCAGTTATGTGAGCTACCAGATGCGTGATAGCCATGAGGACGGTCAGGATTCTCGCCAGGTTAATCTGATATGCCGAATCACATACATCCTTGAATGGCTGCCGTTGCGATTACTGGCGCTCACATTTTCGCTGGCTGGTAATTTTGTTCAGTGCTTCGAGAAAGTGAAGCTATCATTCTGGGAGTTTCAGCCTGAGACTGATTCTGGCGCTGCCCTGCAAAGCTATGCAGGCTGCGCGCTGTCGGGGCTAACTGTTTCAGTATCGGAATCTGAAGATTCACAAGAATTGAGTGAGTTGCCAGCTGATGAGCGCGAGCGCTTGGTCGAGGCCAATGAGATTGAGGCGATACAGGCATTGCTGGAGCGAAGCCAGGCGATTTGGCTGGCAATATTGGCATTAATGACAATCTTTGGCCTGCAAACGATTTGATGTGTCGCTGCGAAATTAGAATTCGGCACTCAAATTCTGTTGATTGATGGCCGAACCTTGTAGTTTTGACAGTTTGTTACGACATAACCGGCTAGTTGGCATCGGTTCCATTCGTAAATAAAATTCTGTATCTGTCTGAATTATATGCATAAAAAATGACATGGATTTATCTGCAGTCACCGAATACTTTCTGTAGTAATACTACATATTGAGCCAAAAGTACGTGGAATTAAAGTTATAATTGACGTAATATTCGCGCACTTTGTAATTTATTTACATACTGCATGGAAACCACCAGCGATCCTGGTACCACATGGGATGTAAGACATGACTCAGCACAACGATGCGAATCCAGAAGAAACCAAAGAATGGCTCGACGCCCTTCAGTCGGTCATAGATGAAGAGGGGATAGAGCGCGCTCATTACCTCATTCACCAACTCAATGACTCGGCCATCAAAACCGGGCGCTATGTTCCGATCTCCTCCTTAGTTACGCCCTACAGCAATACGATTTCGCCCATGGACGAAGACCGTATGCCAGGCGATATGTTCATGGAGCGTCAGATCCGCGGCATTGTGCGTTGGAACGCACTCGCCATGGTAATGCGAGCAAACAAGCATAATCCCAGCCTGGGTGGCCATATATCGACATTTGCTTCATCAGCCACGCTTTATGATGTGGGATTCAACTACTTTTTTCGTGGGCCTAATGAAAAGGACGAAGGTGACCTGATTTACTATCAAGGCCACTCTTCACCAGGCATCTATGCGCGCTCTTTTGTCGAGGGGCGCATGGACGAAGAGCGGCTGGACAAATTTCGCCAGGAAGTGAATGGAAATGGCCTTTCATCCTACCCACACCCCTGGCTCATGCCCGACTACTGGCAGTTCCCCACAGTTTCCATGGGGCTGGGACCCATTCAGGCGATCTACCAAGCGCACCTGATGAAATACCTCCACAATCGCGAATTAATGCATAACTCTGAGCGCAAGATCTGGGCGTTCCTGGGTGATGGAGAGATGGACGAGCCTGAATCTCTCGGCGCAATCGCCAAAGCTGGTCGCGAACAACTCGACAACCTGATCTTTGTCATTAACTGTAATCTGCAGCGGCTCGATGGCCCGGTGCGAGGCAATGGCAAGATTATTCAGGAATTAGAGGGTATCTTCCGCGGCGCGGGCTGGAATGTCATCAAGGTTGTATGGGGCCGACACTGGGATCCTTTGTTGCAGGCTGACACCGACGGCATTTTGCAAAATCGCATGGATGAAGTCGTTGATGGCGAATATCAGAATTACGCCAGCCGTGGCGGTGCCTATACGAGAGAGCATTTCTTCGGCAAGAGCCCGGAATTGTTAAAGATGGTCGAGCACCTTTCTGACGACGATATCATGGCGCTCAATCGCGGCGGGCATGACCCTTATAAAGTCTACGCAGCCTACTCACAGGCGGTTAAGTCGAACGGCAAGCCTACAGTGATTCTGGCCAAGACCATCAAGGGTTATGCGTTTGGTGGCGGTGCTGAGGCGCAAAATGCGACGCACTCAGTCAAGAAACTAGATATTGAGGGGCTGAAGAAATTCCGCGATCGCTTTGGGATTCCGATTGAGGATGACAAGCTCGCTGAAGTGCCTTACTACCGTCCCGCTGAAGACAGCCTGGAAATTCGCTATATGCGAAAGGTTCGGGAAAAACTGGGTGGACCTCTGCCGCAGCGCCGCTCCGAGGCCAAGCAGGTGACGATTCCCAAGCTGGACGCGTTCGATGCGCAGCTGAAAGGCAGTGGCGAACGTGAGCAGTCCACGACCATGGCATTTGTGCGCATGCTCAGCACCTTGTGCAAAGACAAGGAGATTGGTGAGCAGGTGGTGCCGATCGTGCCCGATGAGGCTCGGACCTTTGGTATGGAAGGTATGTTCCGGCAAATGGGTATTTACTCGGCTGTGGGGCAGCTCTATGATCCTGCCGACTCGAACCAGGTGATGTACTACCGGGAAGACAAGCAGGGCCAGATGTTGGAGGAGGGTATTACCGAGTCCGGCGCATTCTCTGCCTGGTTGGCTGCAGCAACATCCTACAGCGTGAATAATTACCCACTGATTCCGTTTTACATCTATTACTCCATGTTCGGATTCCAGCGCGTTGGCGATCTGTGCTGGGCGGCAGGTGATTCCCAGGCTCGCGGCTTTCTGATTGGCGCCACAGCCGGTCGTACGACCCTAAATGGTGAAGGCCTGCAGCACCAGGACGGTCACAGTCACTTGCTGGCTTCGACTATTCCTAATTGTGTGACGTATGACCCTACTTATTCCTATGAGTTGGCTGTGATTATCCAGGACGGATTGCGTCGCATGTACCATGAAAGGGAATCCGTTTACTACTACATCACCACGATGAATGAGAATTACGCGCAGCCAGAGATGCCTCAAGGGAGTGAGGAGGGCATTATCAAGGGTATGTATTTACTGGAAGATGGCGCGGCTAAGGAATACAAAGTCGCCAAGCCACTTAGCAAAGACGTGCGCTTGCGCTTGTTAGGTAGTGGCACAATTTTACGTGAAGTACGCAAGGCAGCTGAGATCTTACGTAAAGACTTCTCCGTTGCCGTTGATGTATGGAGCGTGACAAGTTACAACGAATTACGGCGGGATGCGTTAAGCATCGTTCGCGAAAACTTGCTCAACCCAGCCAAGAAGGCAAAGGTCCCTTATGTGACTTCACAGTTGAGCAAGCAGAATGGACCGGTGATTTCCACAACGGATTACATGAAGCTGTATTCAGATCAGATTCGTGAGTTTGTGCCTGATTCCTTTCGTGTGCTCGGCACTGACGGGTTTGGCCGCAGCGATAGCCGAGAGCAGTTGCGACACTTCTTTGAAGTGGATGCCAAGTTCGTGGTGCTCGCCGCATTGAGTGAGCTCAAGGATCTGGAGTTGGTGACTGGCAAACAGATCACAGCTTATATGAAGGCTAATGGCATCGATCAAAGTAAAGCAGATCCAGTCACACAGTAAGTATTACTGTTAATGCGTGGGTACCAACGAGGATTTTAGGTTTGGCAATAGAGAAAATTACCGTCCCTGATCTTGGCGATGCCGCTGATGTGGAAATCATCGAGTTGCTGGTTGCGGTTGGAGATACAGTCGCAGAAAACGATTCGCTGATGGTCTTAGAGAGCGACAAAGCTGCAATGGAGATACCAGCGCCCATGGCGGGTGTGGTGAAGAGTATTGCTATAAACCTGGGTGATCAGGTGAATTCCGGCTCAGAAATATTGAGTTTGGAAGTGGAGGGCGCTGCGACTGCAGAGGACGCAAAGCCTGAGGCCAGTGAGCCCGATCAGCCAGCAGCATCGAAATCGGAGCCTGCGGAGTCAGAAACACAGCAGCAAGCGGAACCCTCTGCTGAAGCCCCTTCTTCTGCGTCAGCCCAATCCGAAGAATCTGTGGTCAAGGTGCCTGATCTTGGGACCGATGACGAAGTTGATGTGATCGAAATTCACGTCAGTGTGGGTGACAACATCAGCGCTGATGACCCCCTCATCACGCTGGAGTCTGACAAGGCAGCTATGGAAGTGCCCGCTCCACAGGATGGGGAGGTATTGGAACTGCTCATCAAGGTAGGAGACAAGGTCAAAACCGGATCTGATGTGATCAGAATTTCTGGAGCCGGGGCTGCAGCTAGCCCAGCTTCAGCACCGGCAAGCAGCGATGCAGCTGTTGTTGCCAGCTCGGCGCCTGAAGCGCCAGCGCCAGCAACAGCACCTAGCCCGGCTCCGGCTGCGACACCGAAAGCACCTGCGGTAAATGCCGAGCAATCGGGCAAGGTCTATGCCGGTCCCGCGGTTCGCAAACTGGCGAGGGAACTAGGGGTGGATCTCGCCCTGGTGCCAGGCACTGGCGCAAGGTCACGGGTCGTAAAGGAGGATATTCACGCGTTTGTGAAGGCTCGAATCAACAATCCTCCTGTGGCAGCAGGCACATCGATATCAGCTGTTCCAGACGTTGATTTTTCTCAGTTCGGGGAGATTGAGGAAGTTGCACGCAGCAAGATGCAGAAAGTTACTGCAGCAAACATGCAGCGCAACTGGAGTTCTGTACCACATGTGGCTCAGTTTAATGAAGCTGATGTCACCGAGCTCGAAGAGTTCAGAGCCGAGCTTAAACCAGAAGCGGAGAAAAAAGGCGTCAAGTTAACCTTCTTGCCCTTTTTACTTAAGGCTTGCGCGAAGGCGCTGGCAGAATATCCGCAATTCAATGTTTCGCTGCATTCTTCTGGTGAGTACGTGATCCAGAAGAAGTACTACCATATTGGCGTTGCGGTAGCGACCGAGGCTGGCCTGGTGGTACCGGTGATCAGGGACGTAGATAAGAAGTCTATCTACGAACTGGCCGATGAGGTTATAGAGCTATCGAATAAGGCGAAGCAGCGTAAGTTAACACTCGAAGAGATGCAGGGTGCCTGCTTCACTATTAGCAGTTTGGGCGCCGTAGGCGGCACTGGATTTATTCCCATCATTAATGCCCCTGAAGTAGCGATTTTAGGCGTGTCAAAGACTGAGATAAAGCCGGTGTATCGGAATGGAGAATTCCAGCCGCGCAAAATGCTGCCAATTACGCTTTGCTATGACCACAAGGCGGTCAATGGAGTGGATGGCGGCATGTTTGCGGACTACCTGGTCAAGCTGCTTGGCGATATCCGCCGGCTTGCGCTCTAGGTCATCCGCTCTGACGTAGGATTGCTTATCACTGGTGTGAAAAATACGCCGGCGTCACTGTCGATGCGCCTGATTTCGCAATCATAGGCACTGGCCAGATTGTTCTCCGTAAGCACTTGAACTGCTGCACCCGCTTCGTAAGCACCATCCTCTTTTAATAAAAGCACGTGATCGCAGATGCGACTGGCCAGATTAATGTCGTGAGTGGCCATCATCATCGTGGCTTGATCCTGCGTTACACGCGAACGCAGGGCAAGCAATCCTGTGAGCTGATGGGCTATATCGAGATGATTACTGGGCTCGTCTAATAAAAACAGAGCCGGTGACTGGGCAAGCAGGCGTGCCAGGGCCAGGCGCTGCAGCTCGCCGCCGGAAAGCGTGTCGATCCTCCGTTCAGCCAGATCCAGGAGCTTGAATTCCGCCAGAGCCGCCTTAGCTATCTCAACATCCGCTTGATCATCCCACAGCCATGCATGCTGGTGGGGATAGCGACCCAGCATGGCTGACTCCAGCACTGTGTTGGTGACCAGTGAGAGCCCTTCCTGAAATAGAAGCCCTACACTCAATGCGACTTCCCTGCGATCGAGTCGATCGATTGGCTTACCCTGTAACTCGATCCCGCCGCCTTGCCAGGGTCGCAGTCGCGCCAGGGTATGCAGCAGGGTTGTTTTGCCTGCACCATTCTTCCCTAACAGAGCCCAGCTCTCTCCACCCCTGATAGTCAGGTTCAGATCTGAAATCAACTTGCGCTCACCGATGCTCACTTCGAGATCTGTGATTTGCATAAGAGCCTTGGTCTTTGACGCGGTCATGCTTCTCGACTGATGGATTTTCTGAGGATGACAATAAATGTAGGCACGCCAATCAAAGCAGTGACTACGCCAACCGGCAGTTGCTGTGGTGCTATCAGGGTTCGGGCTAGGCTATCGGCCACGATTAGGAAGCTTCCTCCCAATAGCATGGCACTGGGTATCAACAGCCGATGGTCTCTGGCGCCCAGCATCCTGAGCATATGTGGAATGACCAGGCCTACAAAACCAACTGAGCCGGCGATGATTACCGCGCTGGCCGTGAGCACAGAGGCAGCGAAGTACAGCATTAGGCGTAAAGCGGTGACATTGACTCCCAGTGCAAGAGCCTGTTGATCACCCTGTACCAGGACGTTCAGGGTCCGGCTCAGATAGAGTCCGCCGCTTAGTCCTGCCAGCAGCAAGGCCCAATGTATCGGACTCACACGACTTTGGCTCAGATCACCCATCAGCCAAAACAACATGCTCTGTACTGTGTTTTCAGTGCTGGTCGTCAACAATAAATTGATTACCGCGCCCCAGCCCGCGGATACCACGACGCCAGTCAGCAACAGGCGAATTACAGACCAATGCCCCAAGCCGTTGGCAATGAAAAATACCAGCAGTATGGAGAACAGCGCGCCAAGAAATGCCCCCTGGCCTAGCCAGAAACTACTGGCGCCCAGAAGGATCGCGCTGAGCGCACCAACCGCGGCTCCGCCAGATACTCCAAGAATATAGGGATCAGCCAGGGGATTGCGCAGCAAGACTTGCATGATCACACCAGCTAGAGACAGGAGTCCGCCCACGACGAAGGCAGCTGCAGTTCTTGGTAGGCGAATATCGAAGATGATCTGCTGCGCTAATTCGCTTTGGGTTGCGGACTGCAGGCTAAACAAATCTGCGAGCGTCACTTCCACGCTGCCACTGAGTAGTGAAAAAAGCGCTGCACAAATGGTCAGGAGGACAAGCGCGCCGATCAATAAAATCTGTCTGAACGCGATCAACTTGTCAGCTCGAGTGGTTTCCCACAAGTATGCGGTGTAATGATGAATTGCGTGCCAAGCCTGGGTGCGCTGCGTATCTCGATTTCTCCGCCCAGCAAGGTTTTGATTATTCGGTACACGTTGGAGAGTCCCAAGCCGGCGCGCCGAAAGTGGATCGCGTGGTGAAGTAGGGGGCAAATGCTTGTTGAGCAACCTCATCGTTCATGGCATTGTCGGTGATAGTAATGACTATTTCCTCATCCTTGGTTCGTGATTCTAGAGAAATGGTTCCGCAATAATCTTTGCCCTCCAATTCTTTCCCTGCCCTGAGCGTGGCTTCCTCAATCGAATCAAGAAAGAAATCAATTTCGCGATCCGACAGAAAGGTCCTGAGATTGTCGAGATTAATATCCGCCATGCATGCTGCCGCGGCGTTCGCGGCTCGCGTTGGTTCGAGGTGTCGCTTTATGTTCTGAATACCGTTTATGCTCGCACTCAGCGGGTTGTTAATTTCACTGGAAATTCCTGCTGCAAGCTCATCCATGGAGCGCATTTTTTCGGTCTGCAGGATTCTCTGCTCAAGTAGCTCTCGCTGCATGATATCGTCGAATTGTATAACGATGACGTCTTCGATGGTTTTTAACGGACAGCATGCTATTTCGTAGTAGTTGCTTAGGCCTTGGATGGCATATTTGACTTTATCAAGGGTGACCGAGGTTTGCTTCACCAAGACTACCTTTATCTCGTTAATAAAATCCTCCAGCATAGGAAATACGTTCTGGAGGTGAGTGCCCAAAACCGCCTCATTGTCGAGTGCGCTTACTTGTAGAGTATGGGTGTTGAGGTTTTTGACGCACGGTTCAGCATCTACCGTAATCAAGGCAGGCGGCATTGATTCAATGATATTGCTGAAAAATTCCTGAATCTTCATACTGTCAGAAAAGGGTGTTCACTCTTCGCACACCGCATCATAGCAATAAATCCGCTGTACTCCAGCCGGAATGCTTACCCTGGCTCACGGTTTCCGATGATTCAGTTAAGTTAATGATAGCCTGATGATAGACTGCGAAAGAATACGGGTTACGTCAGTACTTGAGTAATTAACAGCGGTTAAGCGTTAGGCTTTCTCTTGTCATTGCTGGTTCGGCCCACCACAGGATGCGAAAGGAATTAAGACAATGCCCTCATTCGATATTGTGTCTGAAGTTGACATGCACGAAGTTAACAATGCGGTAGATCAGTCTAATCGGGAAGTCGGCACGCGCTTTGATTTCAAAGGCGTGGACGCTAACTTTCATGTCACTGACACGTCAGATGTTCTCGTCAGTGCTGAAGTGGATTTCCAGGTCAAACAGATGCTGGATATTCTCAAGGGCAAACTGACCAAAAGAGGTGTGGACATCAAAGCGCTGCAGGAAAGTGACATCGAGGCGAGTGGTCAAAAGGTGTCGATGCTGGTCAAGGTTCAACAGGGAATTGAATCTGAGCTTGCCCGCAAAATAGTAAAAATGGTCAAGCAAACCAAAATTAGAGTGCAAACAGCGATTCAGGGAGAGAAGCTGCGAGTTACAGGCAAAAAGCGAGACGATCTCCAAGAAGTGATTGCCTTGCTGAAAGAGTCAAACCTGGACATACCTTTACAGTTTAATAATTTTAGAGACTAGCCAGCCGATATGGCAGGCGATGGGTTGCGAAATGGCAACTGAATCGCTCAGGAAGGTGCATGTCCACAACGGAAAACAAAGCGACAAATCACTGGCTCAATAGTCTGCCGCCCAGTGTGCGTCCGTATTTTGAGGCGGCACCGCTCGCTGCATTTTTCCTGGGAATGTCCTCTGGCTTTCCCTATGCCCTTATTGGGGCGACGTTAACAACGCGATTGGCGCAGGATGGGATTTCAAAGAGTTCAGTCACCGCGTTCGCCCTGACTTTTCTTGCTTATAACTTCAAATTTCTCTGGGCGCCGGTGATAGACAATTTCCGCTTGCCATTCATTGGGAAATTCGGACAGCGACGCTCCTGGCTCTGGTTCGTCAGTCTTTGTGTGATTCTCGCGGTGGTATTTCTTGGGGTAGTGGATCCAACCGAGGCTCTATTCATGGTTGCCGTCGCAGCAATAAGCCTGGGGGTTGCGGGCGCAACACTGGATATCATTATCGATGCCTATCGAATCGAATTGCTGGAGCCCCATCAATTGGGCACAGGCTCAGGCATGTCGCAGTACGGCTGGCGTATTGGTGCAGCCTCAACCGGTGCGCTAGCCCTGATTGTTGCCAGTAATTTCGGTTGGCCTGCCGCCTATATAGCCTGCGCGGTGTTTACCTTGCCCGCTATTATGGTAGGTGTCTTCATGGGCGAGCCGGCTCGACATATAGAGCCAGCAGTGGTGAAAGGCATCACTCAGGCACTGGTAGAGTATTTCAGCCCACTGACTGAATTCGTCAAACGACAGGGAGCATGGTTGGTGCTGTTTTTCGTTCTCATTCACAAGATCGGAGACACCCTAGCCAACCTCACTTTGCGACTATTGTTTGACGATTTGGGTTTCACCAATGAAGAGATCGCATTTTATGATGTGGGCTTCGGTTTCATTGCCTTTCTGTTGGGGATATTCGTAGGAGGAATCATGTTTGCCCGCATGGGTTTGAAACACGCGGTCCTGCTGAGTCTCATTCTCATGGCAGTATCCAATTTTAGTTTCGCTGCCCTGGCCCTTGTGGGGCACACCAACATTGGTATGGCGGCGGCGATAGGCTTTGAAAATTTTGCCAGCGGCATCGGTGGTGTCACTGTGGTCGCATATCTGTCGGCACTGTGTAATCTCCGTTTCACCGCGACTCAGTATGCCTTGCTGTCAGCACTGGCCAGTATCGCCGGCAGATTCCTGACCGGCACCACGGCGGGTGGGCTGATAGAGGCGATGGGCTACGTGAATTTCTACCTGTTGACCACTGCGGCAGCATTTCCAGGGGTGCTGCTATTCTGGTACATGATTCGTTCCGGTCTAGCCGATATTTCCCTGGGTGGTGCTTCCAGAGATCAGCAAGGCGTATAGGCTGTGCTGGCGGCGGCGGGAGGAAGATGGCGCTTGCGGTAATCTGCGGCCGCATGTGGCAGTGAGTGCATGGGGCGAGTGTCTTAGCCCAGGTTAAGGGCTAGCTGGCTATTCCGCGTCCCATTGATATTTACGCAGGGAAAAGCACCCCTTGATGAACACGACGCCTTCCGCCTCCAACTTGTGCTTCTGGCTCTGGTACTGGCTGCTATCGACGGGAAATGAAAGCTTGCCACGTGAATTAACCACACGGTGCCAGGGTAGCTTGGTACCGCTCGGTAACATCTTCATGGTATAGCCCACATAACGGGCGTGGCCCGGCAGCTCAGCCATGCGGGCGACCTGGCCATAGGTTGCCACCCTGCCTGCTGGAATTTGATTCACAACCTGCCAGATTTTCTCTTTATTGTTCACCTCAAACCCCGGCATTCCCTAAACGGCAGACCCACTTCTCCTCGCCATCATGATAGAGTCTGTGCAGTGGCTTGAACAGGTATGGCTGGAGTCGCAGGTTACCCAGGCGCAGGACACAGGAGCAAAAAGTGCCGATCGCACTCATCGTTTTCATTGTTATTCCGCTGGTAGAAATGCTGGTGCTGTTTGAGGTCGCAGAAATTATCGGCGGCTGGCAAACCCTGGCACTGGTAGTCCTCACTGCAGTCATCGGTGTGCAGATTCTGAAGCAGCAGGGACTCTCGACATTGCTGCGTGCCAACCAGCGCCTGCAAGAGGGCCAGCTGCCGGCGCAGGAGATCGTTGAAGGCTTCATGCTGGCGGCGGCAGGGGCGATGCTGCTGACGCCAGGATTCATTACCGACACCCTTGGGTTCTTGTTTCTTACCGGCCCGGCGCGGCGTCCCCTGGCTCGCCGTATTGTCTCCACAGGCATGGTAAAAGCCATGGGTTCTGGGCAGGGAGGTGGCCAATATTGGTCCCATAGAGAGTATCGCCGGGACGCGGATGGCAATATCTATGAGGGCGAGTACAGTCGAACCGACTCAGAAAGGCTGTCAGACAGTAAAAAAGATGATTTTGGCGATAACCCTTCGGTGAAAAAATAATTAATAAAATCATACTGTTGCGGCCCACACCCCAAAAGCCCTGAAAAAAATGCAGCTTAGCGCCTGATCAGGTGTTGAATTTCAATTAATTATCCCCATTAACCGTGACAGCAATTAACCCGCCTGTGACGAGCCATCTGGCCGTTTCGGGCAAGCAATTGGAGAGTGGCAGAATCTGTACCGGTAGCGGCCGGCATGGCTTCCAACATTCAATTCTGTTTTAGATTCAGGAGTGATTGAGAATGATAATCCGCCCCTTACAAGATCGTGTCGTAGTGCGACGCACGGAAGAAGAAACAACAACTGCAGGAGGCATCGTACTGCCCGGTTCAGCAACCGAGAAACCGGCCCAGGGCGAAGTCCTGTCAGTTGGACCAGGTAAGCGTCTAGAGAACGGAGACACCCAGCCTGTTGACGTTAAAGTTGGTGACACTGTTGTTTTTGGTAAGTATTCCAGCAACACCGTGAAAATTGATGATGAAGAACTTCTGATTCTCAATGAAAGCGAAATTTTCGGTGTGATCGAATCCTAAATCGATCTGTTGATTACCGATCCTCATCAGTTAACTTGAAAAGATAGGAATTTTTAATAATGGCTAAAGATGTGAAATTCGGCGATTCAGCTCGCCAAAAGCTTCTGGGCGGAGTGAATGTGCTCGCCGATGCTGTGAAAGTGACTCTCGGCCCCAAAGGCCGCAACGTGGTTCTGGATAAATCCTTCGGTGCACCTACTGTGACTAAAGACGGTGTTTCTGTTGCGAAGGAAATCGAACTGAAAGACAAGTTTGAAAACATGGGTGCACAGATGGTTAAAGAAGTCGCTTCCCAGACTTCAGATGTAGCTGGTGATGGCACCACTACAGCAACTGTGTTGGCACAATCCATCCTGAATGAAGGCCTCAAGTCAGTGGCTGCGGGTATGAACCCAATGGATCTGAAGCGCGGCATAGACAAGGCGGTATCTGCAATGGTTGCAGAAGTAGGCAGCCTGTCTACACCATGCAAGGACTCCAAATCTATTGCTCAAGTTGGCACGATCTCCGCCAACTCTGACAGTGAAGTAGGTCAGATCATTGCCGACGCGATGGACAAGGTTGGCAAGGAAGGCGTCATCACAGTAGAAGACGGCTCCGGGCTTGAGAACGAACTGGATGTTGTGGAAGGTATGCAGTTTGATCGCGGTTATCTGTCTGCTTACTTCATCAACAACCAGGACAACATGATGGCTGACCTGGAAAACCCACTGATCCTTCTTTTCGACAAGAAGATCTCAAACATTCGCGACTTGTTGCCCCTGCTGGAAAGCGTTGCCAAAGCGGGTCGTCCTCTGTTGGTCATTTCTGAAGACGTTGAAGGCGAAGCGCTGGCAACGTTGGTTGTGAACAATATGCGCGGCATCGTCAAGGTCGCGGCAGTGAAGGCGCCTGGTTTCGGTGACCGTCGCAAGGCCATGCTGGAAGACATCGCGATTCTGACTGGCGGAACCGTCATTTCTGAAGAAGTCGGCCTAAGCCTGGAAGGTGCTACGGCTGATGATCTGGGTAGTGCCAAGCGCGTCCAGATCAGCAAGGAAAACACCACAATCATCGATGGTGCTGGCGATGCGGCCAACATTGAGGCTCGGGTCGGACAGATTCGTGCCCAGATCGAAGAAACTTCGTCTGACTATGACCGCGAAAAGCTGCAGGAGCGTGTTGCGAAACTCGCCGGTGGCGTTGCCGTGATCAAGGTAGGTGCGAGTACTGAAATGGAGATGAAAGAGAAGAAGGCACGCGTCGAAGACGCACTGCACTCTACTCGCGCTGCTGTCGAAGAAGGCGTGGTACCTGGCGGCGGTGTTGCCCTCGTGCGCGCGCTGCAGGCTGTGACTGAACTGAAGGGCGACAACGAAGACCAGAACGTGGGTATTACCCTGTTGCTGAAGGCAGTTACTGCGCCTCTGCGTCAGATTGTGGAAAACGCCGGCGAAGAAGGTTCAGTCGTTCTGGACAAGGTCAAGGCTGGCGAAGGCAACTTCGGTTTCAATGCAGCCACTGGCGAGTATGGCGATATGCTGGACATGGGTATTCTTGATCCAGCGAAAGTTACCCGCACAGCGCTGCAGGCCGCTGGCTCGGTTGCTGGTCTCATGATCACCACTGAGGCGATGGTTACTGAATTGCCTGAAGAAAAGGGAGCAGCACCTGCCATGCCTGATATGGGTGGCATGGGCGGAATGGGCGGCATGATGTAAGAACTGTCCATTTTGGGGAGGGTATTTGCCCTCCCTGCTAAAGCCAAGTGGTTTATAAGCCGCTGTTTCAGTCCAGAAAACTCTGGCGGGAACAGCGGCTTTTTATTTGTGTAGACTCATTCCTGATTAGGGTAAATCGAGCCGCTGCCTTGCAGGCGTTGGCGCGGGTGCCACTAAATATGCCTCAGCATTATCAGGCTAAGCTGCACACCCAGGAAATTTTAATGTCCCAGCAGTCGGAGTTTGCTGAGCCGCAACTGATGCAGATGATCCCGGTCCGCGGCGCGACGCCGCAGCGAGTAGGGCGCGTCAGCTGGTTGTTTTACAGGGGCGTTGGGAAACTAAAGCAGCCTGCAAAGATACAGGCTGCTTTTTTTGAGGCTAACCGGTTGCGGGCTTAACCGAGATTTTGATTGGCGAACTCCCAGTTAGCGAGATTATCGATAAACGATGTCAGGAAGTCTGGGCGGCGATTTTGGAAATCAAGATAGTAGGCGTGCTCCCACACATCGCACACCAACAGTGGCTTGAGGCCGTCAGTGAGGGGAGTTTCTGCGTTGGCTGACTTGGTGATTTTAAGGGAATCACCGTCAGCAACCAGCCAGACCCAGCCGCTACCGAACTGGCCAACACCGCCAGCCACGAATTCTTTTTTGAAATTCTCAAAGCTACCGAAGCTGGCATTGATTGCGTCTGCAATTGCGCCGCTTGGCTCACCGCCACCATTGGCGCTGATGCTGTTCCAGAAGAAGCTATGGTTGTAGTGCTGTCCTACGTTGTTGAAAAGACCGCCGCCTACTTTAGCCGCCCCGATAACCAGCGCTTCCAGGTTGTCAGCACTAAGGCCTGCATCTTCAAGCAGTTCATTGCCCTTTACGACGTATGCATTGTGGTGCTTGCCATGGTGGAAATCCAAAGTATTGGCTGACATATGTGGTTCAAGCGCATCTTTGGCAAATGGCAGATCGGGTAACTCAAGTTTCATAATATCCTCTTCTGAAAGACTAAGACTGGAATACTTATTTCTACGCTATCAAGACCGTGTTCAGACCAGCGCAGAGAGCGAAGACCCTCACAAAACCGCAGTTTTTGTAGGGTGATCACATCTCTAAACTATTGTTTTGGGCGTTTGAAAGCGGCGCTTATTCTAACAGAATTGGATTTCGCGCATAGCACAGGCAGGCATTCGATAGCCTGTGCTATGCGCGGCACTCTGGCGCTTTATGCTGCTCTACTGCTGCGTTACAGGTACTGGATGATCAACAGCAGCGCCACGGCCAGAGCAAGACCCAGGTGAATGACGCCGACGACGCTGGCCATGGGCCCCATCTTGCCCTTAATGGCGTTGCCCTGAAGGGCTAGAATGATGATGACACACAGCGCCATTGCGGTGGTGCTGACACCACCCTCAGCGGAGAGGGGTACCCGACCGTAGCCGCCCAAATGGGCCGAAGCCCCCATGAAGAACAGCATGGGAAGCGAGAACAAAGTATTGGTGCGTGAGGCCAAACCCGCCTTGCCGAGCGCAGCAGCGGCCTCTGGCATAGGGTCGCCGCCTGCCAGCACCTGCTCGTTAGAGGCAATCACTGTTTTCTGGTTGGGCCAGATGATGAGCCAGACATTTAAAAACATCAGGGTGCCGAGCAGCATGCCGATGCTTATGTAGAAGTTCGTGGCTGCACCGAGAAAACCAGCCAGCGCCAGCCCGGAAAGAAAGGTAAAAAGGGCGCCATACCTGAACCAGCCCAGCGCTCTCGGCACCAGTTTGCTGATGGCAGAAGCCTTGGCGGCGGGGTCAGCCTCTTTGAAATACTCGGTTTGAACGAAGTTAAAATAGTAGAGCAGGCCAATCCATGCGATGCCGGCAAAGAAATGTATCCAGCGAAACAAATAGGCGATCAGGACGTCTAATTCCACAGCAAACCCTCCAAGGCTGATTATTGTTATACCCGTGGCATTTGCCGAAGCGGCATCTGCGCAGAAAAAGGTATGCAGCTGGCATGGTATCACCCTGCCGATGCCGGTGCACTGTCGCGGGGATAGCACCAAAACTTGATTTTGAGGATAATAGGAAGTTATGGATAAATCTGATGACTTGCATGACATTCCGCCCATGATCCCGGATCGTGACGACGTCGACTCACACTTGAGCACTCGTCGCTCGCAGAAAGAAGAGATTGTGCGGCCCAGCTACTATACTGAGAAGGTTAAAGTCAGTACCTGGCCGGTGCGAATCATGCTGCTCCTGCTTACCCTCGCGGCGGGTGGCGGGGCCTACGGCGCCTATTACTTTTACGGGCTTTACCAGACCAATATGCGCCAGGCAGATCTGCGTATCGGTGATCTCGAATTGCGACTGGCCCTGGTAGATGAATCTGCGGCCGAGTCAGACAGCAATTTGATGGAAAACATCGAGAAGACCATTGAACAGTATGATCTTCTATGGGCCAACTGGCGCGCGAACAACCGGACCTTTGAAGAGTTTCAAGGCGAGATTGCGCGCTTAAAACTGGCTAACGAGGGTCAGGACGAGGCAACTGCGAATAATAGTCAGCAGCTCGCCAGCACGAATGAAGCGCTGATGGCCTCGGATACGCGGGTTAACGCATTGATCGATGACATGTCTAGAGTTATGGATTCGGTGAATGGCCTGAATGGCTCTGTCTCTGAACTCGGGACCATGCGCAGCGACCTGGAATCCATCCGCCAGGCGCTGAACAGTGGTGACAGCACGGTGTTGGGACTGGTGGGCCGACTCGAATACCTCGAGCAGTCTATGGAGTCGGTGAATGCACATCGACTCCAGATCAACGAGACATTGTTCCGCCTGCAAGAGAACATTGAAGCACTGCAGCGCTCTCTCACGGGACCGGGTGGTGGCCCTTGATGCCTGGAAAGTGACCGCTATTTTCCAGTAAACCTTGCCTCGCGTTTTTCGATAAAAGCGGTCACGCCTTCTTTAAAATCCAGCCTGGATGCGCAATCAGAAAAATACTCCGCTTCCGCTTGTAATTGTGCCTCAAACTCACTCTCCAGAGACCGGTAGAACAGCGCCTTGGTGTTGCCATAGACATGGGTGGGGCCAGCGGCTAGCCGCTGCGCCAGCGCATTGGTTTCAGCTTCCAACTCAGCGGTAGGCACGACAAAATTAATCATGCCGATATCTTTGGCGGTCTGGGCATCGAAGCGGTCTCCCAATAGCGCGATTTCCATCGCTTTCTTTATTCCTACTGCACGTGGCAAGTGGAAACTGGACGACCCGTCGGGGCTGGTGCCAATGCGGCAGTAAGCCAGAGTGAAGAAAGCATCTTCTGATGCAATGACCAGGTCACAGGCGAGTGCCATGCTGACACCCGCGCCCGCGGCTGCGCCCTGACAGCTGGCGATAATAGGCTTGGGCATACGCCGCATAGCGAACATGATCGGGTGAAGGTCGTGAATACGCAGAATAAATTCCTTGCGAATTTCTTCTGGTGATTTCTTGATTGATTCGCCCATGCCCTTGACGTCGCCGCCAGCCATGAAATGCTCCCCGGCGCCTTTTAGAACGACGCAGCGTACCGATTCGTCTCGCTCGATGTCGTGCAGCACGTCTGCCAGCGCGGCACGCATGTCCATGCTGAGCGCGTTGCGCGCTTCCGGTCTGTTCATGACCAGAGTGGCGACGCCATCCTGATATTGGACTTCTAGATCTGCCATGTTTGTTTCCTGTTGTTACCACTAGTTGCTTGTTGTAACGGGAGTATAGCGTCGAAATAATAACAGCAACAGCCAGCTGCTGGCGCTTGGCAAAACAGAGGGGATGGGTATAATACGCGGCCTTGAAAACCGGTTTTCACCAACCGGTCTTCCCTCACGCGGACGTGGCGGAATTGGTAGACGCGCTAGATTTAGGTTCTAGTATCGAAAGGTGTGGGAGTTCAAGTCTCCCCGTCCGCACCATCTTAATTGTCGTATTCACTTTCCTAACTTGTGCTTCCGCACTGCTTCTGCCTCTTTGGTTCTTCCTTTTTAGCTCTGCCCTGCGGTTCTGCCTTGCCAGTTCTGCGTTTTTAACATCCAATCGTGACTGCGCCCGTCTATTGCTGCGCGTTTCTAATGTTGC
>CALKNV010000025.1 GCA_938091935.1 uncultured Pseudomonadales bacterium
GGCAGCAATAAACCAGAATTGATTGAGGAGATTCTGGAAGATTTTCGCTACTTTAACCATCGTCAGATGCTGGAGGCTCAGGCAGTGGAAAATCGCTTGATGGATGCTAATGAGCGTACAGAGAGACTGGAGGAAGTAAAACTGTATGCTCGACAGAAAATTGAAGAGCGCATCCTCGATGCGGAGACCCCAGGCTTTGTCAAAGAGTTCTTGCTGGTTAAATTCCATAAATTTCTGGTGCAGGTGATTCTAAGAGAGGGGCCAGGCGGCGCTAGCTGGAAATCTATCATGAATACCGTTGATGTCCTGTTATGGACGGTGAATAGTGAGCGTACAAGTGCAGATCAGGAACGGTTCAAGCGTCTTAAGTCACGATTACTGATTAATTTAGGTAAGGCTCTTGAAGTGGCTGGATTTAAGAAGAAAGACATCGATAAGAGCCTGAGAAAATTACTCAAGCTTCAGCAAAGTTACTTCAAACCTAAAGAGTCTGCGGCATCAGAGATTGAGGGAGATCTTGATTTTGAGGATTGGTTGTCCGATGCCAAACCTGTTGCCGATCAGCACATGCCGGAATTACACGAGAACGATGAGCACATGCAGCAGGTCAGCAAGATTCCAATTGGAATTTGGATGGAATTCAAGGGCGAAGGTGAGCAAACAACCCGCTGCACACTGGCGGCGAAGATAGATACCATCGACAAGTATGTTTTTGTCAATGCGCATGGTGTGAAAGTGATTGAGAAATCTCGTATGGGATTGGCCAGAGAATTGAAAGACGGCACGGTAAAAGTGATCAGTGAAGCCCCGCTGTTCGATCGGGCCATGGAAGCCGTAATTGGTAAATTACGCAGTGTGTGATGAGCTGCTGCCTGACTTTGCTCTGAGCTCTAATGCTGATAGCCAGAGAGCAGTCAGTTGATGAGAAACATAGCTGCCAATTGTAAGCCCTCTGGGTAAGCTTGAGCTGAGCGAAAAGCCATTTATTTTCTGAGAGCGCTGCGCTCGGTATACGTTCACCACGCAGGTTGTAGCGCCAATTCTCAATCAATAAAGCCGCGCTTAATCTGGTTGCCTGAATGCCTATCAGTAGGCTTAGTCTGAATACAGTTCGTTGGCTACCATAATACCAAGCAACTCTGCGGGGCTCATGTATGCGCCCCCGCCACCCTCACTGCCCATAGCCGCTTCTCGACTGCCATAGATTTGGCCCCGCACGTACAGGGCGTGATCAAATCTTTGCCAGCCCAGGCCGTAATCTATGAGGCGGCGATCCGTGGCACGCTCAAACTGTATTCGACAGTCTCCTAGTTGGCAGATTGCATCGCCCAGAATGCCAAAAAAAGAACGGTCCAGATAGTAAACCGTATGCGCTAATTCATGCCCGAGGATGCCAACCTGGGCGTTAAAGGGCTGATTTTTCAGCAGCAGGGCATTGCGACCACCCTCACGATTATTATCGATGACTACCAGGTAGGTCCGATTGCGTGCCGATCTCAGCATGCTCGTCCAATGTGGTCTGGAAGACAGAGGAATGTCTACATCATCCACCATGAAGCGGATGCGAACTGACTTCAACTCTGGATAATGGCTGAGTGCCAGCAATGCCTGCAATTCATAACCGGGGGGAAGGGTTTTGTTCTCGCCGAACTCTTCGAGCAGTTCTTCATAGCGTTCACGGGCTTCTGCTTCGACGTATTCCCTCACAGTCTGGGCCCCTGCTGGCTGCAGCGCGACCAGGCTCAGGTAAATGCTGCTAAGGATTAAGGTAAGCTGGCGAATGCTATGATTGCGTGCGGCTTGTGTAGGAAAATTCCTCATGCTCGAAATGTAGCGAAAAAGTGACGGACTGCCAAGCTCGCCATGGCTATCGAAGCTTGCCCGTGTTCGCGACGTGCTTCACGTTTATAGGGAGTAAACGTGGGTGTGCTTGTTAAAACTGTGGCTCAGCTCATAACTTGCCGCAGAAGCAATGAGACAGTTGTCTCACTGCGCTACATTGAGATTGCAAATAGCACTGGAGACGCAACATGGCGAACGAAGGGAGAAATTACCCACGCATGCCAATCCTTGGTGACGCTAATCTTAAGTTGTCAAGAACAGTTCGAAGTGGCACCTTAATGAATATCTCACCGTCAGGGATTCAGATTGAATGCCAGCACAATTTAATTGAGCAACTATCCAGAGCGAAATCAGATTCAAGATTGTTTCCCAATTTTGAACTGGAGTTTGAGCTGGTAGCTGCTGGCAGAGAGCGAGTAAAGTCCGTTTGTAATGTGTCTTATTGCAGGCGACTGAGTCAGGATAACTACAACCTTGGCTTAGATTTCATTGCGCTCTCTGACACTGACGAGCGCCGGGTTACAGAGTTTATTAATCAGATGGCTGCCTGAATCAGTCCGCTATCTTGTTTGCCAATCGGTATGCTCTAGATACCGACTTGAGATTCTATTTTGGGCATATTTTCGCTATCATTAGTGGATGCGCCTAACCCTTAGACTAATCCCCCTAATCCTGTTTCTGTTCGTGCCGGCATTATTGGCGCAGGAGAATGAGCAAAGCTTTGCTGACTGGTTGGCTGAGCTTCGAGCCGAAGCACGCGAACTCGGCATCAGCGAAGCGACCCTGCGGGAGCTTGACAATCTGCAGCCGCTTGAGCGCGTGATGGAGCTAGATAATAGCCAGCCCGAGTTCGTGCAGACCTTTACCCGCTATCTCGGTTTGAGAGTGACACCCAACCAGGTTGCGCGCGGGCAGAGCCTGTTACAGCAGCACGGCGTCTTGCTGGAACAAGTGCGACAACGCTACGGTGTCCAACCTCATTATCTGGTTGCTTTCTGGGCAGTAGAGAGTAATTACGGGAGATCAACCGGCGGGTTTTCAGTGCTTGAGGCGCTTGCTACCCTCGCTTTCGATCCGCGGCGCGCCGATTTCTTTCGGAGGCAATTATTGACGGCTCTCCAAATTATCGATGACGGCCATATTCAGGCTGAGCGTATGAGCGGATCATGGGCCGGAGCCATGGGTCAGCTGCAGTTCATGCCGAATATTTTTTATCAGTATGGTGTAGATGGTGATCAGGACGGGCGCATCGATATCTGGAACAGCTTGCCAGACATATTTCACTCAGCGGCAAACTTTTTGTCGCAGTCTGGCTGGCGCGGTGATGAACGCTGGGGCAGGG
Organism: uncultured Pseudomonadales bacterium; assembly: GCA_938091935.1. Taxonomy (GTDB): domain Bacteria; phylum Pseudomonadota; class Gammaproteobacteria; order Pseudomonadales; family Pseudohongiellaceae; genus UBA9145. The sequence goes on from CALKNV010000025.1 coordinate 3,185, forward strand.
AAGTGCTACTCCCAGATGACTTCGATTTTGGCTTGACGGGCACCTCGACCCGCAAGCCGCTGCAGGAATGGCGTGAACTTGGGGTCACGCAGCTCAATGGAACGCCCATACCCGTTGCTGCCGGCATGGAGGCTTCGGTTATTCTTCCGGCGGGTGCGCAGGGGCCTGCTTTCCTCGGCTACGCTAACTTCCGAACGACCATGAGCTATAATCCATCGACTTTCTATGCTCTCACTGTAGGCCACCTTGCGGATCGCTATGCCGGCAGTGGGCCAATCCAACGCATGCCGGAGAACGAGACCGCCATGAGTGTTGCGAACGTGCGAGAGCTCCAGGAATTGCTTAATCGCAATGGTTTTGATTCAGGTGAGCCCGATGGCAGGGTAGGAAGGCAAACCAGAGCCGCCATCCGCGCGTATCAAGAGAGTGCAGACCTGCCGATGGATGGATATGCCTCTGTCGACCTGCTCCAAGCTCTCCGGGATTAAGCGCGCAATTCTGGTGACCGGATCTTCTTAACGCATGCTTGTTAGACCTGGACTATGACTACTCAACCCGCTACGGCTGAATCACTGCGACGATTTCGGGGGCTTGCTACCTTGACCCTTGCTGCTGTTTATTTTTTGATACTGGTAGGCGCGAGCGTACGCGCTTCTGGTGCGGGCATGGGTTGCCCGGATTGGCCCACTTGCTTTGGCCAGTGGGTTCCGCCGACTGCAGAATCTCAATTGCCCGCGAATTATCAAGAGGTCTATGCCGAACTTGGCTACAGAGACACACGCTTTAATGTAGTTAAAACCTGGACTGAATATCTCAACCGATTGATTGGGGTGTCCATCGGTCTGCTGATCTTTGCGACCGCCTGGGTGTCGATGCCATTGCGCAGGCTGGATGTCTCAATTACAACTGCTTCAGTTGCGGCCTTCCTTATGGTTGGATTCCAGGGCTGGTTGGGGTCCCGAGTGGTGAGCTCTAATTTGCAGCCCGGCATGATCACCCTGCATATGCTGATGGCACTGGCCATAGTCGCGACCCTGCTGTTTGCATTGGCGCAATCAAGGCGCCAGATTATGGCAACCCAGCCGGTGCTTGCCATTGATCCGAGGTTTCAAAAATGGCTATACATCGTGCTTGGCATGACAGTATTGCAGGTGGCTATGGGTACCCAGGTTCGTGAAATGACGGACCTGATTAAAGAGGCCCAGGGTGAAGAACTGCGTTCCAGTTGGATAGAGGCCATGCCATGGTTCTTCTATGTACATCGCAGTTTCTCTGCACTAGTCCTGTTCTCGAACCTGTGGTTGGCCCGCCTGCTGGTTAATTCCCTGGGATGGCTACATACCTTGACCAGACTGACGTTTGCCATGATCGCTGTCATCGGTCTTTCGGTGATTTCTGGGGCTACTTTGGGCCATCTCGGCATGCCTGCCTTCGTGCAGCCCACCCACTTGCTGGCTGCGACCCTGCTATTTGGCCTGCAGTTCCTGATCTGGATGAGTTATCGACACTCTCGTGATAGCGTGTCGCTGGCATCACCCAAGGCTACCCATAGGGCAGTTATTCCAGACCAGATTGCGACAGCAACCTGACCTTTACACAGAGGACTTACCGCGATGGTAAATAAAGAACTGGACATGATTGTGTTCGGTGCCACCAGTTTCGTTGGCCAAATAATCTGCCGCTACCTGCTGGAAGAGCATACTGAACCAAACTTCACCTGGGCCATGGCAGCGCGCTCCCAGGGCAAGCTCGATCAGCTACGTGCTGAGTTAGGGGAGAAGTCTGAGTCGATCCCGGTCGTCATTGCAGATTCCTTCGATGAGGCTGCATTAGTGGCCATGTGCGAGCGTACGGAGGTCATAATTTCCACTGTTGGGCCGTATGCCATCTATGGCGAGGCGCTGGTAAAGGCTTGCGTCAGCACTGGAACCGACTACTGCGATATTACTGGCGAATCCCAGTGGATGAAGCGCATGATCTCCCGTTACAGCGAGCAGGCGAAGACGAGTGGTGCTCGAATTGTGCACTGCTGTGGATTTGATTCCTTGCCTTCGGACCTCGGTGTCAAATTTCTGCAGGAGCAGGCGCAGGAAAAATTTGGCAATTACTGCGCAGAAGTGAAGATGCGGGTAAAAGTCATGAAAGGCACATTCTCCGGCGGGACTGTTGCCAGCGGTGTCAATGCTTTCAAAGAAGCGGCGAAAGACCCAGAGGTTCGGGCCGAAATGCGGGACTGGTACTCGCTGTGCCCAGAGGAGCATAACAACAAAGCCAGGCAGCGTGCGATTGGCATGGAGTACGACGAAGACTTCAGTGCCTGGGTCGGCCCATTCATCATGGCAGCGGTAAACTCCCGCGTGGTGTTGCGTAGCAATGCGCTGCTGCAGGAACGCTATGGCAATGACTTTCGCTATGATGAAGGCACCCTTGCTGGCGATGGCGACAAGGGTCGGAAGCTTGCCAAGCGCATGAAATCCGGTGGCCGCTTGTTTGGCCTGGTACTGGCCGTGCCTCCGCTACGCTGGTTTGCTCTAAAGTTTTTTCTTCCCAAGCCCGGAGAAGGGCCTAGCCTGAAAGAACAGCAGGAGGGATTCTACGATTTACGGTTTATTGGCAAAACTGACGCGGGAGAAGAGATTCGAGTGAAAGTTACGGGTGATCGTGATCCTGGTTACGGTTCCACGGCCAAGATGTTGTCTCAGGCAGCAATTAGCTTGCACCGTGACGTCGACAAGAATGGAGTGCCTGGAGGATTCTGGACGCCGGGTTCGGCATTTAATGACGCACTCTATCAGCGGTTAAGCAGCTATGCGGGGCTGTCTTTTGAGGTGCTAGAAGATGAGGCTGCGCATGAAAAAGTGGAGCAGCCAGACGATTAGATACCTGCTTTTGGTTTTCCTGCGACCATAAGCATTTAGCAAGATTGAGTTGGTGCCAAGTTGCACATTTCAAGATTTTGTCTTTTCAATTCTGTGGATAGGTTTTGTCCGCTCGACTCGGCTTATTTCCCGCCATTATTGCTGCTCATAGACCGATATAGTGTGGCTTGGCTCATGCTGGTATTTCATCTACGCAAAATAAATCAGCGCTAATTTACTTATGTTAAAGGTGAAATAATGTTTTCAACTATCTGATTTAACTAAATTTATATTCCCTAATTTTTCTAACGCTTCTGCAGTGCCGACTATTTTATTGGCGGTGCAATGTAACTATCCGCTGATTCTGATCGTCTTATTATTGAAACCCGATTTTGGGTCCCCATGTGCCGGGTTTCGCGCTTAGATTCGACCTCTGGCCTCCTCCCCGGGGCCCGAGGTCGATTTTTTCTTGGCAACTTGTCTGCAAAAATCGAGCGAGCCACAGTAAACTGTGACGCACAAACCCAACTGGTGATGAGTGCAGCGATGGCGCAGCAGAATCAATCCGAGACAAACAAAGAAAAACCCACTTCCAGCGAAGGAGGGTTGTCTAAGCAGCATAAGACTCGCTTCTTTTTCCAGATGAAGCGATTCCTGGTTTTCCAATTCAAATTATATGTAGACGCTTTACGGGACCTCGTACTCAGTGCCCTGTCGCTGTTCGCCTTCATCCTTGATGTGGTTCTGATGCATGAGCCTGAAGAGAGTCTATTTGAGAAGGTGCTGGGGATGGGGCGACGCTCAGAACGGGCAATCAATTTGTTCAATCAACACGACAAAGAACAGCAGGGTCCAGTCTCGATTGATGGTCTGGTGGATGAGATGGAAGAGCGGCTCAAGCGTCAGCAGCCGTGAATGCTACCGTAATATAATGGTGTAATTAAAGGTAATGTTAAACGTTTTAAAAAAACTCTAAGTCTCTGAAAATAAAGAGATAGATAGTAATTTTCGACATGCTGTCACTGGCCTTTACTTCACCCCATTGCCGACGTGTGAGTCTAATCGATCGAGCTACCCGCAAGACTAAATGTCGCATTCTCTGGGACCGCCCGAGACTGGTTACCAATTGGCTGCGGCCGCAATTCCAGTGTGGCGGCAGGATTTTGTATTTTCCACGAGCTTCGGGTATCGTCCAAACAGCGTTCAGATAGCCTGCTTGGAAGTGTCCTTTGCCAAACCCTCTACTTCTTTTTACTGCCCAGATTGTTGCGATCATGTCGGTGCTCTTGCTGGCGGCTGGATACCTGAAGTCCGATCCAAAAAATCCCAGCGCACGGGTGTTCGCCATCATCGCAGTGTTTGTGGTGTTTTATTTGCTGAGCGGCATGACTGGACAGAATATCGACCCCAGTTTCAGGATTGATCTTAGCCCCATCAGCTTGCTGATCTCCCTGGGCACGAGCGCGATTAGTGGGCTGTTTATGATCTACTGCTTTCTCGTCTTTCAGGAGCAGCAGCAATTTCCGGTGACGCTGGCAGTGGCATTGGGACTGCAGGTTGCTCTGGACTTCATTCTGTTGCTGTTAAATCTGTCAGAGCAGGGAGATCTCTCTGGTGGATCAGCCTTGCTTGCTACTGGTTTGGATATCATGCAGCTCGTGTTTGTGGGATTCGCGATGTACTGGACCTTGAAGGGTTGGCGCGCAGACCTGGTAGATGACCGTCGCGTGCTCCGTTGGTTCATTATAGGTGTGCAGGGTGCCCTTATTTTTAGTGTGGTGTTTGTTGAAAACTTCTTGCTGGTGGACGGGTCTGCTAATAATGCAAATGAACAGGCGGTGATAGTTTATGCCATCGCCCTGTTGACCCTTGCCATGCTGCTGGTGGCGATGCGTTTTGATCTGGTGTCACTGAGTTACGTGATTCGGAAAGTTGCCGAGTTGACCGAGGAGCCGGAGCCAGAGGGAAGTTCGACCTTTGACATTGAAAGTTTTAATGAAGCCTTTCGGGAAGGGCAGCTGTATCGGGAGGCTGGGCTGACTATTTCGCAGCTAGCAAAGAAACTGAGTATCCCCGAGTACCGCCTGCGATCTTTTATCCACAAGCAGCTTGGTTTTCGGAATTTCAACGCGATGCTGCACGAGTATCGGATTGAGGATGCCAGTCAGGCACTGTCGAATAAGGATAACCACAGTTTACCTGTGCTTACTATAGCTCTTTCCGTGGGTTATCAATCAATTACACCGTTTAACAACGCCTTTCGTCAGATTAAAGGTGTTACGCCATCGGAATATCGCAAGCAGCATTTAGGTTAGCTGTCGCAACTGGATTTTATTCAAATCTCTAGGGTATTCTTGCGCTGGCTTCTCGCAGGGAGACTGCCTCAAATGTTGAATCCATGTGTGGTGAATCGTTGATCAATCTCAATGTTGCCTCCATGTATTTTTCAGTACACTGCTGTATCAGTTATGCCACTGGCCGATGACAGATACTAAAAGGTTAACAATTCGAGCAATGGTCAGTTTTGCTCTGGGTCGCGAGTAAAAATTCAAATTGCGTTACTACGCGGCCGCGTCAAGGGAAGAGGGAGGAACGCTCAGTGATTAACGAGCTCGTCTACAACATTGCGGTTTGGATGGATGATACGAAATGGAGCACCATGCTGCATGAGTCCTACTACATGTATAACTGGGTGGAATCTACCCATGTGCTGACTTTAATGCTGAGTCTGGGCATGCTGTTTCTTATCGATCTGCGGATGCTGGGCTATGCCTTGCCTGATGTGCCGGCCAGTCGCCTCGCAGAACGTCTCAATATACCCATGTTGGTTGGTTTCACGGTGATGTTTATTACCGGTATTCTGCTGTTCTATGCGGTGCCGGTGCGGACATCGCAGAGCCTTTGGTTTCGCATCAAGATGGTCCTGTTGGTTGCTTGTGCCGTCAACGCCTTTCTTTTTCATAAACGAATGAATGAGTCTGCCGCCAGCTGGGAAAACGAGCCGCGGGCGCCAAGCCGGATTCGAATGGGAGCTATTCTTTCCCTGGCTTTCTGGTCAATCATCGTGGTCTGCGGCCGCTTTATTGCTTACGACTGGTTTGATTGTGACACCTCACCCAATACATTCATCGATGTAATCTCCGGATGCGTCGATGGTCAAACCCGTTTCTGATTAAAAGGAGGAGCGACTAGATGCCTACTTCATTCTTCGCGGCTTATTCGCGAACCCTGTTCACCCTCGGCGCTATTTTACTGGCGTTGGTTTTTGCCTATGGCGGCTGGATGGAGGCGATCTATCCGCCTCTGCTTGGCGTTTTCGAATGGTTGGAGACCACCTGGTTTGGTGTTATAGGTAAAACCTGGGGTGCCGCGTTCGCTTTTGTGGAAGCGATTCACCTGCTCGGGCTAGCGGTGCTAGGCGGCTGTGTTATCGCCAGCGACGGACGCCTGTTGGGACTGGTGCTAACCGACGTCCCCGTACAAACTGTGGTTGAGCGGACCCATAAGGTGTTTGTTTGGGCGCTGGTTGCGCTGCTGGCCACCGGCATATTTATGGCTTGTGGAGTAGCCACCAAAATCTATTATCTGCCAGTTTACTGGTTCAAGATGATGGCGCTTGGTTCTGGCATGCTGTTTCACTTTTTCATTCGGAAGCCGCTGCTACAACATGATGCCAATATGCTAAACCCGGTGGTGGTCAAGATGGTGGCCATCGCTTCGATATTAGTATGGTTTATGGTTGCTGCCACAGGGCGTTGGATAGGGTTTAGCGGTTAGGCAATAGGCCAGGGTTACAAGTTCGGTGAAACAATCGACATCAAATTACAGGTTAGATTTATGAACAAACAGTCAACAGAAACAGAAGAAATCAAAGTCAAAGATGATCAGGCCGCTGCGTTGATCGCGGCGCAAGTCTTTATCGCTTTCTCTGCGATCTACTGGTTCATGCAATTGGAATCGGTGCGGGAGCTATTAGAACTGGCATATGGCTAAACTGCCGCCGGTTCAGGCGAGTTATATTTAAAAGCACAACAGGGTAACAAAAAAGGCTGAGCGCATT